>NC_007517.1:1312500-1634166 GCF_000012925.1 Geobacter metallireducens GS-15 | reverse complement strand
TCACCGCCGGTCACCTTCTTGGCTGCTGCATCGTAGCGTGCCCCATCCACCGTGATCGTGTCGGCCGCCATGGTGAGGGACGCGGTATCCGCAAGCGAGGCATCCGTCGACTGGCTGCCGGTGTTGCGCAACGTCAGATTCCGGGCCGAGGCCGTTATTGTGGGGGCGCTTCCCTCCCCTCCTGAAGCGGTGATCCTCGGCGTATCGATAACCATGTCACCGGCTGCATTCAGGGTGCGGCTGCCGGTGAAGGCAACCGCCGACCGCCCTTTGATGACGATTTCTTCCGGGGCTTTGCCGGCACCGGAATCGGCGGTGCCAAAGGCCGACCAGAGCTTCTCTGTAACATGGAATCCCTTTTCCGCTGGCACTGCATCACCCTCGGTGAACCGGATGGTATCGGAGGCCAGGGTAAGCGTTCCTCCCCGGGCATCGATTCCGGCCTGCTTCTTGGCGTCGGTTTCCTGAAGCTCCAGGGTACGGGCATCGAGTGTCACCCCTGCCTCGCCCTTGACCGTTGAGCCGGCACCGAGAACCGCATCGCCGGTGGGCGTGACAATGGCGACGACACCGTCTCCGGCACTTTTCGTTGCAGAGAGATTCACATCCTCGCCGAGGATGACGGAGTTCTTCGCGGCCAGGGTAATGCCGCCGGCGGCGATGGAGCTGCCACTCTCGACCGTAACGGTGTCGGCCTTGGTGGTGTCACCGAGCGTCACACGGCTGAACCCGCCATTCAGGAAGTCCGCAGTCACGAAGAGGCGGTCCCGGAGATTGTCGGGAAGGGCCTCAAGGGGGTTCCCCGCGCCGAAGCCGGCTGGCAGGGGAACCCGCGTCGACTGGACGTTGACGTTCCTGCCGCTCAGTTCCAGCGTCCCGCCCTGGTAGCCCGCAAGGGGACGGGCCGAGACGTTCCCGTCGACGACGGTGCTGTTTCCCTTGAGGGAGAGAGAGCCGGCATCACCCGCCTCCAGGGAGGCAACGGTGAAGTTCCCCTCCCGGAGCACGTCGGCCGCCTGCCTCACCTCGAAGCCGGTGAGTTTCGTGGTGCCAAGGGAGGTAGCATCCCTGCTGACACTTCCGACGACAATGGTATGGTTGTCCCAGCTCTTTGTCCGTTCGCCGGGGTTCATGGCCTTGCCGGTGTCGGTCACGACCAGTGCTCCGGGAAGAAATGCATACTGCACGGGGAGCAGGGTGTAGTACCCAGCCGCCAGGAGGTCGCTCCCTTCCAGGTAGACCCGGTCTCCGGGGAGCGAGACCGAATTGTCGGGAAGAATCACATATCGCCCCGCCTTGCCGAGGGGGTCGCTGCTCCCCTCGAGCCCCGGCTGAAACAGGTAACCGTAAAGGGTGCCGCCGCCGGAGAGATCAAGGGCCGCACCGTCGCGGACGATGACCTCGTTCCCGGTGGCGCTTATCTCCTTGTCAGGGGCAGCCGTTATCTTGTTGCCGAGGAGTTTCGGGTTGTTCTTGTCCACCAGCTCCCAGTAGAGTTCGTGGACTTCCCCGAAGGGGACCATCCCCTCACCCTTGACGGTGGTGACACTCCCCGCGCCCAGATAAACCCGCCCCGTGTCGGGATTGGCCTCCAGTCTGATCGTGCCGGCCGGCGCGGCGAGAGTCCCCTGCTGGATAATGTTGCCTCCGGCCTGAAAGAGGAGCGCCCCCCCGGCCGAAGGAACCGGCAGAGTGCTGCGGACCGTCGCGGGGAGGATGGTGATATCGCGCCCGGCTTTCACGGCGAAGTCCGACGGCACCATCCCCCGCGACGGATAGGCGGGGTCCAGATAGTGCATGGCCGGGTAGATCCGGTCGGCTTTGAGAGAGAGGTTACCCGGCACCACAAGGGAGCCGTGCCACTTCCAGTTGGTCCCGTCCAGGGAATAGGTCCGGTCGAAAAGGCGGATGTCGTTGCGGATATCGGCGCTTACTGCGTCGAAGCGTGAAAGGGTCACGGCCCCGTCCACGTCGAGCCAGTCGCCGCTCAGGGTCAGGATGCCGCTCCCGGTCGCCGCCTGCCGCACGGAGGGGTCATCGCCCGCAAGGGTATTGCGCAGTACCAGCCAGGGTGCCCGCAGGGCCACGGAACGGCCGTCGGTGCCGATCATCTCCGGCGCGTCGAGAAGAATCTTCCTGCCGGCTGTCAGGTTCACATCATCCGAAAAGGTGAGGGATTTCTTGCTGGTAAATGAGAACGAATCGAAGCCGGCGGCGGCGAGCCGCGCAAGCTCATCTCCGCGGAGCGACAGCCCCTGCTCGATGCTCTGGGAAAGGAGCGAGAAGGAGCCCCCCCGCAGGCCGGGCAGGAACGCGGCAGACCGGAAGTCGGCACCAACGAGATTTTCGGGCTGCAGCGGGTCGGAGTAGACGAGTTGAACCTCGCCCGGCGCGCCGGCAACGGTCCGGGCGATGACGGCGCCCCTGCCGGTCCTGGCGTAGCTGGTGGCGGGGGCGGAACCGGACACGTCGATAATGGCGCCAGGCATGAGGTTCAGGCTCACCCCTTCCACCCGTACGGTGCCGGCATCGTAAGCCGTATGCCCCAGGGGAAGGTTGGGCATCAGCGGCTTCAGGTCCGCCTTCAGGTAAGCGGGCGCCAGGATGCGGGCCGTGGGCCGCAGGATGACGGAACGGGACTTGGCGGTCAGGGTTATCTTCCCGGCCGCTGCCGAGAGGGTTCCGGCCACATCCACTTCCGGTCCCGACACGGAAATCTCGCCGGAATACGGGGTCTTGATCGTGGCATTTTGCGCGATGACGACCTTGGCGTCATCCACGCTGGGGACCGCCGTCGGATCGTTGCGGTCCAGGTTGGCGCCGGCCGCAAGTTTCACTTTCGACGGACCCACAAGATCGTCGCTTACCGAGCTGCGGGCCACTCTGCTGCCACCACGGGTAGAGGTGAATTCCTTCACAGCCGAGGGGGCAAGGTTCGCCCCTTCCGCCACGGTCAGGTTCCGTTCGGCCTTGTATTCGATGGAACTGAAGCCGGAGCCGGCAAACCGGTCGTCTGCGATGACGGTCTTTGTGCCGTCGTTGCTTATGGCGGAAGGATTAGCGGCAACCACCACCTCGCCGGCGTGGACGCTGATGCCGCCACCCTTTTTCCCCACGAGGGAGTAACCGGCAATATCGCCATCGAGGTTGACCCGCTCCCCCTGGATGGACACCGAACCGGCATCGCCCCCGGTTACCTTTCCTTTCGTGTCGATCACGTGACCGCCGCTCACATCAACGCTTGAACCGGTGGCCACATCCACACCATGCCCCTTGGCGGTCCGGTCGAATATCTTCACCGTCCCCCCGTTGGTCCTGACGGCCTCCATTCCCTGAGTCTTCACCCTTACCGCCGGTCCGTTGTCGAGCACATCACCGGCGGTGCTGATCACGCTTCCCGAGGCAATGGTGATCCCTTCATCGGCAACCGCTGCTGCCTTTGGATTTGCCTCCCCCCCCAGGGTTTCGTAATTGGTGACGTTGTTCTGGGTCACCAGGTTCACCGTGCCGCCGGCAACGTCGATGTTACCCTGGTGAACGATGCTACGGGCCGTCAACGACAGCTCCCCGCCGGGCTGGAGCTGGACAACTGCTCCCTGGTCGGTCTTGATGGTGGTGTTGGAGCTGACTCGCAGCGTCCCGATTCCCGAGTCATTGATGGTAGCTGCCGGCAGGTAGGTGGCGCTGCGCTGGGCAGCGAGGTCGCTGTCGTCGGTGAAATCCGCCGGAAGCAGTGCGACATTCGCCGCGATAACCGTATCGCCCAGCACGGCGTCTTCGGCGTCGGGGGGTTGGTTGGTGGACTTCTGTCCGAACTCTGCAGTACCGGCAAGGGGGAGCTTTCGCCCCTTGGCCGACTGCTTGCCGGTTCCGTTCACCGGCTCGGCCTGCAGCGTCTGGAATACCCCCCGGGTGACCGAACCCTTCATGGAGCCGTCCATCGCCATCCGGGGCGCCACCATGACGAGACTGCCGGCATCGGCACCTTCGGAGTGGGCAGCATGGAAGGACTCCTTGGTGATCTGGCCATCGTAAACCAGTTCCCGGGGAGCCGTGGCAATGTCGTATTCCTTCCCCTGGGAGGTAAGCCGGGTGGTGGTGTAGCTCCCTTCAGCGTAGTTGGTCTTGCCGCCGGAAAAGTTCAACTCCGCCCCATTCCGGACAATGACATCACCCGAACGGGCCGATATCGCGATATCGCCACCGGTCACGCCTCGTTCAAGGGCCGTCTTCTCCCGCTTTCCCAGTTCGCCGGAAACATCACCGATGCTCGCCCCCTGATGGGCGTCGATGGAGACGGTCTTCCCCTTGAGGAAACCACTCTTCTGGGTGAACTCGTCCTTCAGGATCTCGGAGGTGTAGGTGAATTCGATCCGGTTCGCGTCGGCCGCGAGATTGACCTCGGTCCCGCTCACGTCAACCCTGGCGCCATTTGACAGATAAACCCGCTCATCGGCTTCGAGAACCACGCTCCCCGACGGGGCCGAAACCGTTCCCTCAATGTCGATCCGCTTCACCGGCACGCGCGGGCCGTCCGGCGCCGTATCCACCACCGGCATGAGACCCTTGAGCTGGATGTCGCCCCCCTTGAACTCGAAGGATTCATGGGCCGTTTCAGAGGAAGCGGAAACGGGGCTTTCCGTTCTGCTCCCCTTTCCCAACGAGATTGAGTCGGTGGCCAGAAGTTCGATGACGCCATTCTTCTTGATGGCGGAAACGGCCCGTGCAGTGCCGTCCTGAACGACCTGACGGCCATACATGCCGATGACGCCGGAGTCGGCCGTCATGGTCCCCTCGGCCCGGTTCACGGCAACACCCGGATTGGCAGTAACCTTCACGAGATACCGCCGCTTGCCACTCTCGTCGGGGGCAAGCTCCACCTCATCGCCGGCCGCGAGGCCGATTTGACCCTCAGGCGAAACGACCTCCCCGCGGTTCTCAGCCTGGGAGCCCATGAGGATCGCGGCACCCTGCTTTTCAGTGGTTATCTGACCGTCGTTGGCCACGGCACCGGCCGTGTAGGTCTGCATGGCCACATCAGGGGCATCCGGAGTCCCCTGCTGATTGCTGAATTTCAGGAGGCTTTTATCGAAGTTCTCCCTTGTGATGTGGAGCGACGATGCAACGATGGAGTTGACGTTCACCCGCGCATCCTTGCCAAAGAGAATCCCGTTGCGGTTGATGAGGTAGATCTTCCCGTCGGCCTTGACGGTTCCGAAGATCTGGCTCGGGTTGGCATCCCAGATCCGGTTAAGGGCCGACCACTCCTTGTTCTGGTTGAACCGGACCGTGGCGTCCCGGCCGACGTTGAAGGAGTTCCAGTCGATGACCGCCTTGTCGGCGCTCTGGTTCACGGTAAGGAGATTGCCGGTTGTGTCGACCGCGGCATTGGCCAGAACCCCGCCAGGCTTGAGTTGCGGCAGAGTCGTGGCCGTGGGGGGAATGAGATTGGACAGGACCCGGGGGATACCCGAACTCTGGACGGCTGCGGCCCGGGGGACACCGGTTGTCTGCGATGCTGCGCGGGGCACTCCCTGGGCGCTGGCCAGCACCGGCGACAGCGCGGTGGTCGTCGCCATGAAGAGGGCGATGGATCTGGTTTCGATTGAATGTTTCCTGCTCATATCCTTCTCCCGTTGCTAGAACGCGCAGCTGACCCTGAAATGCACCCGCTGGTCCCCTTCCTTGATCCGGTCCGAATCGGAGAGGGCAACTGCGAAATCGACCTGGTATTCGAGGAACTTGAACAGCATCCCCCGCACGCCGGCCCCGGTGCCCTGGAGGGTCTGGCTGCGGTTCTCGCCGGGAAGGGGCTTTTTCAGCTCGACGGCTGCCATGTCGTAAAAAACGTAGGGGGTCATGCTCATGGCGCTTCCCAGAGTAATGTCAGGCACCCGAAGCTCAACGGTGCCATGGAAGCCGTTATCGCCCAGGGCCTCGCTCTCCTTGTACCCCCGCACGCTGTCCATGCCGCCGGCCACGAACTGCTCGTTGGGGATAAGCGGTTCGCTGGAGAGCTGTCCGTCAATCCGCGCGCGGAGCCCCATGCCGAGGGGAAGCTTCTGCTGCCGTTCCAGCCCAAGGATGGCGGCCAGATAGTTACCCTTGGCTTCGGAGCGCTTGACGGCCATTTCCGACTGGTCCGTCACCGCGCCCCGGAAAGCAAAATTGAGACCGGCGTTGAAGAGGGTGTACCCGGTGGAATCCTGAAGCGACGCATCGTAGGCCGTTGACAGCGGCAGGTAACTTACGCGAGTTTTGAACCCGGCACTCTCGTCAAACCTCTTGTAGTCGATGCCCAGGGTGGCGCTGTGGTTGTAAAGGCCCTTGCCTGCAAGCGGAATCAGGTACCGCCCACCCACGATGATTCCCTTACCGAGAACCTGCATATCCCCAAGGGACGCAAAGGTATTGGTATCGGACCAGACGCCGTAGAAGACGATCCGCCGGTCGTCATGCCACGGATCGGGAAGGACGTAGGAGCCGGAGAGGATCTGGACCTCCCGTGTTTTCTCGGGTGCGGTCTGGTACTGGAGCCCGACGGAGTGCTCCCGCTGCCAGAGGTTGTCGTAGCGGATGGCTCCATTGAGCCGCAGGGCGGAGGTGTCGTGGCTCGACCGGTTGTTCAGCTCCAGGCTGCCGTGCAGGGGAAGCTTCTCCTCTATCTTCAGCTCCACGTCCACATACCCCACTTCCCTGGAAGGCGCCATGGCCGGCGTGATCTTGAGGTCCGGATTCCGTCCCGCCTTGGTGAACTCGGCCTGGAGGGTCGGAACATGGGGGATCCCGCCGGGTTGGAGCGAGGGGAATTTTCCTAGGATCATTTCCCGTGAAAAATAACGGTTACCCGTGACAGTAACCGTATTGATCCGCTGCTCGACCACCTGTAGCCGGATAATCCCTTCCTCCACCGACTGCTCGGGGATGTTCACGATCACCGTCGGATAGCCCTGATCGTGGTGGAATTTCTCCAGCGCTTCCCGGGCCTTTTCCACGTCATCGGCGGTCTTGCCGTCACCCACGAAGGGGGCCATCACCTCCTGCAATCTGTCCGAAGCGAAAAGGGTATTCCTCTCCACCAGTATGGTGGTAATCGCAAAAGTTACCGGCTGTTCCGCGGGGGCGGGAGCGGAGGTTGCCGCCGGCTCCGCGGCCTCTTCCGGGCGTGCTTCGTCCCGGGCGGCAGGGGGCTCGTCGGCGGCATACACATCGCAGAGAATCGGCAGAGTGGCGAGGATCCCACACATGAAGGCAATACGAAGCAGGGGCCGCAACCGGTCGGGTATCGGCGGAAATATAGTGGTCATGGTCGGTAAGCCTTTCAGATCATTGAATTGAATGGAGGAGTCTGTGAACTACAGCAGCGCATTCAGCTCTTCCCGCAGGCCGGCGGCATCGCGGAAGCCGTCCAGCTTCTTCGCCACCTTTCCCTGCCGGTCGAGGAGTACGATCAGCGGATAGCCGTCCTGGCCGTATTGTTCCTTGTATGCCTTCTCCTTGTCCGAGTTCACCCGTATCCAGACAAAACGGTCGGAAACCGCCTTTATCCGCGGATCCTCCGCGGTTTCGCCAAAGAGCTTCTTGCACCACTGGCACCAGTCGGCGTAGAGGACCAGCACTGCGGGCTTCTCTTCTTGTTTCGCCTTCTCAAGCCCCTGATCGTGATTTTCGAGCCACGGAACGGATATGGCCGCGAGCTTCTCCCCTTTGGTCAGCGAAACCACTTCAAGATCGAGCACCACACTCCGGTCGGCCAGGGGATGGTTGAAATCCACCGTGAAGTTTTCCTCGCCGGCTGCGGTGATGGTCCCCCGTGCCCCACGGAACTCAAAGGGAGCGCCGATGGTGGGGACCAGACGGATCTTCACCGACTCCCCATCCACCTTCGTCTCCACGGCGCCGAAGCTTTCGGTGAACCGCTCGCCGTCCCTGGCGAGGAGTTGCAGCTTTGCCTGCTGCTCGGTCACCTCGATGACCCTGGCCGGAAAATAGGGAACCACCGGAAGTTCCTTTCCCACCACCGGCAAGGCACCGAAATTCTTCACGTAGTCAGCCGCCGGAATGGCGACTGTCCGGGGGAGACTCTTCACCGTCGCCATGGTGACGACCCGCTGGGGGTCACGGGCACCGAACGCCTTGTCGGCGGAGAGAGACAGATGCTTCTTTTCCCCCGGTGCCATGCCGATGACCGCCTCTGCCACCCCCGGAAGATTCCCTTCGCCGCCGGCAACGATCTCTTCGGGGCGGTAGCGGCTTCGGGCCGTGAATGCCACGGAGCGCGGGCGCCCCTTGTCAGCGGCCACCGACTCCTCGGTGGTTGCCACCAGGGCACCGTCGGCCGTGGTCATGGTATAGCGGAGCGTCACGAGATCGCCGGCTTTTGCCTTCCCTTCAGCCTGCGGCAGGTCAACAGTGACGGAGCCCGTGCCATTGCCGAGCGCATCCTCGATGGCTTTTGTCAGGACCGCATCGGCCCCGGCCGACTCCCCATTCCGTGGTTCAGCCGCCAGGGCCGGGATGGCCACCGCGACAACAAGCATCATGGCAACTATTTTTGACGTGGCTGTTCTGTTCATCGTGGCCGCTCCCTTGTCTCTCAGCGTTTCCCCACCTGCTCCGACCTCTCCGCCTTCACGTCGCACCGCAGCGACTCACCGCCAAAGGGATAGCCGTAGTCGATGGTAAAGAACCGCTCGTTCACGTCGCTGATCCTTCCCGCCAATGGGCCGCTTCGCACGATCCGCCCCACGGCGGCATCGATGACGATCTCCCACTGGTCGCCCCCGTCCCGCACAGTGCCCGGTCCGAAGGGGGTCTGCACCACGCCCCCGTCGGGGAGGGGGAAACGGATGACCACCTCTTTGTCGGTAACCTCTTCGACTATCCCCGGCAGGGCCGGATCGAGCACGAACCTGCGCCCTTTCTCCGGCTCGCGGCCGGTCCTGGTGAGATATTCCTCCCTCCCCAGCCGCAGCTCCTTGGCTCTTTTGCGGACCGTGGCCATCTTCAGGTAACGGTCTCCGCCGGACAGTCCTTCCAGGGGGCCGCCGGCCAGTTCAACGCTTGCCACCTCGCCGACTCCCTTGCCCACCACCGCCCCGGCCAGGCCGGCTGCCAGTTCGTCGTCAACACCCCTGTCCTTCGCCTCGGGCCTGGTTCCTGCCGTGAGTTGCAGGGGTGAATAATCACGGGAAGGAAGAAAAAGCGGCCCCTTTTTGACTCCGTTGTTTCCCGCCGCTTCCCGGACATTGGTTGCCGCCAGGGCACCGGTACCGTCGAAGCAGGTATAAGTAACCCGCACCGGGTCGCCGGCCTTGATCAATCCGCCCCTCTCCGGAGCGGCGCAACCTGCGACCAGACCCACGGCAACGACAGTAAAAGCATACTTACGTGCATATCTATACATATGACTACCTCGCCTTTCAGCTCATCCATCGGCACCCTCACGGACCGACGCACCCTATCAGCTGTTTGTTACAGATTCGCTTCGGACATGATGATTTTTTCTTAAAACCGGCTTTATCTTGCCGGCCAAATCGTGAAATCAGTCTAATGATTTGAAATTATTGATTATTGCCGCAACAGGGATTTTCGCCCTCTCTTTTCCGGCGCAATTCATCAAAATTTCAAAGAACTGTCATTGACTCGCAACAATCCGCTGCTAGAGTCCCGCTTCGTTCCATCTGGCCGGGTCGAAACGGAACCGGGACGTCCATAAAAATATTTAAACTAATTGTCATGAATCTTTCGTTTGCCTGTAATAAACCGCTGCTAAGCTGGAGCGCGTCACATGGCAAAGGCCAAAACCGAGAGGCATTGCAAGGGAAGAGCGGAGACGACATTGAACGTGGAACGGCAGAACGGAAAAATCCTGAGGCTCAGCCGGTCCGAGAAATACCAGCGGCTGGTTGATATGCTCAATGACCTCTCCAGCAATGAATTCACCGGCTACATCAAGGTAAATTTCAGCCAGGGGGGTATCGGCCGAATCGAGAAGTTCGAGGAAATCAGCTTCAACAGGGCCGGGGACTAGGGACCGGGAACCTGGAAAAACCGCTTCAATAGCGTAAACGCATTACACGATTAACCCAATAACGCCGGGTACTTTGCCGACCTGCCGGACAGGAAACGGAAAGCCCGCATCACGAGCGCCCATGGCGCCTGATGCGGGCTTTTTTGTTGCCGTCTGCCCGGCCCAAACTCATGAAAGGAGGTGTTGAAAGGAAAAGACCGTATACCGGACGGTATTACACGAAGGCCCCGCGCCTTCGACGATGCACCAGTAAAGGCCAAAACACGGGTAACCGTGTGACGGAAAGCCTACGGGTCCACGAGACGGATTCGATTTTTGACGGAGACCAAGGCGGCGAGGAGGAGGCGACGGAGGCGTACCTGAAGGTACGTTGAGGAGCCCCGCACGAGCCAACGCCGGTATACGTCAGAAGGCGAATCCGGCCGATGGATGGCCGGGTTGCCTGGGGCGGTAATGGAACTGACAGGACGTCGAAGCAGCACCAACACGCAGGACACACCCAAACATTATCGAACTCAGGAGGATCAAGAAAATGAAAAAGAAGATGATTGCCCTTCTCGCGGGCGCACTGATGACTGCAGCAATGGCCGGGAATGCCATGGCGTACTTTGAGCAGGATCACCTTGTTCGGGTAGTGTACGATAAAACCGTGATGACGGAAGTTGCCACCGACCTCGGCAAAGTTCAAGACATCATCGCAGCCGCTAAGAATGGTCCAGTAACTCTTGGCGCCGGTGCCGACTCCTACCTCGGGGGCGCACTGGCCACCTCGGCGCTGTCCAACCTCAACGTTGCATACTATGCCGTGAACGTCGCCAACAAGGACCTCTGGCTCTCCAGCAAGACCGACACACAGAGCATTGCCACTACTCAGTGGGGCACTACCAGTTCAATGATATCTAATACTCTCGGAATTTATGCACCATCTGCCACTTCAACTGTAACGCTTGCAATGGCCAACCCATCTTCCTACTGGAACAAACTTGACGGCAACGGCACCAGGGTAGGCAAGTTCAACACCACGTACACCGTCGCTAACGGCGAAATGAACCTTGCCGCCCTTGCCACGGGCGGTGAAGCGAAGCAGAACCTTTTCTTCTGGGACAACCCGAGCCTTACCTCCGGTGCTGCCGGCGCCAAACAGGTCACCATAAAGACCCTTTCCACTGGCGGTACCCAGGTAGCGTCGAACGTTCCAGTCCCTCCTGCACTTTTCCTCATGGGCTCAGGCCTCCTCGGACTCGTCGGTATCCGCCGCAAGAAGCAGTAAGCACAGCATCAATCCCCCCGGTCACCCGGGGGGATAACCAATACATAAGGAGACTAATGCAATGAAGAAGAAAACCCTCAAGACCATGGTCGCTGCAGCGGCGGTCCTTTCCTCCGCCGCCATTGCCCAGGCCGCCACCGTCGATATCAACATCTACGGTGCCTCCGCCCAATACCTCTTCTGGAACACAGCAGCCTCCAATTTCCTCACCGCCAAAGGATGCACCTCCATCACCAAGGCAGAAGACAGCAGCAAAAAGCACGGCATTACTTCCGGTAAGGCCTGTTCCGGTTTCGGCGGCAACGACGTAATCATTCGTTACTCCTCCAAGGCCTCCTATGAGTCGGTCCGCTCCCTGAAGGGGACCACCAACCCCGACGGCTGCCCCAACGCCTACCAGCGTAAAATGGCCGACTCGGTCACCGCTCCCAACACCCTTACCTGCCAGACCATTACCCTCGGGGCGTCCGACGTATCCGGCGAGGCTTTTGTTCAGGAGAGCCATGGCCAGAAGTTCGGCCCCCTTGGCGGCGGTCTTGTTGATAACGTCCTGACCGGCGAGAATGCTTCCGGCCTCACTTCTTACAATCCCCTCGTTGTCCCCTTCGGCTTCTTTGTGAACAATGCCGTAACTGCCAAGAAGTGCACCACCGCTGCCGGGGCCATGTCCGGGGAATACTGCGCCAGCGACGCCGACTGCGGCGGTACAGCCGGATCCTGCGGTGCTGCCAGCACAATCGACAACATTACCCGCCTCCAGGCGGTATCCATATTCTCTGGCACGATAGCCGACTGGTCCGACTTCGGCGGCTACTTCACGGCTCAACCGGTTGTTGCGTGCCTCCGCCACGCCGGATCCGGCACAGCAGCAGCCCTCGACTTCTCGGTGGTCCGCGGCAATGGTTGGGGTAGTGGCCTCGCCAGCTTCGAGAACCCCGGCGCCGTCTGGTTCAACGAAGGCTCCACCGACCTCATCAAGTGCGTAAACGGTAACAGCACCGCAACCCCCTCCGGCTCCGCAATCGGCGCCATAGGCTATGCAGACGCCGACCAGACCGTTGGTGCGGCCGGCACCAGCCAGAACGTGAAGGCTGTCAAGTACAACGGCCACTTCGGTACCCGCTACAGCATCCGCAACGGCGTCTACGATTTCTGGACCACCCAGTGGGTCTATGAGGACGCTGCCCGCACCTCCCTTGCACAGCGCCCGGTAGTCGACGCTCTGGTAGCTTACGCCTCCAGCCCGGCCAACGTCCCCGCCACCAAGGCCAAGTACTGGGCCACCAAGGACGAGATGAAGTTCTTCAAGGGCTCTGAAGCCGAGTATCCTTATCTTCTCGGTGCCATCAACCCGCAGCTTCCCTAACCCCGCCCACCTGCGGTGTATCTTCGAGGGGCCTCGACCGAGGCCCCTCTTTTTCCATTCCGGATCATGGAGGAACCAATGAAAACAATCACCGCCACAATCGCCGCGGCCCTCCTGCTCGGACTTGCCGGCAATGCCCTGGCGGCATACACCGATTTCTCCTCAAGCGCTGATGTTAAGCTTCCCGGCCTGAACCAGAGCCTGAGCGGTGGCAACGCCATTCTCACTGTCATCAATCCGATTGAAGATAGAAAGGACAAGGGGATCATCACCGTCATTGCTCCAGCTGAAAAAACCGGCATCGTGACCGTCGTGGAACCCATGGACTTTACCTTCACCCAACTCTCCTACTCCCAGGGATTCTTCTTCGACACATCGGACACCTTCGGCGCCGGCGGAAGCCGCATGGCGACGATAGGTTCAAGCAGCATACGAAGCATGAGCGCATTCTTCACCCAACAACCACTCCCCCCTATTATCACCGAGGTCGCCCCAAGCGGCCCAGGGATCGTTACGGTCATAACACCCGCCAACGCCACCACCGTCCCCGTCCCCCCTGCCCTCTTCCTCATGGGCTCGGGACTTGCGGGCCTCGCCGGCATCCGGCGCAAGCGCCAGTCTTGACCTCCATGGCGGCCCCTGTCACAGGGGCCGCTCCCACCCAAAATCCACGCACATTCACACACTTTCGGCCCCGTCGTAACACCGAAGAGAACTTCATCTGCCATTCTTAAGCATGAATCAATCCTCCCGCCAAATGGAGACTGTCATGCCCGCACATCGTCTTCCCGTCATCCGGAAAATCCTCGCCGCCACATTCCTTGCCGCCCTTTTCAGTCAAAGCCCCGCGTCAGTCGCTGCCGCTGCGCCCGTTGAACCACCGGGCATGCGGCAACGGCTTTCGTCCGGCGCTCCCCAGGAGATGCTGATCCTGCTCGATGAGGGTGCCATTGCCAAATCCCACGTTATCGGCGCACTCAGGGCCGAGGGGGGAGAGGTGGTAACAGATTACTCCCACCTGCCGATGCTCTTCGCCAGAATTCGATCCACAAAGGCCCTTGACCGTCTCCTGACGGCTCCCGGCATCCAGGCTGTGTACGAAAACCGCGTCCTCCGGCCCCATCTCGCCGAGAGCCTCCCCCTCATCGGCCAGCCCCCACTCGCCGCCATCGGGAAAACCGGCAGCGGCACAACCGTGGCGATAATCGACAGCGGGATAAACTATACGCTGCCGGCCTTCGGCTCCTGCACCGCGCCGGGGGTTCCGGCCGACTGCAAGGTGGCGGCATCGGTGGATATTGCCACCAACGACAACGCCCTGGACGACCTGGGCCACGGCACCAACGTGGCCGGTATTGTCGCCGGTGTCGCTCCCGGTGCGAAACTAGCCGTTCTCGACGTGTTCAATCCCGACGGCACCTCTTCCGATGCCCTGGTTATCGCAGGAATCAACTGGGCCATTTCAAACCGGGCAACGTACAATATTGTGGCCATCAACATGAGCCTGGGGGATGGTAGCCGCAACACCGCAGCATGCAGCAACAGGGGGACCAATCCCTACGTGACCCCCATCAATAACGCCAAGAGCGCGGGAATCGTGACAGTCATCTCGGCAGGGAACGAAGGGTATACAGACGGCATCTCACGCCCCGCCTGCACCCCGGCCGCGGTGTCGGTGGGTGCGGTGTACGACGCGAACGTGGGAGGGATCAAGTGGACCGCCTGCACCGACGCGACCAGCGGTGCCGACAAGGTCCCCTGCATGTCGAACACCGCCACGTTCCTCAACATGCTGGCGCCGGGGGCATTCATCACTGCCGCCGGCTCGACCATGGGCGGGACGTCCCAGGCGGCGCCCCACGTGGCGGGTTCCGTGGCGGTACTGAAGGCCCAATACCCCAATGAAACGCCGGACCAGCTCATCTCCCGTCTCATTTCCTCGGGAAAACCGGTGACCGACCAGCGCACCGGCGGGGTCTTCCCGCGGCTCGATCTTTTTTCGTCAATGGGGTTGCCGGACTCGAATTTCGTGCCGGCGATGTCACCTTGGGGTATCGGCCTCTCGGCGGTCTTTCTCGGCGGAGCCCTGGCGGTGCGCAGACGGTCTTGATACCCCATGGCACAGGATGAACCACAGCAGAAACGGCAGGAGATATCCGAGGATTTCATGAATGGCCACGGAGGCAAGGTAGGCCTCCCGGATGCCGAAAGCGGACAAGAGGATGTTACAGACGCGGAAGAGCTGATGCCCCACGGCCAGCAGAGCCAGCCCCCCTGCAAGGAATACGGCTTTTCGCCGGATCGGGATGGAGCCTGTCGCCAGGACCAGTGACGCGAAAAGGACGCTGTTGAAGGTCTGGTAGTAGAGAGGACGCTCGACGGGAAGCTCCACGGGCCTTCCGGCCATTTCAAACAAAAACCTGAGCGGTATATCGCCCACGGCAACGTACCAACGGTTCATGAAGAGCCACGGAACGAAGAGAACCACCGACCACGCCAGTACCCCGGGAACAAACGGAAAGGTTGCAACCCCATCGGCGGAGGCCCACCGGCTCCAGAGAATCGCCCCGAATAACACCACGCCCACCATGAGTATCTGACCGACGTAGACGTGAACCGCCTCGAAGAGGGCTGGAACCGCCGCGCCCGTGGCAATGACAGCGGCAATGCGAAGGACATTGATTGAGTTGAGGATGGGAATACCGGCCAGGATGCCGGCAGCCTTAGCGCGGGGAGAGGCGCCGGAACCAAGGACGAAGGAGGCAAAAAGGATGGCGGGGTTGATGACGGAGCATTCCGTCACGACCCGGGCAGAGAAGCCGTCGAGCCGTACCAGGGTGCCTGCTGCCTGGGCATGGCGCCCCATGAGCCCCAAGAGTTCCGCCGTCATGATGGCGGTGGTGCGGTTGAGGGGCTCGAAGACGGCCTCCGGGGCCAGGAATTCAGCCAGAAACAGGACGAGGGCAACGACCGCGAACCTGATGGCCCGGATCGTGCCCCCGTCATGACCTGCGGCGAGTTCCACGTCTTTGCTACGCGTCGCCCCTGCGCCGGCGGTTCAGCACCACCCCCAGCACCTTCTCCCGGGGGAGCATCCTGATCGCCCGGGTGACTTCGGACATGGGGGTCTCGCCCGCCTTGACGGTGACGACAATGTGATCCACCAGCGGCGCGAAGGCCAGGGCGTCAGCCCCGCTGAGGACGGCCGGCACGTCGAAGATCACGTACCGCTCCGGGTAGCGGTGCTTCATGTCTTCCACCAGTTCCTTCATGCGGGGTGAACCGAGCAGTTCGCTGCTTTCGGTGATGGTCCTGCCGCCGGATATGAGAGTGAGCTTCTCCACACCGGGCCATACCATGAGATCGGATATGGGGCAGTCGTCCAGCAGATAGTCGTTGAGTCCCTTTTCGCCCCCGATGCCGAGCAGTTCGTGGATCCGCTGGCGGCGCAGGTCGCAATCGACCAGGAGAGCCGTCTGACGGAACTCCTTGGCAAAGGTGAGGGCCAGGTTGATGGCGGTGAGGGTCTTCCCCTCGCCCGGAAGGGCGCTCGTGATCATGATGGTGTTTCCGCCCCGCTCGCGGCTGCGCTGGAGAATCTGGGTTCGGAGCACGCGGTACGATTCGACTTCGTCGGCGTCGGACAAAAAGGCGACACATTTATTTCTCGCCACCAGCTGCGGGTCGAGGCGGACGGAGCGCGAGACGGTATAGGCCGGCGACACCCAGCCGATCTTTTCCCTGTTGACGACGGAGGGCTGGCGCTTATCATCCGTGTGATCGATGCAAGGCTCTTCGGGGCAACTTACTCCAGCAGTGTCTATAACTTCGTCCGGTGAAACCACCGGTTCAGGCGCCTGCACGGCGAGATTTCCGCAACATGTGTCCACTTCAGCCATTGGTTGCGTTGCCTCGTATTGTAGATCTGCAGCAGTCCCTGAATCTACTGTCGCAGGAAGCGCGTTCTCCCGACGGGAAGAGATCAGACCAAAGGCAGTCTTTCCCATCCGCCCCAAGGTGGACAGCTTCCGTTTAGGCGCCGTTTCGGCCCGCTGCTCCACCGGTTCGAAGACAACCGCCTCTGTTTCGGGCGCCGGCAGTGCCGCCTTGAGCCGGGGCGCTTCGGTTGAAACAGCTTCCTGGCTGTCGGAACGGGCCGACTCCAGGACCTTTTTTCTCATCCGTTCAAGAGCTGTCGATGTTTCCGCCATGTCACTCTGCTCCTTTCCAGTCAGGTCTCAGCAGGAACGTCCTGCTAGACGGAGAGCCGCCGCATCATCTTGGCCACGATGATATCCAGATCCATGACGAAGAAGTGAATAAGCGGAATCGCCACAATGATGACCATGGCCACCCCGGCTGCCGCCATCCGATAACGCCGCTTGCGGACGTCGGTTTCCTCCAGGGTGACGATCTCGGGGATCGCGGCGAGCACCGGCAGGGCCGTGGCCCGTGCCAGGGTTTCGATGCCGTGGGCGGACTGATCGCCGTATTCCCTGAAGGCGGCGGTGCCGATGCCGGCACCCAGCCCGAGAATCAGGCCGATAACGAGGATGGCCGGCACATTGGGGCTCACCGGTTTCTCGGGGAGCCGGGCCGCGTCGATGAGGGTGAAGCGTTCCCCCATCTGCTCCTTTTCGAGGCCATGGGCCACTTTGGCTTCCATGAACTTCTTGGAGAGATCGTCATATTTGAGCTGAAGGTTGTTCCGCTCCACGAGCAGCACCTTGTACCCCTCCTCCACCTGGGGGAAAGCCTCCAGGCGGCGGCGGTAACTGTCGCGCTTGCCCTGGGCCAGCTGCACCTGGCGCTTGACCGATTCGATCTCGGACCGGGTGCTGGCCAGCTGGGCCGAGAGGGTCACGTAGGCAGGATTGTCGGGCTTGCTTTCCATATTGCGTCCCGACCCCTTGAGCTGTCTTTCAAGGGCGGCAATCTCGGAGCGGGCCTTGATCACGTCGGGATGGGCATCGGAGAGGCGGGTCTTGAGGTCCACAAGCTTCACCCGCAATTCCCGCAGCCGCCCCTTGTCGGTGTTGGCGTCGTCCGTGGGGATACTGGAAAGCTGGGCCTCCAGATACCCTTCCTTCTCCCGCAGCATTCGCAGCTGGTCATGGAACTGGTCCACGTCCCGGTCGCTCCGGTCAAGTGTCTGCATGTTCAACTGGGCAAGCTCGGGCAGCGCGCTCACGTTGCGCTGCTTGTAATCGGCGATCTTTCTCTCGATCTCCACGAGCTTTGCCTGAACATCCTTCATTTCCTCTTCCATGAACCGGGTGGCTCCCAGGGTCTGCTGCTCGCGAACCCTGAGGTTCTCCTCCAGGTAGAGGGATGCCAGGACGTTCGACACCTGCTGGACCGTTGCCGGGCTCTTCCCATCGTAAGAGAGGGAGAAGGCGATGGTGGCGGCGGTGGGCCTGCCGGTGCGGCGATCCACAACATCGGCGCTGATGGTCTGGAATTTGATGTCCCCGCGCATCTGGGAGATGATCTCTTCGGTGGTCTTGCTCTTGCGCAGGTCGCTGTAGAGATTGAAGCGGTTGATGATCTCCAGGAGTTTCGTGGAGCTCATGATCCGCTGGTTGATGGTCTGGAGACGCTCCTCGGCGTAGCTCGTCACGGTGGTCATGACGAAATCGCGGGGAATCTCCTGCTCCTCGATGAGGATCGTGGAGGTGGAACGGTAGATGCGCGGCAACACCACTGCGGCCACGAGCGTCATCGCAAATATGACCGCAGCCGGAACGATGAGGCTCAGCCTGCGCCGCTTTACGATCCGTACGATATCGCCGAACGATTTGATTTCTGCTTCCATCTTACGCCTCGCACTTTCTCAATTATTTCTCCAGAAACGGATACCGGTAGACCAGGCTCATCATCACACCGTTGCGCTCCGCCGTCTGTCCGGACACCCCGTAGTCGATCCGTGCATAGCCGTACCGCGCCTCCAGGGAGAAGTCCCTGCTCACGTTGTACCGGGCGCCAATCCCCGCATTGAAGGTGGTCTCGTCGATTTCGCCCGCCGAGAACTCTCCCCTGTCGGAGCGGTTCAGAAAGAACCCGGACGACAGGAAGCCGGTCAATTCTTCCGTGAAGCGCCGACTCAGATCGAGGGTCAGGCCGGTGCGGCGGCTTGCGCCCGATCTCCCCGATGCCGGCACGATTCCCTGGCTGAAGGCAAGGGTCCCGGCAGTGTACTCATCCCTGTAGCTGACCCCGGCCTTCCCCGTCCCCCCCCAACTGTGCTCGCCGTTACGGACAAGCGATGAGCCGGCAAGAGTGTCGAATTCCGACGTGGTGTAGCTGGCCCCCAGATTGGCAAACAGTTTCCAGAGCTCGGTGTAGGACCACGAGATCCCGGCCATGGCCAGGTACTGCTCAACCTTTGTGTCCGTGGCCTCCCGCGTCTGGTAGTTGCCGTAGCCGAAAATGAGGCTCCCGGTCAGGTCCGGCAGGTAAGCGCTTAGATTCCGCTCCAGCACCACGGAGAGATCGTGGGAGCTGTTCTGCGTGTTGGTGCGGTCATTGAAGTCATCCTGCAGATACGAGTACGAAAGGGCCGTGGACATTGTCTCGCTCAGGATGTAATTGGCCGTGGCCCCGTATTCCTGCCGGTGCCGGGTGACCGGCTCCACGATGAGCCCTGTCCGCTCGATGTCCTGGTCGGGGCGGTTGTTCAGCTCATACTTCGCTGACGCACCCAGGGTCAGAAGCTCCGTGAGCCGGTAGCGGGCACCTCCCCGGTAAAGCTGGTTCAGCGAATTGCCGAGCCTGTTCTCATCGGTGTAAAAGATCTGGTCCAGCTTGAGCGTCAGGTCGGCATCGAGCCGCTCGGTCCGTTCCGTTGCCTCGAATCCGCCCGAAAGAGTGGTGATAAATGAACTCTTCCGATCGTCGGGAGACATGAACAGATTGTCGATATACTCCTGTTGCAGGGCCGTCGCACCCAGGAGACGGAAGTCGTCAGCGAAGGCGGAAACGGGAAGCATTGTAAGGGCAGTTCCGATCAGGGCTGCGGCGGCAGAGATCACCTGCACGGCCGAAACCGGTCTGCGGCATGGCAAAGACATGGCAAGCCTCGTCGATTAAATCGGATCAGGGGACGACGATCAGGTCACCGCGCCTCAGGACAATATTCTCTTCCAGCCGGTTACCCCGGGACACCTCGCTGTAGGCAAAGGAAAAGATGACGGTTTTCCCCTCGTCCTGGCGGAAAATCTTGATGTCATCCTTCTTGGCAAAGGGATTTACCCCGCCCGCCATGGCCAGGGCCTGTAACACGTTCACAGGCGAGCTGATCGGATGACGCCCGGGAGAATTCACCTTTCCCACCACAAAGATCATCATGCTGTTGGCCTGCCGCACCTCAAGGGAGAGGGTCAGGTCGGAAAAGTAGCTCGAAAGGCGCGTCCTGATCTCATCCTTGAGTTGCTCCACGGTCTTCCCACCCGCCTTGACCACACCGATAAGGGGAAACGAAATGGTCCCGTCGGGAAGCACCACCACCGTCTTGGTCAGGCTCTCGTCGCGCCAGACCGCGATATCGAGAACATCGCCGGCACCGATGACATAGGCATCGCCAGCCTGCGGGGGAACCGACGTGGGCTGATCCACCCCGGCAAGCACCACGGGATTGGGAGCAGGCACTTCCTTAGTCGCCGGCATCTCACCAGTCGCAGGCACTTGATCGGCAACACTGGTACCAATGGCGCCCTGCTCCTGAACCGGAATCGTAGTATCATCAGCCACGGTCTTCGCTGGCGATTCCGCAACGACAGGCTGCCGGTTTTCAGTAGTACCGGGATTCTCCGTTGCTACAGCAGCGACGGCTTTTTCGGCAGGCTCGGTGGCCATCAGAACGGGAGACCCGGGCTCGTTGTCGGACGCAACAGTTCCAGTCGCATCGGTGACAGCGGGCGGAACGGCGGCACTGTCCGAAGGAATCGAGTCTGCAGCGGAAGATTGGGGATTTGTCTCGGCTGACGATGACGTAGCCGGGGCAGTCTCGGCTAACGCGGCTGTATCGGAATGTTTTTCCGAGTCTTGAGAGGGAACGGGAGGAACTTCTGCCTTGGGGGGAGCAACAGGTGGCGGTGCAGGCGCGGGACGGGGGACGGATTTCACAATACCGCCGTGGGGGTCGTTCCAGAGCCCCCAGGATGCGGCATGGACAGGGCTATCCCCCACCATCAATGTGGCGGATGCCGAGATAGCAACGAAAACACCGAAAATTGCTGTGGTACGTGACGTCATGAAATCCTCGTATCAGTCGATTCTGAACGCATTTCTAAAACGTCATGACCGTACCACCTCCGCGTTACATGTTTATGTCAGGTACATTAAAATATCCAAAATAGTGCCGTTCGTTTGACGTACCAGAGTTTATTCAGATTATCGATTTCGTTTACCGCCGGATACCCAGTGACGTTCCAGGATTTCGCCCCAGTAATAGTTCTTATTTCTGCCATCCACGGACATGGCCATTTTCATCTGCTTCCTGTGGAGTTCTTTCCTCGCCACTATCGGCCAGGCGGACATGACGTCATGGAGCGGCGTCATGCGATAGGCACCACGCGGCAGCTATTTCGGTATCAGCCAGCCCGGAGCAACGATCCCACGTGAAGACGTCTTGGAGCGGTCCAACGGATAGAGGCTCTTTTCAAGGGAGGGAAGCGCGGTGCCGAGGAAGGTGTCTCCAGCGCGACCGCGCGCCCTATTCCGCTGCCCGAACCGGTCACTACCACTGATTTTCCAGCAAGATATCTGGTCATTGTGCTCCTGCACACATTTCAGGCTACGAGGCTTCACAGGGCCAGTCGATAAAAGCTTTGCCGCGTCGGCGAGGGACATGGGCTTGACATTCAGTTTCAGGGCGCGACCAAAATCATTTCTTGCCGTGGGCCTTTTTCCGTGGATCCGCTAGACGTTGCTCATCATAACAATTTCTTACCCACGGAGTATGCCCTGTCAAGCAACGGCCCAACAGCATGATACCCCCTGTGGGCGGTATCAAAGACCAGTGGCTGTATCTTGAGGATGTCGGGAAGACCGTCCTCGCTCAAGATGTTCTTGTCTGCCTTCACATCAATGATCTCGCCAATGAACTGGGTGTGGATCCCTATCTCCAGCGTATGGAGCAGGCGGCACTCCAGAACTACCGGGAACTCCTCCGCATACGGAGCGTCCACCAGTTCGCTTCTGACAGGGGTCAATCCGGCAACGGCAAATTTGTCAGCGTCACGTCCGGAGGCGATGCCCACGTAGTCCGCTTCCGCCATGGTCGCTTCGTTGGCAATCCCCACCGTGAATGCCTGGCGCTCGACGATGCTGTCATAGGTGTGTCTGGACTTGCGCACGGATACCGTCACGCACGGCGGATCGGAGCAGCAGATGCCGCCCCAGGCAGCATTCATCAGATTTGGTTTGCCTGCGTGGTCGTATGTCCCCACCATCAGGACCGGTGTAGGGAACAGCAGCGTCTTGGCACCGAGTGATTGTTTCATGTGGTCTCCAATCTATGTTTTCAGTTTTACCCTCTGGCTGATCTTGCCAATCGGGCGCCCAACTCTGAAGCTTTTCTGCAATCTTCCGGGAACACGTCCCTGCGCCGCTGCCGGCGCTCTTCGGGATCGAAGTAGTTGAACACCACCTTGTCGTAATCCTCGAACTGGAGTGTTTCATAGGAACAGAGCGTTTCCGCCTGACCGAAAATCCGAGCCAGGTAGTTTTCGTTCATCCCGATATGGATCGGGTACTGATTCTCCTTCATGATCTCTTCCGAGACGTTCATGGTGTAGATGAACGCGGTCGGAATATTTCTGGTGAAGAGTGAGCTCGGTGGCCGGGTGTATGCCAGATACTGGAAAAGGAGCCGTTCCATGAAGGAACGCATCTCTCCTGTCACGGTTCCGAAATAGATGGGCGAGCCGAGGATGAAGGCATCAGCGGTGGCGAGCTTTTCGAGGGCCGGCGTGAGTCCGTCTTTCATGGCACATTTGCCGTAGCTCTTGCCCTCCTTCAATTTGCAGGCAAAACAGCTCGTACACCCCTTGAAAGTGAGATCATAGAGATGGATAAGCTCCGTTTCCGCCCCCTGCGACGCAGCACCTGAAAGCGCATGTTCGAGCAACATCGCGGTGTTCCAGTTCTTCCTTGGGCTGCCATTTACAGCATAGACCTTCATGCAAATCCTCCTTGAGAGATCAGTGATAATGGATTATCAGCGTTGCAGTTCTTTGGGGAGAGACTCCAGTCAGCCGAGGTGTATGAACCCCCGGAGACCAATCATCATGGCCTCTGCTGCATCATGCCTCAGAGAGGTCGGCCGTGATGGGCTCTACAAATCAAGAAATATACTTTTATTTTATCATGCCTCGTAGAAATAATCGGGATTACCAGTGTCTGAGGTTCGGGTGTTCACTTCACATCCACATTCCTGATCCCCTCCGGCCGCCAGGCGGGGGAGATGACGTGGGAGCCCTTCTCCTGGCGCCGCTCCTTGTCCAGGAGGCTCCCAAAGGTGACGGCGAAGTCGCCGAACCTGTCGTTCACCTGGTCCATGGCCCCGGCCAGGAGCACCTTCTTCCGCTCCTCCTCGAAGAGCGGCAGTTGGTTCGACTCGTAGCGGAGGTTACTGAGCCTTACCCCCAGGAGCCTTACCGGCTGCTCCAGGACAAGAGTATCGAGGATGGCGACGGCGGCCCGGTAGATGTCATCGCTCTGGTTGATGTGGTGGGGGAGCGTTTCCTGCCTCCCTACCCAGGTGTCGAAGTCGGCGTAGCGGATGGAGAGGGTGACGGTCTTTCCCCAGACGTTATATCTGCGGGCCCGGCGCCCCACCATCTCGGAGAGTTGGAGGAGCCACCTAAGGATCTCCCGCCGGTCCTCGATGTCGTGCTCAAGCGTCGTCGAGTGGCCCACCGATTTGACTTCCTCGGCCTCTTCGTGGGGGACTACCGGGGAGTCGTCGATCCCCTGCCCCATGAGGTGGAGCTTCTCGCCCACTATCCCGAATTTGCGCATCAGCCGGTCCACCGGGTAGCGGCCCAACTCGCCGCAGGTTCTGATCCCCAGGAGGTTCAGCTGGCACTCCATCTTGGCGCCGATACCGCAGAGTTCCTTGATCGGCAGGGTTTCGAGGACCGGGGCAACGTCGTCGGGCTTGATGACGGTGAGGCCGTCGGGCTTTTTCATCTCCGAGGCGAGCTTGGCGAGGAGCTTGTTGGGGGCGATGCCGATGGAGCAGGTAAGGCCGAAGTGGTGCCGGATCTCGGCCTTGAGGAGAAAGGCGATCCGCTCGGCGCTGGAATACAGGGAGAGGGAGCCGGTGACGTCGAGAAAGGCCTCGTCGATGGAGAAGACCTCCACCAGCGGGGTGAACTGCTTCATCATCTCGACGATCCGGGCGGAGGTGTAGGTGTATTTCCGGTTGTCTCCGGTGACGAGGATGATCTGGGGGCATTTCTGTTGTGCCTGCCAGACGGTCATGCCGGTTTTGACGCCAAAGGCCCGGGCCTCGTAGGAGGCAGTGGTGATGACGGTGCGGGCTGCGGAGCCGATGACGGCGATGGGCTTGCCCCTGAGCGCGGGGTCGTGCTGCTGCTCCACGCTGGCGAAAAAGGCGTTCATGTCCACGTGCATGATGACCCGGCCGCTCACACGACCTCCGCATCGGCCGCTTCCAGGGTCCAGAGTTGTTCCCGGGAGTTGTAGATCAGCTCATAGAGGGCAGTGCCGTCGGTAACGGCGAAGTGAAGCAGGAGGGCATTGCCCGCAATGTGCCGCCAGCGGTAGGTGACCTTCTCTATGGCGTGTTTCTGTTGCCGCCAGTCGAACCAGACCGGGTGGATGGACGGCCCCGGGCCAAAGACGGCCCCGACTCTGATCTGTTCCTGTACCCGCTGCAGCATGGCTTATTCCAGGGTCCGGAAGATCCCGACCACCTTGCCGACGATCGCGACCTCACCCTCCCCTTCCCGGATGATGATCGGCTCCATGTTCGGGTTGCGGGGCTGGAGGCGAATCTGTCCCCGCTCCCGGTAAAAGGCCTTGAGGGTCGCCTCGCCGTCGACCATGGCGACGACGATGTCGTTATTCTCCGCAGTGGGCTGCGGACGGATGAGGGCCAGGTCGCCGTCGAGGATGGCGGCGTTCACCATGGAGTCCCCTTTCACCCGCAGGAAGAACTTTCCCCCCTTGAGCTGGGCCTGGTCGATGGCCAGATACCCCTCGATATCCTCGATGGCCGGCTGGAGCATGCCGGCCCGCACCACGCCAGCGATCGGGAGCGATGCCGATTTTGATCCGTGGCCCACGAGGGAAATGCCGCGGGAGTTGCCAGGGTCCCTGCGGATGTACCCTTTGCGTTCCAAGGCGGTGAGGTGTTTCGATACCCCAAGGGTGCCACTTATCCGCAGATGGGCGGCAATGTCCCTCATGGTTGGGGGATAGCCGTATTGGGTGAGGTAGCCTTCGAGAAATCGGAGGACTTCGTTCTGGCGAGGGGTGAGTTCTTCCATGGCGCTGCTCCTCTATAGGTTCACATGTGCCAACCTATCACCAGAGGAGCAGCGTGTCAAGCGGGTGGTGTGTGAGGGAGGTTACCCCTGGAAGAGCTTGAGCATTACGCATGGCGTGGCCAGAGAGAAAATTGTTGACCATGTCGAAAGCTGTCTTGATTCATTATCGACGCACGTCGGTACCGACAACGACATGTCCGGCCATGTTATCCTCTTACCCGGCTACACACCTACACATGTACTTACCTTGCCCGCAAAGACGTTGTGGTGATCAGATTCATTTTCTCGGTACGGCCCATGGCCTTGATCTTCGCTTCCCTGCTGGCGGCTGACGAGCGGCTGTGGTCGTTTTCAAGATAGACTACCCGCAGCGGTCGCCGTCCCCGGAAATACTTTGCGCCAGTCCCACCTGCATGCTGGCGGAACCTCCGGTCAAGATCCGTAGTAATCCCGGTATACAACGAATTGTCGGAGCAAAGGATTATGTAAACCTGCCAGCTCACTTTTAAACACCCGCCAATCTGGTCGTCAGATTGATCAGTCTCCGATTGGGATTGAGATTACTCACCGCCGTTTCCAACGCTCTGTGCTAACCGATAATTGCCATACCGATCTTGGGACTGCGCGGAGCTCTCCCATGGCTACGCCTTCTGCAGGATGACCAGCTTGGAACGGATGAAGCGCACCAAGGCCGGAACGCAGAACATCGCAACAAGGATTATCAGCATCGTAATGTTAGGGTCGTGGATATAGGAATTGAGACGCAGGGTGCTGATCGCGATAACCGCGAAGTAGATCATGTCCCCAGCAATGGCGAACGCCCACCCTGCGATAATGCCGTGTCCGGCCGCAAGAGCCGAGGCCCGACCTGTCATTGGGTCAACGCCGAAGGCAATCATGATGAGAGCAATCGGACCTGCGCCAGTACCGCTGAAATGGGAGACGCTGCGGGCTGTCGCTGCTTTCATAACCGCACCGATCCGGGATAAAAAGGAAACCTTCCCGCAGATGAAGGCAAGCAACCGGAGAACCGGTTCAAAGGCAAGCGCCAGGATGATGTCCGATGCCAGATAAAGCAGTGTCGTAAAAGGCCACGCCACACCTTTGGTCTGGGCGAGCATGACGCCGGCGGGTATCCCGCCACCGACCGGAATGAGGAAGAGTTTCAATACTGACAGCATAGTCGCTGGTGAGGGGACTCTAGGAATCATTAAAACCCACCATTAATTCTTTCATATAAACCACTTCACGAGAAAAAGTCCGATCATGGCGAAGCCGATGGCCAACTTGCCGGCCACGCCAATTGCCATGCCCACCACAGTGCCAAAACCAACCCGACTCGCTTCGTTCAGTCTGAGTTGTAGTGAAAGTTCACCGATTACCGGCCGAGTATAATACCTGGCATCCCCAGAAACAAACCGACAACGCCACCCAGAGCAGCGCCATCCATGGCCCGCCTGGAACCACCACAGTCGGTTTCTTCCTCCTGCCGAGAATCATCACACCAACCTTACTCCCCGTAACGGGACCAGAAACTGCTTTTCCGGCCGTGGTTCAGCCGGAGATTCTCCTTGTAAAAGTCATGGGACTCAAAGGTGCGCCAGTCGGTAATGGTCCCGGCGAGTTTATCGAGCTTGCGGAGATACCGGGCACCGTGGGGATAGGTCTTGGTCTGGGCCCGGCGGAGGATCGAATCGAGCAGTGCCCGATACAGCAAGGAAGCGCAGAGGTGGCGACCGCTCTGCTCCATGGCCTCGGCCAGGGGGAGAAGCCCGCTGTAGTCGTCGCCGTTAAGCGCGTCGGCATGCCTGAGGAGATAGTTTTCCGCGTCGTCGGGGCGCTCGACCTCCACCAGAAAGGCGGCATCCCCCGGAGAGAACCGATCCTCCCCGAGAATGGCGGCAACTTCCCCTGCCACTACGGCATCCCTCTGGTCACTGCCGATTACGTCCAGCAGTCGCGTCAGGGAGGCAAGGCTTCTGTGACGCCTGAAGATCCGCCAGGCGACGTCGGCCTGCCGAGCTGGGTTCCCCAGTCGGCCATGGACCTCCAGCAGCAGCGAGTCCCGATCCTCCGCCATGAAGTTCTCCGTCACCGGAATCTTCTCGAGCCACGCCAGGGCCGTCTGCCCGTCGCCGCTCTCCAAATATACCCGGGCTATGTCGACGCAGGCTGCGGTGGAGAGACTCCCCCACGAGGCGCGCCGTGTCCGCTCGAACAGGGGGGCATCCTTGAGCTGCCGGGCAAGGGACTCGGCCAGCCCCAGCCAGTGCCGTTTGTGGTATTCGTCGCTCTCGCCGTCGGCCATTTTCTGAAACCGTTTCACCATGGTCCGGATGACCGGCTCCGGCAGATAGTCGATGGCGCATTTGACCAAGGCATCCCGCACCCCATAGTCATCGGTACGGCTCACCTTGTAAACCAGATCCCCCAGCCACTCCTTCTCGTCGCAGCGGGAGGCGTAGTGGACGAAGAGTTCTCTGGCATCATGCCGGAAGACATCACCCACATGGCCGCTGGAATCGTCGCAGTTTCCCAGGGCCCCCTTGTCGCACTCGTAGAAGGCGGCAACCAGCTCGGCGCCCGTGCGGGGATCGGAGACTCCCGCCTGTACATCCTGCAGGAGGGCAAGCAGTTCACGGGCAAAGGCCGCGGATTCACCCCACCGGATGAAGCGGCGGCTGCGCTTGATGCCGGCCAGTCTTTTCCTGAAGCGCTCGATATTTTCCCAGGGGGTAGCGATCATCCGTTCCACCAGATCGTCGGCAGCATCATCGCGGGCGGCCAGTTCCAGCAGGGCGTCCGCCAGCCGCTCCGGGGTCAGCGTCAGCAACCGTTGTTTGCGGTCAGAATTCATGGGAGATGTCCTTCACTCTTCCGGGCCCCTGAGATTGCCGAGTTCTGGGAGCGGTACGTGGACCGGCTCACTCAGTCCAAGGGGTGGATTGCCTTGACAGGAGTAGGACTCGCAACTATCTATTTTGCCACCCAAAGCAAAACATGCGTCAGGACAACAAAAAAGGCACTTAGCATTTTCAGCTAAGCGCCTGTTATTGTTTGGTTGCGGGGATAGGATTTGAACCTATGACCTTCGGGTTATGAGCCCGACGAGCTACCAGACTGCTCCACCCCGCGTCACAAGAGATTTGTTTATACTATGAGCACGATCTCGAGTCAATAAAAAAATCACTCTTACTATTCAGGAATTATTATTGCTGCCTTACCGAGCTGTTTTGCAAGCTTCGCGGCAGCCGACTGATCCATTTGTTTCCCCACCCGTACGCGATACCATGTCCCCTTACCGGGAACGACGGACTCAACAACATAGGCAGCAAACCCCTTTTCCTGTAACCCCGATTTGATGGCGTCTGCTTCCTTGCGTTCCCTTGCGGATACCACCTGCACGGAGAATTTCCCCTTGGATACCGCAGTTTTTTTCGCCGATACTTCTTTGGCTGTTTCGCCGGCCGCCTTCGGGCGTTCAGCATTATCTGCAGCCGCACTTTTCTCTGGAGATGAGACAGGAATGGCAGGTTTGTCGGCTTTTTGCACCATCACAGCTTCTGTCTGTCGCGGCAAAACCTGGTCATTTTTTGGCAAAGCCTCAGTGGCTGTTTTTGCGGGGGATGCGGTTAGCACCTTTGGCATTTTGGGATTCATGCCGCTCCCGAGAATAATTTTTCCGCCCTTGGGTAACGTCTCGTAAAAAGTCAGAGATGGTTCCTGAAGCGCAGGGGCTGCACCCTGTTTGGCGGTCACCGAATCCTTGGCAGTTGAAGAGGGTTGCTCCTGAGGGCCGTTCTTCGGCGCGACAGAAGGGGGTGCCTGGGCATTTTCGACCTTAAGGCTGCGAGGAGAAAGCAGAAAACGGTCCGTCAGAACACCAAGGGCAAAGGAGCAGACTGCAACCAGGCCGAATGCTATGACAAAGAGGCCGACGGGTTTCGATTTTGGCCGGTTTTTGTTGACCGGTTTCCGTTCACGATAATCAAGGACCATAAACCCTTCCAGCTACATCTTTTCCGGTGCCGAGACACCCAGGAGTGCAAGCCCGTTCTTCAGTACTTGAGCAACGCCCTTGAGGAGGAAGAGCCGTGCCGAACTCAACTCCTTCCCTTCGCCTATGACGCGATTTTTATTGTAAAAAGAATGGAAAGCCCCTGCCAGTTCCTGAAGGTAGTAGGTGATCCGGTGTGGCTCGAAGGACAAGGCGCTTCCTTCGATAACTTCGGGGAAAGAGCCGATGAGCTTGATGAGTTCAATTTCTTCCGGTGTCTCGAGAAGATCCACATGGGCATCAGGGAAGGACGGAACGCTGATTCCACGGTCACAGGCGGCCTCGAAGATGCTGCTGATCCGTGCATGGGCGTACTGGACGTAGTAAACCGGGTTTTCGAGTGATTGCTGTTTGGCCAGATCGATATCGAAAACCAGTTGAGAATCAGGTTTCCTCATGAGGAAGAAGAATCTCGTGGCATCACGGCCCACTTCGTCGATCAGATCTCGTAACGTAACATAGCTACCGGCGCGCTTGGATATTTTCACCTCTTCACCACCGCGCATGACCGTAACCATCTGGTGTAGAACGTACTCGGGCCACTCTTGAGGGATTCCTGCATTGAGGGCCTGAAGACCGGCACGCACGCGGGTTATGGTGCTGTGGTGGTCCGCTCCCTGCTCGTTAATGACGCGGGTGAAGCCACGTTCCCACTTGGCCAGATGGTAGGCAACATCGGGGACAAAGTAGGTGTAACTGCCGTCCGACTTGCGCATGACCCGGTCCTTGTCGTCTCCAAAGTCCGTGGTCCGCAACCAGAGGGCGCCGTCCTGCTCGAAGGTATGGCCGTTCTCGATCAGACGCCTGACTACCTCTTCAACACGACCTTCGGTATAAAGGCTCGATTCAAGCGAGTAGACATCGAAATGCACGTCGAAGGCCAGGAGGTCCTGATCCTGTTCGCGCCGCAGATAGGCCACGGCAAAGCGACGGATCGCGTCAAGGTCATTCGGGTCGCCGGCGGCAGTGACGTGCTGGTCACCGGCATCTACGGTTTCGCGATTGAGATAGGAGCGGGCCACGTCCTTGATATAGTCGCCCTGATAGCCATCGGCCGGCCACCGGGGGTCTCCCGGCTCAATACCGAGACAGCGTGACTGAACGGAAAGCGCAAGATTGGCGATTTGGGCACCGGCATCGTTGTAATAGAACTCACGGGTCACATCGAATCCGGAAGCTGACAGAAGGCGACAGATGGTGTCACCGATGGCGGCACCCCGTCCGTGGCCGATATGGAGTGGTCCCGTGGGGTTTGCACTCACAAACTCCACCTGCACCTTACGCTCTTCACCCGCGCAGCTGCGCCCGAAGCTCGCCCCTGCCGCCTCCACGACCGCAAGCGTTCTGCTCCATGCCTCGTTCTTGATTCTGAAGTTGATAAAACCGGGGCCGGCTATATCGATTCCCCCGATGATACCACTTTCACCATTTTCAATATGTTTGACGATTGTCTCTGCAATCACCCGCGGCGCCTTGCGCTCGGCCTTCGCCATGGACATGGCGACGGTACAGGCAAAGTCGCCGTGCTCGGCATGGGCCGGCTTCTCTATGACTATGGCCGGCATCTGGTTCGAGGCAAGAGAGCCGTCGGCAAAACACCGCTCGATTCCCTCGGCGACCAGAGAACGAACCCTATCCTTCATTGTTCCCTCCAGTTGACTCATTGTATTTCATCCGATTCTTCGTCCGGAACCTTAATGGAAACGTCACGGCTGAAATCGGGACAGCGCGCGCCGCCATCGGTGACGCAGAATTTCTTCGCACATGTTTCGCGCCAGGCGCAGACGACACATGCCTGCCTCTTTGAACTGCTCATGGTTAATCTCCTGATGACAAAAAGGAAAGAGCGGATTCTCTCCGCTCACCCTATCGCTTCTTCTCGACCGCCGATGAAACCGGCTGCTGAGTCTTGGCCTGGGCCTTGTCCGACGACGGGAACTGATAGACGACTTCATTGGGCCGCACAAGCCCGAAATCCTTTCGGGCAATGCTTTCCAGGTAACGCCGGTCGGTCTTGAGCGCTTCTATCTCGCGCTTGAGTTTCTCATTTTCACCCCTGACCTCGGTCACCTTCTCCGCAATTTCCTGTTTCTCCCTGCTCAGGTGGTAGATGCGCAGAAGTCCCCGCTCGCCGAAAACGGTGAAGAAGAGAATGAAGAGTATGCAGCCGGCAGGGACGAGGTACATCCGCTTCCGCATGCTTCCTCCTTTGGTCATGAACCCGAACCGGCACCGAGGCCGGAGAAATAATCAACTGTCTTTGTGAGACCCGTTTCCAGGGGCACGATAGGCTCCCATCCAAGCGTCGTCCGGGCGAGGGTTATATCGGGTTGGCGCTGCTTGGGGTCATCCGACGGGAGAGGCCTGAAAACAATCTGCGACTGGGAACCGGTCAGTGCGATTATGCGCCGGGCAAATTCCAGGATAGTAGTTTCACCGGGGTTGCCCAGGTTGACCGGACCGGTGAAGCCTTCACATGACATCGTCCGGACAAGCCCTTCCACCAAGTCGCTCACATAGCAGAAGGAGCGGGTCTGGCTGCCGTCGCCATAGACCGTTATGTCTTCCCCTTTGAGAGCCTGAACAATGAAGTTCGACACCACCCTGCCGTCATGCTCGGCCATGCGGGGGCCAAAGGTGTTGAAAATCCGGACGATGCGGATGTCGACACCATTCTGGCGATGGTAATCCATCATGAGGGTTTCCGCAACCCGCTTCCCTTCGTCGTAGCAGCTGCGGATTCCGATGGGGTTAACGTTCCCCCAGTAGGTCTCGGGCTGCGGATGCACCTGGGGATCGCCGTAGACTTCAGAGGTGGAGGCCAGAAGGATTCGCGCCCGGACCCGCTTGGCGAGGCCAAGCATGTTGATGGTCCCCATGACGCTTGTCTTGATGGTCTTCACCGGGTTGTACTGATAATGGACCGGCGAAGCGGGACAGGCCAGATGATATATCTGGTCCACCTCCAGAAGAATCGGCTCGGTTATATCGTGGCGGATCAACTCGAAACGGGGGTTTCCCAAGAGCGGCAGGATGTTTTGTTTGCTCCCCGTAAAGAAGTTATCGACACAGAGAACCTCGTGGCCGTCACTGACCAACCGCTCGCACAGATGGGAGCCAATGAACCCTGCCCCGCCGGTTACCAGAACACGCATTGCTTGCTCCTGCTAACCGGTAAAGGCCGAACCGTTACGGCCGATGGAGTGGTACGTGAAGCCGATCTCCTTCATCCGCCGCGGATTGTAGAGGTTCCGGCCGTCGAAGATAACCGGGGCGGTGAGGCTTGCGCTGATGCGCTCGAAGTCAGGGTTGCGGTACTCGTTCCACTCCGTAATGATGGCGAGCGCGTCGGCCCCCTTGAGAATCTCGTACTGGTTGGTACTGGTGTAGGTTATCCGGTCGCCGAAGATCTTTTTCGCTTCCTTGACCGCTTCGGGATCGTGCGCCAGGACCGTGGCGCCCATTTCGAGGAGCTTGCTGATGATGACGATGGAGGGAGCTTCGCGCATATCGTCGGTGCGGGGCTTGAACGAGAGCCCCCAGATGGCGATGGTCTTTCCTGCAAGGGGTGACGCCCCGTTGTCCCGGGAGAAATGGGCGATCATTTTGTCTATGAGGATCGCCTTTTGCCGTTCGTTGACTTCCTCCACCGACTTCAGCAGGACAAAGTCGTACTCGCATTCCTCGGCGGTCTTGATGAGGGCCTTCACGTCCTTCGGGAAGCACGAGCCGCCGTAACCGACGCCGGGAAAAAGGAAATCGTAGCCGATCCGAGAATCGGATCCGATCCCCTCGCGCACGGCTGACACATCCGCACCCATCCGCTCGCAGAGGTTCGCTATCTGGTTCATGAACGAGATGCGGGTGGCGAGCATGGCATTGGCGGCATATTTGGTCATTTCGGCGCTGTGGACGTCCATGACGATAAGGCGGTTGGTCTTTCTCATGAAAGGGGAATAGAGCTCTTTCATGATCTCTGCGGTACGGACATTGTCGGCACCGATAACGACCCGGTCGGGCTTCATGAAGTCGTCGATTGCGGCGCCTTCCTTGAGAAATTCCGGGTTCGACACCACGTCGAACTCGTAGGCGGCACCGCGGCGATCGAGTTCCTCCTGGGCGGCCCGTCTCACCTTATCAGCGGTGCCAACCGGTACCGTCGACTTGTCGACGATGATCTTGAACCCCTCCATGTTGCGACCAATTTCCCGGGCCACGGCAAGAACATGCTGAAGATCGGCCGAACCGTCTTCCCCCGGCGGTGTCCCTACGGCTATGAAGCAGATGAGTGATTCCTTCACCGCTGACGCCAGGTCGGTAGTGAAGGAAAGGCGCCCCTCGGCGCTATTGCGGAGAACCAGCTCCTTGAGGCCCGGTTCGTATATGGGGAGAATCCCCTGCTTGAGTCCTTCAATCTTCTCCTGGTTAACATCAACGCAAATGACAGTGTTGCCGCTTTCGGCGAAGCAGGTTCCAGCGACAAGGCCCACATACCCGGAGCCAATGACACAGATTTTCACAATGCAACTCCTCAGACATAATTTAGCGTTTCAACATATCATAAAAAACGCTGAAACTTCCAGTGATTTTCCTCAGAAATGGTATCCACGCCTACCTCCACGGCTAATTTGACTTTCACCTGACCGGAGCTAATCTTGATTCATGTCAGTGCATAGACTGCTGGACGTCCCGGACAGGCGAGGATGTTCGAGCAACACAGCAGAGGGGCGGAAAATGTCGCTCCACCGGGAGGGGCCACGATGTATTTGCAGAGAATATCAATCCTTATAATCCTGCTCACAACCTTGTCATTATCGGGGTGTGCCCATGTCATCAGTGAGCAGTCACGGTCTCTGGTTGACCCCACCATTACCTACGCCATGCTCAAAGAAAAACCCGATGCGTTTGTCGGGAAGTACGTGCAACTGGGAGGGGTAATTGTCGGGGTCAAGAACACTACCACAGGAAGTCAATTGGAGATAATGCAGGTTGCTCTCGACAAGACGGGTATGCCGGAGGATACATTTCGCTCCGAGGGAAGGTTTCTCGCCATTTCCGAATCGTTCCTCGACAGCATGATCTATAAACCGGATCGCCTCGTTACCCTGGTCGGGGAAGTGAAGGGCAAAAAAGTAATGCCGGTCGACGAAGTTGAGTACACCTATCCGGTCCTCGCAATCAAAGAGATTTACGTCTGGAAAAGCTACGACTACGAGAAGGGCTACCCCTACCCCACTCCGCCACCCTACTCCTTTTATGATCCCTACTACTACGGATACTGGCCCGGGCCGTACTGGTACCGCCCCCTGGGGCCGGTTTACCGGCGCTGGTGACGCAAAAGGACAGGGCGGATCCCATAACCCGCCCTGTCTCTCTCCTCACCTAACAACATCCTGCCTGGTCACCTTTCAAGCAGAAGCTCCATGAGCCGGTGCCCTTCCTCCAGCACCAGGCCGGAAGTCCGGGCCGAATCTTCGTCATAGCCCGCAATCGAATCATCTTCCGATTCTCCTCCATCGTAGATGATGAAGGGCACAGGCGCGCCCGTATGTGTCTTCAGCCTGAGGGGAGTCGGGTGATCGGGAGTACAGAGTATCCGGAACGAACCAAAACGCCTGATCCCTTCCATGATGGGGCCGACAACCCTGGCATCGAAATCTTCGATGGCCTGGAGCTTGTGGGAAAGGTTCCCCGAATGGGAAGCCTCGTCGGGCGCCTCAACGTGAAGGTACACGTAGTCATGGGTCTCCAGGGCCTCAAGAGCTGCCTGGACCTTGCCTTCGTAGTTGGTGTCCAGGTAACCGGTGGCCCCCTCGACCCGAATCACGTCGAGGCCCGCTCCGATGCCGATACCGTTTATGAGATCGACCGCGGAAATTACCGCCCCGGCAAGGCCGAACTTTTCCTTGAAGGGCTCCATCCGGGGTGCTTTGCCGTGCCCCCAGAGCCAGATGGAATTCGCCGGGATCTTGTCTGCTTCAAGGCGCCGCCGGTATTGGGGATGATTGTTGAGTATCATCTGGGAGGAGTTCATCAGATAGATGAGCTTGTCGGCCCCCTCTCCCTTCGGAAGGTAGTCGAGGATGCTTTTCCCCGAGATGTCATGGGGAGGGGTGGCGGACATGCCGCTTTTGCCGTTGCGCCATACCATGAGATGGCGGTATCCCACGCCGGGGTAGAACTGGAACTCGTCATCGCCGATCTGCTGCTGGATGGCCTCGATGAGTTCGCGTCCCTCTTCGGTGGAGATATGCCCCGCCGAGTAGTCGTTCATGACGAGCGTCCCCTTGGTCGGCAGGAGATTCACGAGATTAACCCGGAACGCCACGTCATCGGGCCCGAGTTGAACCCCCATGCTTGCTGCTTCGAGGGGTGATCGACCCGTATAGCAGGTACGCGGGTCATAGCCGAACACCGAGAGATTTGCCACATCGCTTCCCGGAGGGAGCCCCTTCGGCACGGTGTGAGCGAGGCCGATCCTCCCCCGCCGGGCCATGACATCCATGTGCGGCGTTTTGGCAGCCTGCAGTGGTGTCTTTCCGTCCAGATCCTTCACGGCCTCGTCCGACATCCCGTCGCCGAGGAGCACGATATACTTCATTGCCCTGTCCTTTCCTGAGTGAGTTTTCCTGTCTGCACCGACCCGCCCTATCCCCGTGGATGGTATTCCTCGTGGATGCGTTTCAATCGCTCCCGGGTCACGTGGGTGTAAATCTGTGTCGTCGCGAGGTCCGCATGGCCGAGCATTGCCTGCACGCTCCGCAGATCTGCGCCGTTCTCCAGCAGATGGGTTGCGAACGAATGGCGCAGAGTATGGGGAGAAATGGTTTTTCTGATTCCCGCCTCAATGGCCCGTTTTTTGATTATATTCCAGAACGCCTGCCGCGTCATCCGGTCTCCGAGCCGGGTAAGAAACAGATAGGCGTTGTCGCCGTTTCGATCCATTTCGGGACGCGCCTCGGCAAGATAACGGGAAACTGCTGCACAGGCGGATTCACCCATGGGAACGAGCCGCTCCTTCCCCCCCTTGCCGAAAGCCATGAGGTATCCCGCGGTTACATTCACATCGCGCAAACCGAGGCCCACAAGTTCGGAGACCCGCAGCCCCGTGGCATAGAGAAGCTCCAGCATGGCCCGGTCCCGCATATCCTGGGCACTGTCACTTCCGGGAGCAGCCAGAAGCGCCTCGACCTCCCGGCCGGCGAGGATCTGGGGAAGCTTGGCCAACGTCTTGGGCGCCTCGATGATCGCGGTGGGGTTCGCCTCGGCATACCCCTCCACCAGGAGAAACCGGTGGAACATCCGGACGGCGGATAAGGCCCTGGCTCTGCTTCGGGGGGCGAGACCACAATCCTTGAGATGGGCCAGAAAATCCGCCACATCCACGGGACGCACCGCAGACGGTTCACCACAATTCCGTTTCTCAAGAAAATCCAGATACCGGATCATGTCGCGGCCGTAGGAATCGAGGGAATTTTTCGCCAGCCCCTTCTCCACAAGAAGGTAATTCAGAAAGAGATCGAGGTACTGGTTCACGTTCTCCTCACTCCACGGCCTTCAAAAGTCTCTCCCGTATTTCTTCGAGCCGCTCCGGATTGGTGATCTTGTGGCCGAATATGTCCTTCACGTAGAAGACGTCGGCCACCTGGTCCACCTTGGTGGAAATCTTGGAGACACCGATGTAGAGCCCCAGTTCCGTCAGGGTGCTCGTGATCTGGTAAAGGATTCCCACTTTGTCATGGGTATAGATGTCGATGACTGTATAGTCCGATGACACCTCGTTGTCGATTTCGACTCGCGCGGAAAAACGGGGTTTTGCCTTTTCAGCAAGGAGTGTCGGCCGCTGCCGCTTTGCAACGAGCGAGGCCACCGGGGTCTTGCCGGTCAGCACCTGCCGGAGATCCTCATTCACCCGCTTCCACCGACCCACGTCGGTTATGATAAAGCCTTGGGGTGAATTCACCTGCAGGATGTCCAGCGCCTTGCCATTGGAACTCGTATGAATCTGGGCACCGAGGATATTTATCCCGTTGGCGGCCATGACGCCGGTAATCATGGAAAAGAGCCCCGGTACATCGAGGGTGCAGATGGTGAAATTGGAGTATCCCCCGTCGGACTCATGGTCGAGACGGGTGATGATTTTTTCGTGTTCAAGGGCAAGGAGCAGCTTCACATGCTCGGCGATGACCTGCGGAGCATTGGAGAGAAGATGCCGGTTGGTCATCGCCTTCAGCTCTTCTTTCACTGCAGCCACTGGGTACTCGTCGCCAAGAAGCTCCAGTACGTTCCGCTTCACCTTCTTGACCCGCTCACTCCTGGCCTCCAGCCGGAAATCGCCGCGCTCCAGCACGTTGAAGCTCTTCTCGTACAACTCCTGGAGGAGCATCGCCTTCCACTCGGTCCAGACATCGGTCCCGACAGCTCGTATGTCGGCATAACTGAGAAGGTAGAGCATCTTGAGGTTCTCACTCTTCTCCATCTGTCGGGCAAACTGGATGATCATCTTGTCATCATGGAGGTCACGGCGCTGGGCGATGTGCGCCATGAGGAGATGGCTCCGCACCATGAATTCGAGCCGTTCCGAATCCTCCTTGCAGAGCCCCATCCGGCGGGCAATGGTGGGGATCATGTCAGCGCCCTTGTCGGCATGCCCCCCCCCTTCCCCCTTGCCGATATCGTGGAAAAGTACCCCAAGGATCAGGAGTTCCCTCTTGTCCACCTCCCTGGCAAGCCGGGTAAGAAGCGGCAGATCTTCGGCATGGTCTCCCCGCAACAGCTTCTCAATCTCTTCCACCGCAAAAAGCGAGTGGGTATCAACGGTGTAGATGTGGTAGAGGTCATGCTGAACCTTGCAGTAGATATTGCCGAACTCGGGGATGAAACGGTTCAGGAACTCCAGGTGATGCATGAGTTGCAGAGTTTCGGAGGCCCCCTTCTCGCTGCGGAGGATCGCAAAGAATGACTGGTTGACATCCTTATTTCTCCTGAACTTGTCGTTAATGAGGTGAAGATTCTTCCGGATCAGCGACTTCACCGTGACACTTATGGCAACGCCATGCTTCTGGGCATACTCGAATATTTTCATGAGCCGGGCCGGCTCCTTGTGGATCACCGATTCGTCGGGGATCACCAACTCACCCTTGATGATGTAAAAACCCTCACCCACATGCCGTCGGACAAAGTAGCCGATGATCTTCAGCGCCCTCTCTTCCCGCTGTGAACATTTCGTGATGAGAGAGGAAGAAAGATGTTCGACCCGAGTTGCATGGAGGTAGTAGTCACGCATGAACTCTTCCACTGCCAAAGACTTTCCGACGTCCTTGTAGCCGAAGAACCCGGCCAGATTGATCTGGGCATCAAACGTGAGCTGATCGTTCTTGCGGCCGGCATGGAAATGGAGTTCGTTCCGGATGCGCCAGAGATAGGAAAGCGCCTCGCCGTAAACCGAGACCTCCTCCTCGGTCATGACCCCCTTGACGATCAGTTCGCGGATATCGGAAATCTTGTACTTGATTTTCGCCACCCAGAGTGCCGTGTGAAGGTCCCGGAGCCCCCCTTCGCTCTCCTTGACATTGGGCTCGAGGAGATAGACCGACGAGCCGTACTTCTCCCTCCGCTTCCCCAGTTCCGCAACCTTCTCCTTAATGAAGGAGTCGCTCCGTTTGGAAAGGATCTGGGTCAGCATGACCTTCTCGAAATCCTTGAACAGCAATCGGCTTCCGGCAAGGACGCGTGCATCGAGCAGAGCCGTCCGCACCGTCAAGTCGGAGGCAGCCATCTCCACACAATCCTGCAGGGTACGCACCGAGTACCCAACGTCAAGCCGCATGTCCCACAGAAAATAGAGGAGCTTCTGGGCGATATCCTCAACCCGGGCCTGGTCTTTGCCGCCGTAGAGAAACATCAGGTCGATGTCCGAGTAGGGGTTGAGCTCTCCCCGTCCATAACCACCGATGGCAGTCAGGGTCAATGGTTCCCTCACCCGCCCCCTCTGGGCCACATCCCTTGTTATGCTGCGAAAGAGCTTGCGGACCAGGGTATCGGTCATGGCAGTCAGGTTACGCACCACGACGCTTCCTTGAGTGCCGGCATTGTGCATCTCCCTGATCTCTTCCCGGTAGTGGTTCAGGAAGTGCTTGCTCGCAGCCAGGTAAAGGGGACGCTTCTCCTCGAAGGAGGCACGGCCGGCATCACCAGTCTCCTGAGAGGTGTCGGGAAAGTAGCGGTCAATGTTGAATTCCATAAAATCCCTTACCTATCGCCCGGTGCCGATTGTACGGATATACCCCTTAATTCCATCCACAATGCCGTCGGCAGCCCGATCAAGAAAGGCCTTGTCCCGAAGCCGGGCCTCCTCGGTTTCGTTGCTGATGAAAGCCGTCTCCACGAGGATGCTCGGCATGGTGGCACCCACAAGAACGTAAAATGGCCCCTGCTTGACCCCCAGGTTCCGTGTTCCCGGATAGTGGCCGTTGATCTTTTTGTAGAGGGCCTTCTGGACTTCATCGGCCAGGTGGGCGGAATCGTTGAGCTTGTAGTTGGCCATCAGGTCGAAGAGAATCGCCTGCAGAAGGCTCACCTTGTCCAGGGATGTGCCGTTTTCCCGGGCAGCAAGCTGGGCAGCTTTCTCGGTCTTGGCCAGATTGAGGTAATAGGTCTCTATCCCCGAAGTACCGCGGTTGAGGGATGCATTGGCATGGACCGACACGAAGAGATCGGCATTCACCTTGTTGGCGATGGCGGTACGCTCTTCCAGCGGGATGAAGACATCGGTTGAACGGGTCATGACCACGTCAATGCCCAACTCTTCCCGAATCTTCGCCGCCAGTTGGAGCCCGAGGGCAAGCACAACGTCCTTTTCCTGGGTCCCCCCCGCGCCAATCGCTCCGGGGTCGTGACCGCCGTGACCCGGATCGACCACAATCCGCCGAATCTTTCCCGGCTTGAATTTGGCTACTGGCTTGGGGCTCGGTTTTTCATCACTGGTATCGGCGGCTTTCGTCTCGGCAGCACTTGTCGGCGCCGGTGCCGGCTGGACCTGCTCCGTCAGTTTCGCGAATTCCAGGGGACGTTCTCCCTTCACATCGACGATGATCCGGAACGGGTCCGAGAGGGAAAACACCTTGAATTCCTTGATCCGGTCAACATCGAGAACCACCCGCACCACATCCGGCTTGTACTGGCCGACCCTTGCCGATTTCAGCTGCTGATCGGCTATTTGAAGGTCGTGTACGCCGGGTCCAACCCTGGCGCCGGTTATATCGAGGTAAATGCGTGACGGAAGAGCATCGCCCGGATGCTGCTTGATCTGGTGGGTTTCAAAATGTGCTTCTCGGTCGACGGTGATGGCAATCCGGGTATAATCGGGGTTCGACCAATGACGCATCTCCTTCACCACGGCCGTTGCCTTAACGCTGGAGCCCTTAACGCGGCGCACCTCCTTGGCCTCGGCAGAAGAAAAAAGAAACAGCACTCCTGCAAGGGCGAAGAGAAGGGGCACTATCCGTAACCATCGTTGTATTCTCACGTCAGACCATCCTCTTTAACTCATCGAGAATATTGAGCGCCTCAAGGGGAGTGAGTGCCGCGATATTCAACCCGGTCAGCCGCTGCCGGAGAAGATCGTCACCCTGCTCGAAGAGGGAGAGCTGGGGCGACGACTTAGGTGCAGCGGCCCTCTTTCCCCGGGAAATCCGCGGCACTCCCCCCTCCACGTACTCTCCCTTTTCAAGGTTATGGAGAATTTCCTTGGCCCGCTCGATGACCTCAATCGGGAGCCCCGCAAGTCTTGCAACCTGGATGCCATAGGAGTGTGAAGCCCCCCCCTCGACGATCTTGCGCAGGAAGATAACCTGATCGTTCCACTCCTTAACAGCCACGTTGCAGTTCTTTATCTTCCCCCTGGTCACGGCCAGCTCGGTAAGCTCATGATAGTGGGTGGCAAAGAGGGTCTTCGCGGCGCAGCGCGCGGTGTCGTGGAGATACTCAGCCACGGCCCAGGCGATGGAGACCCCGTCGAAGGTAGAGGTGCCGCGACCGATCTCGTCCAGAACCACCAGACTCTTCGGCGTGGCGTTACGGAGGATGGCAGCGGTCTCCATCATCTCCACCATGAAGGTGGACTGTCCCCGGGCCAGGTTGTCGGAAGCACCAACGCGGGTAAAAATCCGGTCCACCACGCCTATTCGGGCCTCAGTGGCAGGAACGAAGCTTCCCAACTGAGCCATGAGGACAATGAGGGCCACCTGACGCATGAAGGTCGACTTACCGGCCATATTGGGGCCGGTAATGATGACAAGCTGATTCTCGCCATTGTCCAGGAGTACGTCATTGGGAACAAAACGTTCGGAAACGTTGAGGGCCTCCACAACGGGATGGCGCCCCTCGGAGATGGAAAGGGTGTCTCCGTCATCGATACCTGGCCGGCAGTAATTGCGCTCATGGGCCACGTCGGCAAGGGATGCCAGCACATCGAGGGTGGCGAGGCGGTCTGCCGTTCGGGCAAGCCGCTCTCCCTCAGCGGCAACACTCTGCCTGATCTGCTGGAAGAGGGAATACTCCAGCTCCACGATCCGCTCTTCGGCCCCGAGAACCTTTTCCTCGTATTCCTTCAACTCAGGGGTAATGAAACGCTCGGCATTGGCAAGGGTCTGGCGGCGGATATAGTCCTCGGGGATGGACCCAAGATTCGTCTTGGTGACCTCGATGTAGTACCCGAAGACCTTGTTGTAGCGAATCTTGAGAGAGGTGATGCCGGTACGTGCCTTTTCTTTTGCTTCCAGGCGGGCGATGAACCCCTTACCCTCGCGGCTGATGGCGCGCAACTCGTCCAGTTCGGCGTGGTAACCGTCAGCAATGATGCCCCCTTCGCGCAACACAAAGGGGGGATCATCCACGATGCCTCGGCCGATCAGTTCCGCCACTTCATCCATCGGGTCAATGCCCTTGCATAACTCACCCAGAAGTGCCGTGCCCGTGCTTTCAAGCAGGCTCAACAGAGGTGGAATTCTCTGGAGCGATGCCTTGAGGGCAACAAGATCCTTGGCACCTGAACTGGCCAGGCTGATCCTCCCGTTGAGGCGCTCAAGATCATAGACCCCCTCAAGGGCCTCCCGAATGCCAGCACGCAACGCGGGATCATTGGCAAGCTCACCGACTGCATCCTGGCGTTCTTTTATTTTTTCGACAATTACCAAGGGATAGTTTATCCACTGCCTGAGCTTTCTCCCCCCCATGGCAGTGGCCGTACGGTCCAGCAGGCCGAGAAGCGACCCACGCCGTTTCCCCTCAGAAAGGGTGGCGGTCAGTTCCAGATTGCGTCGGGTGGCTTCATCCAGGACAAGGAACTCTTGGGTCCGGTAGGCGCGGAGTTCCCTGATGTGGTCCACCCTTCCCTTCTGGGTTTCCTGGAGATAGTGGAGGACAGCAGCTGCCGCCTGGAGACCTTCGGCATATCCGTCACAACCCAAGGCACCGGGCGATGCAACACCAAAATGGTTTTTGATGAGCCTCTCAGTGTAGTCACGGTCATAAACCCAGTCATCCACGTAGGTGAACGTCCGGCCTGCAGCCAGGTCTCCCCGCCCCTCACCTCGCATATTCTCGCGAAAAGACGCGGGCACGAGGATTTCCCGGGGATTGGCGCAGGCCACCTCACCCCAGGCCGCATCGTGGCCCTCCACCTCGGTCAGCCGAAACTCGCCAGTTGATATATCCAGATACGCCACTCCCCAGCGCCCATTATTGCCATCAAAGAGGGAGAGGAGAAAATTGTTCTCTTTGGGGGAAAGACTTTCGGACTCCACGACAAGGCCGGGGGTGACAACCTTGACTACCTGACGTTTCACGATCCCCTTGGTGGTCTTTGGATCCTCAACCTGCTCGCAGATTGCCACCTTCTCCCCCGCTTCGATGAGCTTGGCAATGTAGGGAGCAGCCGAGTGGTACGGAACGCCGCACAGGGGGACATCGGCACCGTCTCCCCCCTTGCCGCGGGAAGTGAGGGTTATGTCAAGGATGCGCGAAGCCTTGACGGCATCATCGAGAAACATCTCATAGAAATCGCCGAGCCTGAAGAAGAGGATCGAGTCCGGATGGTCGGCCTTAATCTCCAGATACTGGCGCATCATCGGGGTGAGTTCTGACATCGGTAAAGCCTTGGTGTTGAAGGAATTGGGAAGGTATCGTAGCAGAAACTGACGCACCTTGCAAAACCAAAACCCGCAACGAAAGTGGGCTTGCAGTTCACGAACAATAAAGCCGACCCGATGGTCAGCTTTTTGTTTTGGAGGTAGCGACTGTCTCTTATTGGTTCATCGTTGTGCCAGCCATGGATGTCCATGAGCATTCCCTCGACAGCATGCTCGCTTCGATGTAGCTCACTAGTCTGCAAAGACTTCTTGATGAACTGGGTTGGGAGAAGATGGGACAGGTCGGCAGGCACCTTTATTTTGTGGTAAAAGCGACTACCGACCCTTTGAGGTGTGTTGGATATGACAAAGCCTCTCGCTCCTTAGTATACCTAGTTGTATACCCAGAGCTAAGAGGCTCTGTTTTTCTGCTGCTATTACAGCTACTTATTGAAGTGGCGTCCCCGAGACGATTCGAACGTCCGACCCCTTCCTTAGGAGGGAAGTGCTCTATCCAGCTGAGCTACGGGGACAAGAAGCTTGTTTATAGCCCACCGCACTTCGCTTTGCAACCCTTTTCCCTATGATCACACGGGATTCAAGCCGCAGCTAGTCGTTCAAAACGTAAGGAGTGAAAAGACCTTCCCGTCCGGCAGTTTCTTTCTTCCACCAAGAAAATCGAGTTCTGCCAAAAAGCAGCATTCTACAATTTCACCGCCAAGGTCCCTGACCATCTCAACAACAGCGGACATAGTCCCTCCAGTAGCAAGAACGTCGTCGGCAATGAGCACTTTCTCTCCCTTTCGGATGGCGTCAGTATGAATTTCCAGGGAGTCAGTGCCATATTCAAGCTGATATGTTTTACTGAAGGTTTCGGAAGGAAGTTTCCCCGGTTTGCGCACAAGAACCACTCCAGCCCCAAGCTTGTACGCAAGGGCTGCACCCAGGATGAACCCCCGGGCCTCAACCCCCACCACCTTGTCTATCTTCTCCCCCACGTAGCGGTGCGCCAGCAGATCAACCATACGCTGAAACGACTTCGCATCTGCGAGAAGCGTCGTGATATCCTTAAAGACAATCCCTTTTTTGGGGAAATCGGGTATGTCACGTATTATATTTTTGAGTTCATCCATTCCCTACCCTCCACAGAATTCAAAATCAATCACTCGATTGCACTTCCATCACTGTTATCGATGTATTTTCTGAGCTTTTCGAGAGATTTCGCCTCTATCTGGCGAATTCGCTCACGGGTAACCCCAAAGCTCCGCCCGATCGTGTCAAGGGTCTGAGGTTCCTTGTCTTCAAGCCCGAAACGCAGGGTAAGAATCTTCTGCTCGTTCTCTGAGAGCGACGCAAACCATTTGGAGACAATCTCATACTTGTTCAGATCTTCAAGCAGCACCGCCGGTGAAACCGACGAGGTATCCTCAATGGTGTCGATAAGGAAATAATCGCTGTTCTCTCCCATGGGCCGTTCAATAGAATAGGTTTTTTTGAGTAGAACCATGAGTCGCCGAATGTATGCCGAGTTGACATTCATCTCGGTTGCCACTTCTTTGACCGTCGGTTCACGGTTGAACCGATTGACTAACTCGCGGGTGATTTTGAGCATCTTGTTGATGTCATCGGAGACGTGTACCGGAAGCCTTATGGTACGCGACTGATTCACCAGTGCCCGCTCAATGGACTGGCGTATCCACCAGGTGGCATAGGTGGAAAAACGACACTCTTTGGACAGTTTGAAGCGCTCGACTGCCTTGATGAGCCCCATGTTCCCCTCTTCGATGAGATCAAGGAACGGGAGCCCGCGATTGATATACCGCTTGGCTATCTTGACCACGAGACGCAGATTGGACTCTATCATCTTATCGCGGGCGGCTTTGTCGCCCTTTGCAATCCGGCTGGCAAGAACCTTTTCTTCATCGGCCGTAAGAAGGGTTGTTCTCTGTATCTCCCGGAGGTAAAGCTTGATCGCGTCGTCAAAGTGTTCCACCTCGACGACTTTTATCTCTTCCTCCTGTTCTTCCTCTTCCTCCGCTTCCTCATATTCAAAAGAAGTCGGTTCCGGCTCCAGAAAATCGTCAGGTTGCCGCTCGGCATGTTCTTCAGGTTCAACGGCTTCCTTTTCGAGAAAATCATCCATGTTCTTCCCCGTTCAGCAAAGCAGATTTAGCCGCTTACTCTTCAGTACCCCATCCGTATTTGCCCACCAGTTTAACGAATCTGCATCCTGTTACATTTTCTCTGATGAGAGAACCATCTTCCTGCTTGGTAATCCTGACAAGAACCTGATCGAACTGATTCCCTACAGGAATAACAAGCCTTCCACCAACAGCAAGCTGTTCAGCCAGTTTATCCGGGACATCCGGCGCTCCAGCCGTAACGATGATGGCGTCAAAGGGGGCTTCTTCCTCCCAACCGATGGTCCCATCAGAAATTTTTATGTTCACATTCAGGAGGCCGAGACGGTCAAGTGCCCTACGAGCCTTGAGTGCCAAGGGCCGGATCCGCTCAACGGTGTAAACGCGATCTGCGAGGGTTGCAAGTATTGCCGCTTGATACCCTGAGCCAGTGCCGATCTCTAGCACCTTCTCCCGGCCCGAAAGCTCAAGCAATTCGGTCATGAGAGCAACCATGTAAGGCTGCGAGATGGTTTGCTTCTCCCCGATTGGAAGCGGGGTGTCGCTGTAAGCTTGGGCTGCCATCGCCTCTTCGACAAAAACGTGACGGGGGACCTTTAGCATCGCCTCTATAAGGCGCCGGTCTTTCACGCCGCGAGAGATAATTTGCGTTTCAACCATCCGTTTTCGTGCGATGTCAAAATTCATCCAAATCCCCTGTTTTAGCTGAAATGCAGACTATAACAGACCACCTCAGTCCTGTCCAGCGTTAGGACAAGGGCTCATCCGGGCGCAACGTCGGTTGACATATTGCCTCAATCCCTCACAAAGTCATTTCTGCAAAATCCCATGTTTTCAGCGTGGTGAGGGAAGCATAATTGGTGAGGTCGAGGTGCAGTGGCGTTATCGAGACCAAACCGCGCTTCACAGCGTAATAATCGGTACCCTCCAGATCGCGGAACTGCAATGAACCATTCCCGATCCAATAATAGTTGCGACCGCGGGGATCAGTTTTTGTAACAATTTTCCCCTCGTAGTCCCTTTTCCCTTGAATGGTCACAACAGCTCCTCCGAGCTTTTCCAGGGGGAGGTCTGGCACATTGACATTTAACAGGGTATCCGGGGGGAGCCCCCTTTCGGACACAATCCGAACAAGCCTGGCAGCGAAAGCGGAGGCAACCGCATAGTTATCCCCGCGGCCAGAGGTGGCGAGCGAGACCGCCAGCGCGGGGATCCCCATGAGCGTTGCTTCCATGGCAGCGGAAACCGTCCCCGAATAGGTGATATCATCTCCCATGTTGCCACCGCAGTTGACCCCCGATACGACTATATCGGGTCTTGAACCGAGGAGCGTATGGATGCCGAGGTTAACGCAATCTGTAGGGGTTCCATCCACGGCAAAAACCGCAGGGCGTATCTCAGAGGCCCGTAAAGGATGGTGCAGTGTCAAGGCGTGCCCAACGGCACTCCGTTCGCGGTCGGGCGCAACAACAACCACATCACCGATGTTCCGCAATGCCTCTGCAAGCGACCGTATCCCCGGAGCGCGAACTCCGTCGTCATTCGTAACAAGAATTTTCATAGTTTCCTCAAAATGTTCACCCGGAAAGCCGAAAAAAAAAAGACGGTTTCGGAGTCCGAAACCGTCTACGGTGAAAATGGTCGGGGCGACTGGATTCGAACCAGCGACCACCAGACCCCCAGTCTGGTGCGCTACCAGGCTGCGCTACGCCCCGATATCTGTTACTACTACAACATAAGGCGAATTGTTTCCAACTCGTCCCGCACTTCCTTCACTAAACTTAACAGCCTATGTACATCATTTGATTCAGTCAGTATTGTTTCGCCACTTCTTGATGTTGTCTTCAGCTTCTTGCGAGCACCTTCTATGGTAAGTTTCTCAACATAGAGCAGGCGCTTTATCTCCAAGAGGAGCCCAATATCCTGCCTACTGTAAAGACGTTGACCGGTTCTGCTCTTGGGCGGGCTCAAATCCTTGAACTCAGTCTCCCAGAACCGGAGCACTGAGGTCTTGAGCGCTGTCAATCGCGCAACCTCACCGATCCTAAAATACTGTTTATCAGGAAGCTTCGCTTCCACCTTCCCTCCTGGGAAGAACCTCTCAGGAATTGATCGAGGACTTGAGAACCTGACTGGGCTTGAACGTGAGAATCCTGCGGGCGGAAATGATAATCTCATCGCCTGTCTGGGGATTGCGGCCACGCCGGTCAGCTTTTTCCTTCACGACAAAGTTACCGAAACCGGCGATCTTTATCTTTTCACCATTTTCAAGGGTTTCTTTGATCAGACCAAAGACCCGCTCAACAAGTTCAGCGGATTCTTTTTTTGAAAAACCCACCTTCTCGTAGATCTGCTCGACAATATCTGCCTTGGTCATATACTCCCTCAAAATCAATACGTTATCAAATATATCGCGTCCACCGAAGGCGACAGGATTTATAACACAGCAGTTCCAGATAATCAACCTGTTTTTAACGTATCGTGACCGCTAACTTTTTAACCAGAGTATCGACAATACGTTGATGCAGCGGTGTAACCTCGTTGTCGACAAGTGTTCTTTCATGGGAACGGTACCTGATTCTAACCGCAATGCTCTTGAATCCCTCAGGAACATGAGATCCCTTATAGTGGTCAAATATCTCGGCGCATTCCACCTCACGTATTCTCAGTCCACTGATGCACTCCACGATCGTCGATGCCGGAGTTTCATCTTTGATAAGCATGGCAATGTCGCGGAACGTATCAGGGAACCGGGAGGGCGGCTTAATGGCAACGTTGTCCGAACTCACCATAGCGAGCTTCTCAAAATCGAGGTCAAGATAGTAGACGGACTGATCAATGCCGAAATTGTCATGAATATCGGGATGGAGCTCACCAAACGAGCCGAGCAGTTCGTTGCCACAGAGGATCGAGCATGCCTTGCCCGGGTGAAAATAAGGATCGAGACGATCCTGGACAAACACAACAGATCCGATGGCAAACTCGTCAAGGATATGTTCGATAACACCCTTTACGTCATAGAAATCAACCTGATGCCGCTCCTGATTCCACCCCTCACGATAGCGAACGCCGGTCATGATTCCTGCAAGGTGGAGGGGCTCCCGGGGCAACTCCTGCCCCTCGGCCGGCAGATAGACGCGCCGCAACTCAAAGAGCCGAAGCGTGAGCATGCGATAATTGATGTTTCTTGCAGCTACATCGAGAAGTCCGGGAAGAAGCGTCGTGCGCATCACCGACTGCTCTTCCACAAGGGGGTTGCGCAACCGCACAACGGAGCGCCTGGGGTCGTCATGGGCCAAGAGAAGCTTGTCAAGTATCCCGGGAGCCATGAAGCTAAAGGTGATCACCTCGCTGAAGCCTTGCCCCACCATGACATTCCTCAGCTGTTTTTCGAGGCGCTGGTGGCGTGTGGGACGGTCGGAAAAGACCCGGGCCTTGGGCATGGTGACCGGAATGTTGTTATAGCCGTTAAGCCGTGCCACCTCCTCAACAAGATCGATCTCCCGCTCGATATCGACCCGGCAGGAGGGAACGTCGATGTCAAAGAGCTCCGGTTCAACCACGTTAACTTTAAACTCAAGGCGATTAAAGATAGCTGCCATCTCATCGGCAGTTAACTGAATGCCCAGCAACCTGTTGCACTGGTCGACGCGAAACCTGACGGTGCGGCGGGGCAAAGGACGGGGATAGACATCAATGGTCCCCGTGGCAACTCTCCCCCCCGCAAGCTCAGCAATCAACGAGGCGGCACGGTCAAGGGCCGTAACAAGGATGTCGACATCAGCACCGCGCTCGAAACGGTGGGATGACTCTGTGTGGAGACCGAGACGCTTCGAGGTTCTACGGATCGCAGACGGATTGAAATAAGCGCTCTCCAGAAGGATGTTGGAGGTCTCCTGACGAATCTCCGAGTTCTCTCCCCCCATGATCCCGGCCAGGGCAACCCCTTTCTCGCCGTCCCGAATCGTCAGGTCGGACTCCGTCAGAACACGCTCCTGGCCGTCAAGGGTGGTGAAGCGCTCCCCTGCTGCGGCACGACGCACAACAATCTTACCGCCGGCAAGGAGATCGGCATCGAACGCGTGGAGGGGATGGCCGTACTCCATGAGGACATAGTTGGTGACATCCACCACATTATTGATGGAACGCATTCCCACTGCCTCAAGGCGCCTTACAAGCCACGCCGGTGACGGCCCGATGGAGCAGCCGGCAATGTAACGGGCCGTATAGCGCGGGCACAGATCGGAGTCTTCCACAATCACCTGAGCGCGCTCACTGATAGGGACGACAGATTCCTTCACCGAGGGACGGGCATACTTGACGGTGGTGCCGAGCTTCGCGGCAATCTCACGAGCAATACCCACAACGCTCAGACAATCAGCTCTGTTAGGCGTTAGTCCAATCTCGAATATGGTATCTTTGAGGCCAAGGGCATCAAATACCGGAACGCCAAGGGGAAGGTCTGTCGGAAGAATGATGATCCCCTCGGACTCAGCGGCCAGACCAAGTTCCTTCTCGGAGCAAAGCATCCCGCAGGACTCCTCGCCCCTGATCTTGGAACGCTTGATTTTGAAATCGCCCGGCAGAACTGCACCTATCTGGGCCAGGGCAACTTTATCTCCGGCCTTGAAGTTCTGGGCGCCACACACGATGGCAAGCGTCTCTTTACCGTTGTTCACCCTGCAGAGGGAAAGTTTATCCGCGTTGGGATGCTGGGACCTCTCCTCCACAACGGCAACGACGACCTCATCAAGTCCGCCCCCAACATGGCGAACTCCTTCCACTTCGAGACCAAGCATGGTCAGAAGATCCGAAAGCTCCTGCGGCGAAAGGTCGAAATCAACGAATTCCTTGAGCCAGTTGTACGTAACGATCATATTCTCACCCTATCCGGGACATAATCAGTATTGCTCTACCTGGAACGAATAATCCCGATGCACTGTAATTTCAGAATTGCTGCAGGAAACGGACATCGTTATCAAAGAAAAGACGCAGATCACCGATGCCGTACTTGAGCATGGCGACCCGCTCAACCCCCATGCCGAAAGCGAAACCGGAAATGGTTTCCGGGTCATACCCCACATGACGGTACACCTCGGGATCGATCATGCCGGCGCCGAGAATCTCCAGCCATCCGCTCTCTTTGCAGACGCGACAGCCTTTCCCCTTGCACATAACGCAGGCAATGTCGACCTCGGCGCTGGGCTCCGTGAAGGGGAAAAAGCTCGGCCGCAAACGGACCCCTATTCCCTTGCCGAAATACTGATTCACGAAGTTAGTCAGAATCCCCTTGAGATCACCGAAGGTCACGCCAGTATCGACCATCAATCCCTCGATCTGGTGGAACATGGGGGAATGGGTCGCATCGGAGTCGCAGCGATAAACCGTCCCCGGAGAAATGATCCTCACCGGCGGAGCATGTTTGAGCATAGTTCGCACCTGAACCGGCGACGTATGGGTTCTCAGCAGGATGGAATCATCCACGAAGAACGTGTCCTGCATATCCCTGGCGGGGTGGTCCTTGGGGAAGTTGAGGGCTTCAAAATTATAGAAATCGAGTTCAACCTCAGGCCCCTCGGCCACCCGGAAACCGAGACCGGCAAAAATCTCCGATATCTCCTCGATGACCAGCGTAATGGGGTGTTTCGTGCCATGGGGGAGCCTTCGACCTGGCAGCGTGACATCAAGACGCTCGCGCTGAAGCCGCTCGCGCTTGCTGGCGTCGCGTACCTGGGCAAGAGTCTCATCAAGGTGTGCCTCGAGTTGGTCTTTAACCGTATTGGCCAATTGTCCCACCACAGGCCGCTCTTCGGCGGAGAGAGCACCAAGTCCCTTCATGACGGCTGTCAAGGCGCCCTTCTTGCCAAGATATTTTATCCGCAGCTCCTGGAGAGCCTCTTCGCTCCCAGCCCCATCAATCTCTTTAAGGGCGGACTGAAGAAGTCCGTCGAGTTGTTCTTTCATAACGGGAACCCTTTACAAAAAAAGAAATGGAACGCTGAGCATCCCATTTCTTTTTTTATCCGGCTGAAATTTCCACTAAATCTGTGTTTTGGCGACAGAAGCGATCTCGGAGAAGCCTTGGGGATCCGACACGGCCAGATCCGCAAGCACCTTGCGGTCAATCTCGACGCTCGCTTTTTTCAGCCCATGGATGAGCTTGCTGTACGAAAGCCCATTGAGACGGGAAGCCGCGTTGATCCGGGTGATCCAGAGAGCACGGAAATCACGCTTCTTGACTTTGCGGTCCCTAAAAGCGTAGTTAAGTGCGCGATCCACGGCCTCGGTCGCGCTCCGGAACAACTTGCTCCGTGCGCCCCGGTATCCCTTGGCGAGTTTGAGCACCTTGTTTCTTCTGCGTCTCGCTTTGAAACCTCTTTTTACCCTTGGCATTACCTACTCCTTTTACTGATGAATTTTGCCGGATCCGCAAGGGGAGGCGCTTCCTCACGGTTCACGGACTTATAAAAACGGATACAGGAGACAGCTACACGAACCAACGAATAACTCCGGCCCGATATCAGCCATGGCTCCTGGCCCAGTTTTTACTTATAGGGGATCAATCTGGCGATATTCTTCTGATCGACAGCAGCAACGATGGAGCTCGAACGGAGCTGACGCTTGCGCTTGCGGGTCTTCGACGTAAGAATATGGCTGGTAAAAGCGCTATTTCTCTTGATTTTACCGCTGGCAGTCTTCCTGAAACGCTTGGCTGCGCCACGGTTTGTCTTGATCTTGGGCATTACTTTTCTCCTTTTCTATAAGTGTAACAAAATCTATTTTTTTACTTTGGGGGCGACTATCATGAACATACTCCGCCCTTCCATCTTCGGCTTCATCTCGATGACAGCGATATCTTCAATCTCACTGGCAACCCGCTCAAGGGCGCGAACCCCGAATTCCATATGCGTAATTTCACGGCCACGAAATACGAGAGTCACCTTTGCCTTGTTCCCCTCTTCGATGAAGCGACGCACGTGTTTGATCTTGAACTGGAGATCATGCTCATCGGTCTTGGGGCGAAGCTTTACTTCCTTAACCACGACGTGTGATTGCTTCTTCTTGGCTTCCTGCAGCTTCTTGCTCTGCTGATACTTGAACTTACCATAGTCCATGATCCGGCAGACAGGAGGAACGGCCGTGGGAGAAACCTCGACAAGATCAAGCTGCTGACTCTCCGCAAGTGCGAGAGCCTCATTTAATGGCATAATACCAAGCTGCTCGCTATTGGCTCCAACAACCCGTATCTCACGGGCTCTGATAGCTTGGTTTACATTTACGGTCGGCTTGGCTATGGCGCCACCTCCTATTTGAAGCGCTTGACGTCTTCGTTAATGAACACAACAAACTCCTCGGGCTTCATGGCCGCGAGGTTCGAACCATCACGGAACCGCGGAGTCACCGTCCCGGACTCCACTTCCTTGTCGCCAATGACGAGCATGTACGGAATCTTCTGGAGCTGCGCTTCGCGGATCTTGAACCCGAGTTTTTCGTTGCGGAAGTCCTTCCGCACCCGAATCCCGCTCGAGCGAAGCGCCTCGAAAACCTGGGCGGCATAGGACTGCTGATTGTCCGTGACGGTCATCACGATTGCCTGAACCGGCGAGAGCCACACGGGGAAATTACCAGCAAAATGTTCAATAAGAACACCTATGAAGCGCTCGATGGAACCAAGAATCACCCGGTGAACCATCACAGGGCGCTTCCTTTCACCATCTGCGTCGACATAGGTTAAATCAAACCGCTCAGGAAGCGTAAAATCGCACTGGATTGTAGCACACTGCCACCTTCTGTCAAGAGAATCGCGCAGTTTGATATCGATCTTCGGCCCATAAAATGCACCGTCCCCCTCATTAATCTCGTAGGGACGTCCGGAATCCTTCAGCGCCCCGAGAAGCGCATTGGTAGCCCGCTCCCAATCCTCATCGGAACCGATGGACTTTTCTGGCCGGGTGGAGAGTTCCATCTCGAACTCGAACCCGAAAATACCCATGACATCGTTGACAAAGGAAATGACACCCTTGATCTCGTCATCGAGCTGTTCCGGGGTACAGAGGATATGGGCATCGTCCTGAGTAAAGCAACGAACACGCAGAAGCCCGTGGAGGACGCCGGCCCGCTCATGGCGGTGCACGGTGCCGAGTTCAAAGAAGCGGAGCGGCAGATCCCGATAACTGCGCAGATGCGACTTGTATATCATCATGTGACTGAGACAGTTCATCGGCTTGATGCCGAAGCTCTGCTCCTCCACTTCGGTGAAATACATGTTTTCGCGGTAGTTATCGTAGTGGCCTGAACGCTGCCAAAGATCAGTCTTAAGTATCTGTGGCCCCACAACGATGTCGTAACCGCGCTTCAGGTGCTCCTTGCGCTCGAAATCTTCAAGAATGGTCCGCAGCATGGCTCCGTTAGGATGCCAGATTACAAACCCCGCCCCAACCTCATCGGAAAACGAGAAAAGATCGAGCTCCCTGCCCAGCTTGCGATGGTCGCGGCGCTTGGCCTCTTCGATCCTCTCCAGATATGCATCGAGTTCCTTCTTGTCGGCAAAGGCGGTTCCGTAGACCCGCTGGAGCATTTTATTCTTCTCGTCGCCGCGCCAGTAGGCGCCTGCAAGAGAAGTAAGCTTGAAAGCACGACAGTTGGCCGTTGATGGGAGATGGGGGCCGCGACAAAGATCGACGAAATCCCCCTGACGATAGAGAGATACAGTATTATCGCCAATGGCCTCAATCAACTCGACCTTGTAGTTCTCCCCCATATCCCGGAAGAGCTTGATAGCCTCATCCTTAGAGAGAACCTGACGCTCCAGCTTAAGGTCAGACTTGGCGAGCTCCCTCATTCGGGTCTCTATTTTTTCAAGGTCTTCGGGAGTAAAGGCATGATCGACATCAAAGTCGTAATAAAAACCATTCTCGACAGCGGGTCCGATGGTGACCTTCGCCTGCGGGAAAAGCTCCTTGACCGCCTGGGCCATGAGGTGGGAGGTGGAGTGGCGGATAATCTCCAGGGCCTCAGGGGACTTCTCGGTTATGATCTCGACCTTGACGCCATCCACAAGAGGCGCCGTCAGATCGACGGCAACACCGTTGATTTTGCCGGCAATGGCGGCCTTTGCAAGCCCAGCGCCGATAGAGGCGGCCAGATCGCGCACCGTTGCCCCCTCGGCAAGAACCCTTTCCGAACCATCCGGCAGTGCAACCTTGATGTCACCCATCGCTGCCCCCTTAACACGAAGAGGCATCGAACTTCGATGCCCCTTCCACAGCCCTAGCTGCGAGTTCTTTGAATGGTAGGCGCGGGCGGTCTCGAACCGCCGACCTCTACCGTGTCAAGGTAGCGCTCTCCCCCTGAGCTACGCGCCTACAAGCAAAACGGATTCTCTAGATACCAACTACTCCAGGAGAAGTCAAGGTTTTTGTTGGTGCTTGTCAAAATTTTTCCGGTCCAGAAGCGTCAATACCGCTTGCTCAACCTCGTCAACGGATATTTCCGCCATGCAGCGAGCGTTAATGGGACATTTTGGCGTATAGCCGAAGGTGGTGCAAGGAGAACAGGGGAGATGCTTGTTGATGACAATATGATTGTCGCCACGGGGCGCCCATTTCTTTTCCCTCCCCGGACCAAAGAGGGAGACCGTGGGAATGCCGAGGCCTACGGCGATGTGGAGGATGCCGGAATCGCCGCTGACGAGGAGGGAGCTTCTTTCGATGATTGCCGTAGTTTCCTGTAACGACGTCTCCCCCATCAGATTCAGCCATCCGGTATCAGCGACAATGCGCTCCCCCTCCCCCCTGTCATCCTCCCCCCCGACAACTACCCCACTGACACCTTTGGCTGATAACCGTTTCGCAACCTGCCGAAACTTATCCGCCCCCCACCGACGTTCCGGAATACTGGCTCCAGGAAAAATCACAACAAAGGTTCTGTCAGCAAGTTCACCAAGAAGCACCTCAGCAACAGACGCCGCAGGAGTAGGAACCGTCAGAAACGGCACAGAGGTTTGCGTTACGGCAATTCCAAGCGAGGTCAAAAGACGCAAAAAACTAGTCTCTTCGTAATCACTCTGCTCATAGTCAAGCTGATGCGTAAAAAGACGAGAACGCACATTTGTGCCGAAACCTATCAAAATCTGCGCCCAAGTCATACGCGCCACTACGGCCGACAACCGATGCCACTGCTCGGTATCTATTACCGCATCGTAGCTGCCGCGAAGTGCCATAAACAGTTCGCCATTATTGTCGTAGAGCAAAATCTCATCGATAACTGAACATAGAGTAAAAACCGCACCATTTCTCTTCTCAGCAAGAACCGTTATCCGTGCTTTAGGATACTTGTTCCTGAAGGAAAGAATCGCTGGGATCAGGAGCACAGCATCTCCAATCCCACCGGGACGAATAAAAAGGACCGATCGGATTGAAGTCCCATAGCAACCAACAACCGGCGCCGGAAGCAAGACTGTCGCTACCCGTCCGAGAATGGCATCCGCAGCTTTAATCAGTCGAAGGTTCATAAAAGTCTTAGTGACCAGAGTTCATCCATGGAGAAGGGATTTCCAGAAAATATCGGCAAAAGTTGTTCTATTGTCTACAAATCCTAAAGACACAGGCACATGAGAAACAACATCAGGGATCTTTTCTGGAACTATATTTTCAACACCATCAATCGATCCATAGCTGCTCACATTATACGTAGGATGCCCAAGCATATGACTTAAAAAAAGTGCTGTTGAACCAAAGCCAAAAACATATCTGTTATTTTTCAAGTCTTCGTCCAATGAGATATTATTCTTGACAGTCCATCTGAAATTGAAAGATTCAGCTTGCTTGATTTTTTTGTCAAGTTGCTCGTCATCGCGAAATCGGACTGTAACGCGACAGTTGAGTTTGTTCGCAGCCGCCTGTAAACCTTTATAAACAGCTAACCGATACTTATCATCTAAAAGACCAACTTCTTCCACTGAAGATGAAATAAATAAAATTCCCTCACCATTAACTTTCTGTGTATTGGAAAACAACCTTACTGAGTAGCAATGCTTGTCTTCAACCCAAGGTGAAAGCTGGTGATAGGATTCTTCGCTCATGCAATACAGCGTATCCCCGCGAAAAGGCAGATAACCAAAACATTCACTATTTTCAGGGTCGCAATGTGGATAACCATGGGCAACTACATGGCAGGGAATAGCAGCTCTTTTACAGGCAAGGATCAAAGCCGCCTCATACCAAAAAAAATCTCGCAACATAACAACTGAAACACAATTAAGTCGCGATAACCGTGTAGTTAATCCGGAAACTGTTTGCTCCGTCAATAACTCAAGGTTATCCCAGCCAGACCAACTCAACATACGGTCTGTTTCGGTCAAAGTTTTCATACCTTGACCTAGAGCCTTGCTCCACTCAACTTTAAACAATGGGTCAAATAAGGACGCATAGGAATAACCCATACGCCTAAGTTGCCGATAGTATTTTGCAAGTCCAAAAAAATTCAGAGTAAAGAGTTTTGAAGAATTGTGGTCCCTAACCTCTTTTGCCAACCACGGAAAACTAAAAATTAACGGTGCTGCAAGCAAAACGGAGGGCTTGTCATCTGAATTCTTGATGATTTTAGGAAAACCACGCGACAGTAAATCAACTATTTTCCCGTAACGGATGGTTTGCTGTAAATAATTCCTGTGCTGGTTGATAATGGCAGGCCGTTGCAACAAATTCGCGCGAAGGTAATGGTCCAGCACAAAGCTCGACAATGGCCAACGTTGGCAAAAGTCGCTGTAACGGTCTTCTAATAACTGTGCGAAGTTCTCGTAATTCATTGATTCAGTTCTTCAATCACTGAACAGAACCTGTCCATACACAGTTCCAGCGGGTGCTCAGAAGCAAATTCTTCGGCTTTTTTTACCAACGGTGCAATTTCAATTTGCTTTTCCAACAAACAACAGAGGCGGGAATAAAGTCCCTGTTCATCATCTACTTCGGCAACCAGGGAATTTTCAATATCGTGAGCAAAGCCTACTGCCGTGGTTGTCACCACCAGACAACCACAAGCAAAAGCTTCTAAAGCCATAAGGCCAAACCCCTCATGTCGGGACGGATAGAGAAAAAGATCGCACTGTTTCATCAGGTCCGCAATCTGTCGCTCGTCCATAAAACCCTTGTCAATCCAATCGATCTGCGAAGGCCTAATGGCTGGTCGATTCCCAACAGCAACCACTCCAAAAGCATGCGGGTATCTATCCGCCAGCTTTTTCACAACTTTCAAAGCTAAATCAGAACCTTTGCGCCAATCATTTCTGATGAACAGCAGAAATGTCGGGATATGACCAGGAGCGAACGCAGGGTGAAGACGACCTTTACTATTGAAGAGAGTTAAATCAATGCCGTTTTCTACAACATAAGTGGCACCTATTCCAGTACGACCAATCTTACCGAGCAAGTGCTCTGAAACCACAATGACCGGAATCCGCAAAAAAGATCTCTCAACGAAATACAGCAAGCGAATCAACGAACGAAAAGCAAGCGAACGATAATAACTAACATCCCAATCTTGAACGTAATATATTACCTTTGTTCGGCCAAAGCGAATCCCAGCCAATACTGCCAGGGGAATTATATCAACGATCAACAGGTCGAAGCTAAACCTCCCCTTAAACAAATCCATCAAGGTAGCAGCAACTGAACTGCTCCCCGTAAGGTTAATTTCAATCCGATCATCCAAAGAAAAGGGAGTGGCTAAAGTTGCGGTACGGATAGTTACTTGATGGCCGCGCCGAGCAAGGGCATTCGCCTGGCAAACGACCATCTTGTCCCCACCGCGCCCAAGAAGGCTATGACGAAAAAATAAGATATGCAATGGTTTATGACACAATTTCGCCACTAACCAGCCTGATCGTCCGGTCAGTTACTGAATTGAGTATCCTTTGATCATGCGAAACGAGCACAACTCCCCCGCCAGCTTCACAGAAACGTCTAATCCTCTCCAGACATTTATTCCGGAACAACTCATCCGCCACCGAAAGGATCTCGTCAACTAATAGAATTTTTGCCGGACTATGGAATGCGATAGCAACTGCAAGCTTTAGATACATTCCAGAAGAGTATTTTTTTACAGGCGTATCAATGAATTCAGCCAATTCAGAAAAATCGATAATGCTTGTCATCTGTTTGCGAATATCAGAAAGAGACAGCCCTATAATTGTCCCGTTCATATAGATATTTTGTCTACCGGTCAAATCAGGATGAAAACCCGCCCCAACCTCAATCAGAGGTGCAACTTTCGCCGTTTGTCGAATATCTCCGGAACTCGGAGACGTTACACGCGCAACAAGTTTCAAAATTGTACTTTTCCCTGCTCCGTTAGGGCCGGTCAAGCCGACACATTCCCCTGGATGCAATGAAAAATTCGCCCCTTTTAATGCCCAGAATTCGTCCTTATTTCGAAGATTAAGATCAGACCGGAGAAAACAGCTTAGGTCTTCGCGGATTGAACGATGGAATGCTTCTGCACGAGAGTATTTTTTCCAAACATCAGAAAATATCAACAAGGCATCAGAGGACATCAGCAAATAACCTCTCAACCCGAACAAAAAGCTTTAAAGTTATCAACAACGCGGTAAAAGTCAAAACTGTAAAAAGAGTCAAAGTACCAAGATCTACGGGCTGACCGTACAGAGTACAACTTCGAAAGCCTTCAATAAAAAAAGTCATGGGATTAAGGTACAGAACGTATTTCAACGTTCCTTTAATTTGTGTTGTGCTGTAAAACACCGGTGTTGCAAAAAACCAGAGTTGCATGATGAAATTGATAGCAAGTCGTACGTCGCGGTAAAAGACATTTAAACAGGCGAGAATCAGTGAAGCCGAAGCAATAAACAAAATCATACAAAACAGCAACGGTAACAGATAAAAAATATTTACCGTCAACGGAATGTCAAAAAACAACAACAAAAACAGATAAACAACAAATGATATCAAAAAGTCGACTACTGCCACAGATATGCAAGAAAAAGGAATAATTTCACGAGGGAAATAGATTTTAGTAATCAGCCCATAATGGGCCGTAAAACTTGGGACAGAGTACTTTATGGCAGAATCGAAAAACATCCAGGGGAGAAGGCCTGAATAAAAGAAAACCGCATAGGGGTAGTTGGAAACTTTCATTTTTAACACAAAGCTAAAGACAAAAGTAAACAGCAGCATCATTGACAATGGTTGAATTACAGCCCAAGCCGCACCAATCAGTGTATGTTTGTAACGCACAGAAAATTCGCGCCACACAAAAACCAAGAAAAGATCCCTAAATTCCCATATTCGCCGAAAGTAGCTTATACGACTCAGTACGACCTGCAATGCACTTGGCGAAAAAGTATTAGAACCCATAAATTCCCCAACCTACAAACAAGGTCCACGTTAAACCTGTCAAAAAAAGCACCGGATCTTTCATCAGCATATCGGTTGGATCACCACTTTGCCCTCGCTCAACGATAAGAAGGTAGCGAAATAAGCCAAAACAGCAAAGTGGAACAGTATATATCAAGCGGTGTTGGGTAATGGCATAGAGAGTGTAAGTGACCAGCACCGCCGCGCCTGAGATATACATAAACCCCTCTAACGCTCCGGCGGGGTACGTCTCCAACACTTTGCGATGGTCACAAGAAGCAGAGCCAAGCAGTTTCTTTTCACTCAGACGTTTGCCGCAACTCAGGAAGACGGCCAGCAGTAGTACGCTTAGAAAGAGCCAATCAGACACCTTGACGCCAAAGGCCGCGCCTCCGGCAAAAACCCGAAAAACAAATCCCGAGGCGATGCAGAAAATATCGAAGACCGGCTGATCCTTTAAAACGAGAGAATACGCGAAGGATACCCCCAAATACGCAAGCAACCATCCACAAAAAACAAATGAAACCGTATAACCGATGGCGAATGAGCCAATCAACATCACCAGCGCAAAACAAATAGCGGCAGGGATTGAGATCAATCCAGCTGCCAATGGACGATGTTTTTTGCGTGGGTGAACTCGGTCATTATCTCGATCGCGTAGATCATTGAATACATAGGTAGCACTTGAGGTGAGGGAAAAAGCCACAAAGGGGGCAACACCCTTTTGCCATTCTCCAGGCAGAAGCAGAACCCCTCCTAGAAATGGCGGAAAGAAGAGAATAATATTTTTCAACCACTGATGAGGACGTGCAAGCTGGAGAAAAGCGAGCAAATCAGCCCTCCTTATCACTGTTCTTCAATTTACGAACCAACTTTCCAGCAGCTTCTCGGTAATAAGCATTTTTAGGTGCATGTACATAAGCCCTGCTAAAATAATCAGCAGCGTCTTGATGTTTACCCGTAGACAAAAATATTTGACCAACTCGGTACTCAAGGTAAGGGTTTTTTGTTTTTGTTATTAATACTTGGTAAGTATCTAGCAATTCGAGCATAATGCTTTCGCTTTGCCCACCATTATGCAAACGTTGTTCATCAATTGTTGCCAACATTTTTAGAGCCTCCGTGTCGGCAGCATTTTTATCGAAACAAACCTTCATCATTTCAGACCTAGCACCGGCCAGGTCCCCCTGGGCCATAAAAATACGAGCCTGATTGATATAAAGGAGCACCGATGCTGTTTTTAGTTGTTTCCCTTTTTGCAAAATTTGGGTTGCCTGAGCAAGCTTGCCTTCATCAATTAAAGCAATACCCAATTCATTGCTCATCGCAGCAAATTCAGGGGACTTACTCAGACTATCTGCATATAACTTGGTATTATCTTGCCATATAAAATTACGATTTACTGTTGCCATACTGATTGGCAATAAAAACAGCGACAAACCAATTAACATTATTTTTTGTAATCGCTGCGATGGAACGCTTGAGCCATAAAGAGCTATCCCCATGACAACAAAAGCACTCGGGAGATAAACATAGCGTTCAGCCAACGGCGTCCAGGCCAAGCCAATCAATGCGATGAGAATGCCGGGCAAGATCAAATACCACCCCACCAGAATCAAGTCGGTGGCGGACCGGCGTAGAAAAAACAGCAAAACAGCTAAAATAAAAATCACAATTCCCAGCCAGACATAGTGATCACTAACCTGCATAATTGCAAAATTGAGCGGTAACGGTGCAACAATCTTTTTCCCATAGAACCCCAACACCTTGAAAAAGACTCGTACCGTGTCGTAGGCACTGTAATAATATTTGAAAATTAGACGATCCAAGTCCGCACTCGCACCATAAAACAACCAGCGAAGCGCGATGAAAGCCGAACCTCCGAAAAAAAACGGCATAAGAAGTACTGTAAGTGATTTAATCCGCCAAGAAGTCGGCGCGTCAACACTCCATCGCCAAAGCAAAAATGCGGCTGCAGGGATAGAAAACACCATAACTTCTTTGGAAAAGATGGCACAAAACAACAAAATAGCTGCGGCAATTACCAATATCAACCGACGACGCAAAGCGGACTGCAATAAAACTAAAGTGGCAGACAAGACAAAAAAAGTACCGAGCAAATCGGTTCGTCCAGATATCCAGTTAACCGATTCAGTTACTATCGGATGCAGCGCAAACAGCAATGCCCCAATCAGGGGCCATTCGGTGTCCTTTTGTTGCGGAATTTGGAGAGAAACAAGTTGCCGGAGGATGAAAAAAATCAAGGTGGCGCTGGCACCATGAATTAAAATGTTTTCCAGATGATAGAAACTGACTTCCTGCCCCCAAAGCAGATAATCGAGACGAAAAGTGAACGACAACAACGGTCGATAATAAAAACTTTGTCCAGGTCGGAACCAGTCCAGTAAAGCTCTATTCGGCAATTCTCCCAAGGCATAAAGCATCTTCTGGTCATCCACCGAATTTAACCCGGCAAATATAGCCGGATAAAAGATGCCCAGCACTATCATCCAAAGCAGCATTACCTGAAAAGATTTACGAATGTTCATGGTTTGTGCCTTTTACCACATCAAGGAAATAACGCTCCAGGTCTCGACGCAATGGTTCGATTCGCTCAATTCGCCCTCCTTGCGCAAGAATGTGTTCCAGTGTTGCCTTGAGCTCATCAACAGCAACTAATTGCTCAATGGTCCTTTCCTCTGCTGCGGCAAATGACAAACGATACCCATCAATACCCTGGTCTAGAATACTTTCCACCCTGTCCAGTGCCTTTAGTTCACCACCCACTAAAATTCCAACCCGGTCGCAAACTATCTCAACATCGGCAGTGATGTGTGTGCTGAAAAAAATGGTTTTCCCAGCCTGTTTCAGTTCTTTAATCAAATCTTTAACCAGTGCCCGACCAAGTGGGTCGAGGCCGCTCATCGGCTCGTCAAGAATCAGTAACTCTGGGTCGGCAAGCATTGCCTGAGCCAAGCCAAGCCGCTGCACCATCCCTTTGCTGTAACCACGAATGGGTCGATCGGCGGCATGCTCAAGTTCCAGTTTTGCAAGAACCTCTCCTGTTGAACAAGAGATGGCATTAGGAGACATCCCATAGGCATTCCCAACCAATCGCAAATATTCCCTGGCGGTCAAAAAATCATAGAACGAGGGATTTTCAGGCAGGTATCCCAGCTTCTTACGGCTGGTCGGATCTTCAACAGGCACCCCCTGAATAGTCGCGCTACCTTCAGACCCTTTGATCTGCCCCGTCAGTATCTTGATAGTGGTGCTTTTCCCTGCCCCGTTAGGGCCGAGAAAGCCGAACACCTCACCTTTACGGATTGCAATATTCAACCCCTTCAAGGCTTGCACGATAGTGTGTTTCTTGCCACGATAGGTTTTACCTAAATTGGCAATGTCAATTTCAATGTTATCAGTCATTTTCCCCACCACTTTTGCCCGTTGAACGGGCCATAGCCATCTGACTGCTGGTACGGACCATGCCACGTTTGTCCAGAAAGAACTCACCACCATAGGGATCATCGGGAATCCTGAGGAGATAGCCGATTTTAACAAGAGCCTGCAAGTTCTCCGGCAATGCACCGTGCTCAGCCCGATAGCGTCGAACCGCGCTGTTCAGTTTCTGTACAGCGATAAGTGCTTTCAACCTTAATTCGTAAATAGTTCGCTCTTTTTTGTCGGTAGTTCGTGCGATCATATCGCGCAGGAATGCAATTCCCAAATCTTCGCGGCCCGATTCGTAAAAATAGCGCGCAGTCAAATTAGTCAACAGATCGTGACCTGAAAGCCTGGCTGCCCGCTGCATATAGGTAGCGGCAGAATCATACTCATGCAAGAAATAAGCTGCATTAAATCCGGCAAAATACGGCAGTTGCCAATCCCTGGTGCGATACTTCATGCCATAGTCAAGTAAATAATTGACATCGGAGGCATGGCCCACCTGCCAGGTAAAAGCAGCTTGTGCGAAATAATAAGCATCCATATTGTAAGGGTCGAGACGAACAGCGGTTTCGATTGTGCGAAACATATTGGGATATTCAGGGGGAAGTTGAATACGACTTTTCCATTTTTCTACCAATGAACCGAAGTAGATCACCACTCTGAGCACATTAAATTCTGCCACAAGCGGTTTCAAATCCCCGGCGACAAGCTTCAGCACTTGCCCACTGGGGGAATAGCCCAGTTTGACCACCACCGGCCGATTAGCCATCTGTCGGTCAAGGGAGAAATTTACCACAAAAAATGCAGCGGCCAGCACAAGAGCCAGCAGCACACGCTTCATAGCAACTCCCGACGGTTGAAGCTGCAAACTGCCAAAAAGAGCACAACTGCCACGTAAACAAGAAAATAGGCGAAGGTCAAAAGCAATGAGGACAAATCAATGGGGAGGCCGTAAATTGCCTGCACCTTCAAATCAAAGGCACTAAGGTTTGGAAGAAGATAATATATTGCTTCAATGGCCAGACGAGAGACTGGAGCCAATTGTTTGCCATAGTCACCACGGACAAATTCAATAACCTCTTGAGAAGCGCTACCAGCAAGACACACCGACAATGTGCCGAATATGGGAAGAAAAAAAGACGTGCTCAACGAGGAAAAAAGCAGAGCCACCGCTGCAATCAACACCGCCTTGAAACCATCGGCAAGGATTGCCGCAACGATATTAAACCAAGGGATGGGGACGGATGATGGATATTGAAGCGAAGCGATGGGAATGACCAACAATGCCACTGCCCCAAGAACAAGAGTACCCACCAGCAAAAACATGGCGATACCTGCGAATTTGCCGAGAACATACGTGGAGCGTGCCACAGGCAAACCGAGCACAGAACTCGTATAGCGCCTTTCTATGTCACGCCAAATAGAAGTTGCACCGAGAAAAACCGCCAGCAGAAGGAGGGAAATGGATATGGCAGAAAGTGATAACGTGATGCTTAGTTCCTGAACTTGCCTCATGGAAAAGAAACTGAGGGTCGGCGCAAGCAACAAAAGAAACAGAGCCACCCCGAACAGGGCATACAGAATTTTATCCCGGAAAAATCCGACCCATGCCACGCCGAGAAAACTAACAAAAAAATGTGACGGCACCAACATCATTCACCCCACACAAATCCTTGGCAACAAACGCAAAACGAGGTGCATAAGCACCTCGTTTTGCGTATCAAGCATGAACAGCGTGCACTTAAAGTGCATTTTTCCAGTTAGTGGAGCCGCCGATAGTTGCCGTTCCGACAGGTGCAGAGGGAGCAGCAGTAGCGGTGTTATCATTGTAATAAATTTTTGTATCATTGGAAGTAGATGCGTACTTTCGAGTGCCCTTTGCATGAAGCGTGGCAATACCATAGGTATGGCCCGTGCCACCGTCATAAGTAAGGGTTACCTGGTTCGATGTCTGGATAGCCAACTTAGGGGTACTATTAGACCCACCAATCTCGCCAGAACCAGTCACATCTTTTGAAGCAGCAAACGCCACGCTACCAATAGACAGAAAGCAAAGGCCTGTAAGAAATATCTTTTTCTTCATAAATAACTCCTTTCGTCTGAGCGGTTATCAGAGACAACAGAAACTTCTTGCATTAATTCGGATAAAATTGGTGTTCAGAATAATAAGATTCAAGATTAGTCTTGGTGTTTTTCAAGTCAGACTCGGCAGCAGAGTTGAATGCCTTCTGACGATAGGCCGCAAACTGCGGAATCGCAATCGCTGCCAGGATGCCGATAATCGCCACAACGATCAGCAGCTCGATGAGGGTGAAGCCTTTCTTGTTCCTAAGTTTCTGTAGCATGTGCATCTCCTTTCCTGTGTGTGCTTCTGGTGCGTCTTGGAATCAGGATACTTGGCCAATTATCCGCTTAGTCCTTAAACGTTGCTTCTCATTTAGCAAAAGCCAGGCCAATCATTCATACACCAAAACACCAATAATTTCAACCTGCTTACTCACACAAAAAAAAACTTCACATCTTTGGTCACTCAGCCATGACAAAATTTGTCACTCTCCTAAATCAGGCTCTTTAGCAGAATCTGTGGTGACACAGGGGTTCTGGCAAGTCGCCAAGTGTGTGATATAGCGCCACTTGCAGGCACTTGATGGTTCGGAAACCGTACGCTTTTCTGATAGTCAGTTTTGCTTTGAGGTTCAGACCCTCTACCGCGCCGCTGGAAAGTCGGCCTTTTGCCTTGAACCAGTTGAGAATCATCGGTTTGTGGTTGCGTAACATCCTGGCAACCTTCTTCATCGGTTCCAGGTCAGTTTGCATTGTCCTGATGACCCAGTCGTCGAGGAACTTGCCAGCAAAGTCAGACCGCTGGTAGTCCCAGAACTGCTGAAAGTCCTCGCGCAGCAGATATGCCTTGATTGATGAGAGGTTGAGCTTGAGCAAATCTCCCAATCGTGACGTCTGCTTCTCGGACAGATTTTCCGGCCGTTTCAGCAGCAACCAACGGCCCTTTTCCAGGACGTTCTCCTGCTTGGCGGCCTTGAACTCCTTGGCTTCGGTGCGCCGAACCTCGTCAATCGCTTCGTTAAACTTCCGCATGATGTGGAAGCGGTCGAGGATGTTCACGGCATTGGGTGCCCGCTTGGCGATAACCTTGAGATACGGTGCCCACATGTCGCTGCAGACATACTTGAGCTTGGCGCTGCGTTCTTTGCCGAATTCCCGAAAGAAGCGCAGTAGCGTTCTTATCCGACGTTGCGGACCACACCAGAGAAGACGCCTGACGCCGGCATTGAGCTGATAGACCATCGTAAGATACTGATGGCCCTTGAAGACGGCAATTTCATCAACACCGATTTCCGTAACGCCATCAAGGTTTCTGTTTGCCAGGCCGTAATCGACAGCATACTGCACCGCCCGAAAGATGCTGTCCCAACTGGTCTTAAAGATTTCGGCAACTTCCTTCCAGGAGAGTCGCCGAGCCCACCGGGCAAGATAGACCTGGTACGAGATCGTCATTTGCTCTTTGCCATACCCCCAGGGGAGGGATTCAACCTTTACCCCATGGATTGGGCACAGAACCCGACGGGGAGCGTAGCGAAAGAAGACCTTGAACGCCCAGATCGGCACATACTCGAACAGTCGGGCCGGTTGCGTGTCGTATGTCTTGCCTCGCTTGCCACATTCCGGGCATTCGGGCTTGCTGTTGCGACGAGCCTTGATGTCAATGACCAGTGCTTCTGAGCCGCCGACTTTCGCCAGTCGGCAATCTCCGTAAATGAAGGACTTGAAACGCTCGAACTTGTTCAGTACAGTCTTGATAAGCATTGCTTCTCCCGTGTCGGACTTGATCGTTTCTCGCAAAAACAATCTTATCCTTCACGGAGGGGCAATGCCCTTATTTTTTCAGCCAACTACCCACAGATTCTGCGGACGAGGCAAAAATCATTCCTCATCCATCCCGAACTTGGCCAGACGGTAGCGGAATGACCGGAACGTGAGCCCCAGAAGCTCGGCTGCTTTCTTCTTGACCCCGCCGCACCGCTCCAGGGCCTGGAGGAGGATCCTCTTCTCGATGCCGTCCAGGTACCCTTCCAGGTCCATCCCTTCGGAAGGAATCTCGAAATCACCGACCGGGGCCGTCGCGGACTTCTGGCTCCCCCGGACCTGGGGCGGAAGGCTCTCCTCGGAAATGGTCCCCCCGCCAAGAACCATGCACCGTTCCACCAGGTTCTCCAGTTCGCGCACATTTCCCGGAAACGGATATGACATGAGAATCTTCAGGGCGCCAGGGGTGATAATCTCTCCGTTGCGGTTGGACTGAACGTACTTGCGGTAAAAATGCTCCACCAGCAGGGGGATGTCTTCTGTCCGCTCCCGCAGGGGAGGCATCTGGAGCTGGACCACGTTCAGCCGGTAGAAGAGGTCTTCCCGGAAGGAGCCTTCCCGCACCTGCTCTTCCAGGTTGCGGTTGGAGGCGGCAACGATCCGCACGTCGGCCTTCTGGTCGGCTACTCCCCCTACCCGCCTGAACTCCTTTTCCTGGAGGACCCGCAGGAGCTTTGCCTGAAGTTGGAGCGGCACTTCGCCGATCTCGTCGAGGAAGAGGGTGCCGCCGCCGGCCTGCTCGAAGAGGCCGGCCCGGTCGTTGATGGCGCCGGTGAAGGAGCCCTTCTTGTGGCCGAAGAGTTCGCTCTCCATGAGTGTTTCGGGAATGGCGCCGCAGTTCACCGCCACGAAGGCCTTGTCCTTGCGGGGGCTGTTGTAGTGGATGGCCCGTGCCACCAGTTCCTTGCCGGTGCCACTCTCACCCAGAATCAGGACGTTGGCGATGCTGGGGGCCACCCGCTCGATGAGGGAGTAGAGTTCCCGCATCTTCTTGCTCTTGCCGATCAAGCCGCTGAAGCCGTACCGCTCCTGGACCTCCTGGCGCAGACGCTGGTTTTCCCGCTTCAGGTCCCGCTTCTCAAGGGCGTTACGGACGAGGACCTTCACCTCCTCCACCTTGAAGGGCTTGGCGATGTAGTCGTAGGCCCCCAGCTTCATGGCCTCCACGGCCTGCTCGGCGGTGGAGAAGGCGGTCATCATGAGGACCGCGGTGTCGGGAGAGTTTTCCTTGATCCGCCCCAGCAGGGCAATGCCGTCCAGACCGGGCATTTTCACATCGGAAATGACCAGATCGTAGGTAATTGAGTCAAGGAACTCCAGGGCCTTTTCCGCGCAATCGGCCTGATCCACCGCGTACCCCTCGCGTTTGAGGAGAATGGCGAGGAATTCCCGCATGCTCAACTCGTCATCGACAACCAGTATTCGTATTTCCATGACGTCTCTCCCTGACGGTTAGATGGGCTATTGAACGAGTCTTTGCTGCTCAGTAATTTCTCTGGACGGGAATAAATATGATGAATATGGTTCCGGTTCCTTCCGCGCTTTCCACGGTAATCCTGCCGCCGTGGGCTTCGATGATGCGGTAAACGGTGGCAAGGCCAAGGCCGGTTCCGCTCGCCTTGCTGGTGTAAAACGGCTCGAAAATCCTGGAAATGGTTTCCTGGTTCATGCCGGAACCGTCATCGGCAACGGTTATCCGGTAAGCGCTCCGCGGTTCGCCATCAGAGCGGATCTCGTCGATCCGTTCCGCATCAACAGTGATCGTCCCCCCCTCGCTCATCGCCTCGGCCGCATTCACGAACAGGTTCCAGAAGACCTGCCGAAACTGGTCCGGATCAATCGGAAGGGTAAAATCCGGTTCCACACGGTTGATAATCCTGACTTGTTCGAAACGCCGGTCCGGTGTCACAAGGGATACGATCTCTCCAACAAGATCGGTCAGGTTGACCGGTCCCTTCTCCGGCTGGCTGGGTCGGGCATAGGCGAGAAAATCGGTTATGAGGCCATTAAGCCGGTCAGCTTCCCGCAGGACAATGGCAAAGAGTTCACGGTCGGCCTCGGGAATCCCGTCTCCCTGGGCGATGAGTTGAGCCGATCCGCTGATGGCTGCCAAAGGATTTCGGATCTCATGGGCCATGCGGGCCGAGAGTTCCCCGATGACAGCAAGACGGTCGGCCCGCTTGAGATTCTCCTCCATCCGTTTTATCTGGGTCAGGTTCTGGAAATTGATGAGCGTCCCCGCGCTCTCCCCCTCCTTGCCGGTAAGGGGCACGCTATTGAACCCGACAATGAGCTTGCGGCCGTTTTTCGCCAGCAATTCGAAGACTCCCCGCTTAACATTGGAGAGGTTCCCCTCGTAGAGGCGGAATCCCGGAAAGATGTCATAGAGGTCCCGGTCGTAGGCATCCTCCTGAGTGATGCCGGTAAAGGTCTCGGCGTAGTGGTTGAAGACCCGGATGCGCCCCTCGGCGGTAACGGTCAGAAGGCCACTGGTGAGGTTGGAGACTATGGAGCTGTTGAGGCGTTCCAGTTCCTCGTAATCAATGGCCCGTTTTTCAAGTTCCGTCTCGCTTTCCCTGGCCCGCTCGGCCAGATACCCTGTCAGGAGCGCGGTCAGGAAGAAGGCTACAATATTGATGAAGATCGTATAGAAGATATAGTTGGTGCCATATCGCTGGGCCACGAGGGGGCCCAGCCCAATGGATACCAGTTGCCCGTAATACTGCAGATCGATGATCCCGCCGTAGACGATGGAGCAGAGCGATGCCGTATAAAAGGCCTCCCGACGCGCCAGAAGGACGCTGGCACTGATGATCGCCAGCAGATAGAGAAACGAGAAGGGGCTGGAAATTCCTCCCGTATAGAGAATAAGCCCCGTGACGAAAAGGATGTCCCAGATGATCTGCGCATAGGTGAGGGGTAGCTGGTATCCCTTTGCCAGCTTGAGAATCAGGAGCAACAGGATGGAGAAGCCGTAGGTGGCAACCAGGATGGCGGTTATGCCGTCAAGGGCCTGTTCGCCGAGGGTGCCGGTCCCCCGCGCGCGCAGGACAATGGTGGAGAAAAGAAAGAGGGAAACCACCACCACCCGGGCAAGGATGAACCATACGAGCCGTTCTCTGTACATCGGCTCCGGCTAACCGCCGACGGTTCCGGCCAGCTTGAAAATCGGCAGGTACATGGCGATGACAAGGCCCCCCACGGTGGTGCCGAGGAACACCATGAGCATCGGCTCCATGAGGGCCGTGAGGGCGCTCACGGCATCGTCCACCTCGTCGTCGTAGAAGTCGGCGATCTTGCTCAGCATGGCGTCCATGGCGCCGGTGGCCTCACCGACGGAGATCATCTGGACCACCATGGGGGGAAAGACGCCGCACTCCTGGAGCGGTTCGGCCATGGTCTTACCTTCGGCGATGGAACTCCTCACCTTGTAGACCGCCTCCTCCACCACCTTGTTGCCGGCGGTTTTGGCAACGATCTCAAGCCCGTCCATGATCGGCACGCCGCTGGAGATGAGGGTGCCGAGGGTACGAGTAAAGCGGGCCACCGAAACCTTCCGGATGAGGGGGCCGGCAATGGGGGCCTTGAGGGCGAGGGTGTCCAGGGTCTTCTTCCCGTTCGGCGTGGCGTAGTACTTCTTGATGGCCACAACCACGGCGAAGATGAGTCCGATGATGAGGAGGATGTACTTCACCACAAAGTTGCTGAGGGCAATGACGAATTTGGTGGCTCCCGGCAACTCTCCCCCAAAATCGGCGAACATCTTGGCAAAAGTGGGAATGACGAAGATCAGGATGACCGCCACTACGCCGATGGCAATGGTCATGATGGTGGCCGGATAGACCATGGCCCCCTTGATCTGCTTCTTGAGCTTCATGGCCTTTTCGATGTAGGCGGCGAGACGGTTGAGGATGGTATCGAGGATACCCCCCACCTCGCCGGCGGCAACCAGGTTCACGAAGAGCTGGTCGAAGACCTTGGGGTGCTTCGACAGGGCATCGGCAAAGGTGGAGCCCCCCTCCACCGTCTCTTTCACCTTGATGAGAACTTCCTTGAAGGTCGCGTTCTCCTGCTGGCTGGAGAGAATATCGAGGCACTGGACCAGCGGCAGGCCCGAATCAATCATGGTGGCGAACTGCCGGGTGAAGATGACGAGATCCTTCGTCTCCACCTTCTTCCCGAAGCCGGGGAGCTTCAGCTCCATGCTGAGCCCTTTTCCCTCCTCCTTCACGGAGATGGAGCCAAACCCGAACTTCTTGAGCTGTGCTTCCACGGCAGCCGCGCTCGCGGCCTCCATGACCCCCTTCTGAGCCGCTCCGGTCCTGCTTCGCGCTTCCCAACTGAATTTCGGCATTGCTATCCTCCTGCTTCCTTCCGAATCCTGTTTATCTCATGGGGGGGCGCGGCGCCTGGGGCCGCACACCGCTGGTAAGCATCTGCTTGAGCTCGTCGGGATCAGGCGAGCGCCCCATGCCGACGTCCATGGTGATGTGCCGCTTCTGCAACAGGCCGTACAGACACTGGTTCATGGTCATCATGCCGAACTTCTCCTGCCCCACCTGCATCTGGGAGTAGATCTGATGGATCTTGTCCTCGCGGATCAGGTTGCGGATGGCCGGGTTCGGCACCATGACCTCGATGGCGAGCACCCTCCCCGTGCCGCTGGCTTTGGGAAGAAGGGTTTGGGAGAGAACACCTTCGAGGACAAAGGAAAGCTGGGCGCGAACCTGGGGCTGCTGGTAGGAGGGGAACACATCCACGATCCGGTTGATGGTCTGGACCGCGGAGTTCGTATGGAGCGTGGCAAAGCAGAGGTGACCGGTTTCGGCCAGGGTCAGGGCCGCCTCGATGGTCTCCAGGTCCCGGAGTTCCCCCACGAGAACCACGTCCGGGTCCTGGCGGAGGATGTACTTGAGGGCGTTTTTGAAGCTCTTGGTGTCGGCTCCCACCTCCCGCTGATTCACCACGCAGCTCTTGTGGGGGTGGAGGTACTCGATGGGATCCTCGACGGTGACGATGTGCTCGTGGCGGTCGGTGTTGATCTTGTCGATAATGGCGGCCAGGGTCGTGGACTTGCCGCTGCCGGTGGGACCGGTGACGAGGACAAGGCCCCGGGGCTTCTCGGCCAACTCCCTCACCACCGGCGGGAGCCCCAGTTCCTCGAAGGAGAGGATCTTGTAGGGAATAACCCGGAACACCCCGGCCACGGCCCCCCGCTGGACAAAGACGTTACCCCTGAAACGTGACAGTCCCTTGATGCCGAAGGAGAGGTCCAACTCGTTGTTCTCCTCGAACTTGTGCTTCTGCTGCTCGGTAAGGATGCTGTAGCAGAGCTGCTTCGTATCGACCGCATTCAGGGGTGGCATGTCGAGGGGCAGCAGTTTCCCGTCGATCCGGATCTGGGGAGGAGAGTTGGTGGTGAGATGGAGGTCCGACCCTCCACGATTGACGAGCTCCGTGAGCAGCTGATGCATGTTGGCCATTATGGTGTTCTCCATTCCACAATGTCAGATGTGAGATGAGCACAAGGCGGCGAGGTTGAGGCTCCGGAGGCGTACTGAGAGTACGCTGAGGAAGCCGAGACCGAGCCAACGCCGTGATCGCTCAAATATGACATTGTGTTTAATCGTCGGCCACGGTGACCCGCAGCACCTCCTCAAAGGACGTAACGCCCTCTTTCAGCTTGGTAAGCCCCGACTGGCGCATGGTCTTGATCCCGAGCCTCATGGACTCCCGCTTGATCTCCGCGGTATTGGCGCCGTTAAGGATCAACTCCCGGATCTCCTCCAGCATCGGCATGACCTGATAGAAGCCAACCCGTCCCTTGTAGCCGGTGTTGTTGCACTTGACGCAGCCGGTCCCCTTGTAGCAGACGTAGCTCGGCGCCTCGTCGGGGGAAACACCGGCATCGATGAGGGCCTGGATCGGGATCTCTTCCGGCTGTTTGCACTCGGAGCAGACCCGGCGGGCAAGACGCTGGGCGGTAATCAGGTTCACGGCCGACGCCACCAGGAACGGCTCGACCCCCATGTTGAGGAGGCGGTTGATGGTGGCCGGGGCATCGTTGGTGTGAAGGGTGGAGAGGACCAGGTGCCCGGTGAGGGCCGCCTTGATGGCGATCTCGGCGGTCTCGAAGTCACGGATCTCGCCGATCATGATAATGTCAGGGTCCTGGCGCAGAAATGAGCGGAGAGCAGCGGCGAAGTTGAGGCCGATATCCTCGTGCATCTGCACCTGGTTGATGCCGGCAAAGTTGAACTCTACCGGGTCTTCGGCAGTGGAGATGTTTTCAGTGGTCTTGTTGAGCTCTCCCAAGGCCGAGTATAGGGAGACCGTCTTGCCGCTCCCCGTGGGACCGGTGACGAGCACCATGCCGAAGGGCTTGTGGATCGCCTCCTTGAAATAGTGGAGCGCATCGGGCTCGTAACCCAGCTTGGTCATGTCCAGCTGCAAGTTCGACTTATCCAGGAGCCGCAGGACTACCTTCTCCCCGAAGAGGGTCGGAAGAACCGATACCCTGTAGTCCATGTCCTGGCCGCCGCCAAGCTTAATCTTGATCCGGCCGTCCTGGGGGAGGCGCCGTTCGGCGATGTCCAGCTCGGCCATGATCTTGATTCGGGATGTGATGGCGTTCTTGAGCTTCAGGGGGGGTTTCATCACCTCGTAGAGGACCCCGTCAATCCGGTAACGGACCCGGAACGACCGCTCGTAGGGCTCGATATGGATATCGCTGGCCTTCCGCTTGATGGCGTCGGTCAGGATCAGGTTCACGAGCTTCACGACCGGAGCGTCTTCGGTGGCCCGCTCCAGGGACGATACATCCACCTCGTCGTCGGTGTCGATCACCTCGAGATCGTCCATCTCCAGGTCGCCCATGACATCGGCCAGGGACGCAGACTGGTCGTAGTACTTGTCGATGGCCGCCTTGATGGCCGACTCGGAGGCCACCACCACCTCCACGTTGTAGCCGGTCATGAACTTGATGTCATCGATGGCGAAGATATTGGATGGGTCGGCCATGGCGATGATCAGGGTGGAACCGGCCCTGTTCACCGGGACGATCTGGTACTTCTGGGCCACATCGGCGGGGATGATCTTGACGACCGCCTGCTCGGCCTCGAATTCGCTCAGGTTGATGGAGGGAACACCGTACTGCTTGGAAAGGAACGAGGTAAGATCAGGTTCGGAGATGAGACCGTTCTTGATGAGAATGGAGCCGAGGCGCTGCTGCCCGTCTGCGCTCTTCTGCTCCTCAAGGGCCTTGGCGAGCTGCTCTTTGGTGATGACGTTATTTCGAACCAGGAGTTCTCCCAGTCTGCTGGCCTGCATAGATTCTCCGCGGAAAAAGTCGCCGTAATGGTAGGGTGGCAAAACCCCAATGTCAAGAAGTGGTTAGCGCTTCAGGGCTGCCAGAACACGTCTCCTCATGATGCCGGGTGGCGGCTCCATGCCGGTCCAGATGGCAAGGGCGCACTCACCCTGCGCCACAAGCATGCCGATCCCGTTCGCGCACCGCCTCCCCCCCCGGGATGCCTCGGCAAGAAGCGGTGTTTCCCAGGGGGCATAGACCATGTCGTACACGGAAGCAGCGGGGTTCATGCGCGAGATATCGAGCCCTTCGAATGCGGTTTCCCCCATCCCCACGGACGTGGTATTAACGAGCAAGTCAAAATTTTGGACTTCTGCATTGATCAGGGGGATATCGAGAGGCATTGCAGCAAATTGCGTGCCGCCAAACACACCTTGAAATGCTTCCACCAGCTCCTCCCCCCTGGCCACGCTCCGGTTGGCAATCATGACGGTAGCGGCCCCTCCCCGGGCCAGTGATGCCACAGCAGCCCGGGCCGCTCCCCCAGCTCCCAGGACAAGGATGCGCCTTCCGGCCGGGACAAACCCGAGGTCTTCCGCCAGGGACCGGATGAAGCCCTCACCGTCGGTATTGTAACCCACAAGATCATCCCCTTCCCGTTTCACCGTGTTGACCGCCCCCATGAGGCGCGCCTCGGGGGTAATACGGTCAAGAAGGGGGATGATGGCGGTCTTGTGGGGGATGGTCACGTTGAATCCGGAAACGCCAAGGGTCCTGAGTCCCGCCACGGCACTGGCGAGGTCTTCCGGGCGCACGGCGAAGGGAACGTAGATCCAGTCGAGCCCCATGGCCTCCAGGGCGGCGTTCTGCATGAGCGGCGACAGGGAATGGGCCACCGGCCAGCCGATAATGCCAAGCACCCGTGTCTTTCCCGTGATATCCATGGCTCACCTCACCCCGTACGCGCCGAGCATCTGCTCCACCTGACCCCTCAGTTCTGGCGCGATGGCGGCGGCCAGGCGCAGTTCTTCCACCCCCGGGGAACGGTATCCCGTCCGCAGCAAAATCTCTCCCCCCTCAAGCCTTGCCATGGCATAGATCAGGATTGCCTTCCCCGTGTCGAGATCCCGGAACCCCATCTGGCTCGTGTAGCCCCGGCTGCTGTAGAGACCCCAGACAGAGAGGTCAGGGGGGTAGACCGTATCCTTCCCTCCCTGGATCAGGCGGTAGGCAATCCCCCGCTGCTGCATGCCGTACTCGGCAAAGGGGAGCGAGTAGCGGGTGGAGAAATCGATAAAGACCGGCCTGCGACCAATCTGTTCGGCCACTGCCATCTTCAGGGCCGACTCGGCCGACTGGGCGTCTTCGGGCACGGCCCGCAGCATGCTCTGGCCGAAGAGGTGGGGAAAGGCATCCAGATACCACCGGAAGACCAGATGTGGCGTGTGGAGCAGATCCAGGTCCTCCCGCATCCGTTCGACCCCCTGGAGATACCAGAGAGGGAAGGCGCCGCTGTCCCCCCAGGTGAATAGAGCGGTATTATGTGGGAGCGACCGGAAGGTATTCGTGGCGTAGTCGAAGGCCACATAATTGTCATGCTGGTCGTTCTCGTAGTAGTTGAGGGCGCAGATGGTCCCAGGGAGCATCAGGGTAAAAACCAGGACGAGTACCTTTATCGGCACCGACGTCAATTTTTCGACTTGAATACTGTCGACGGCCCGCCGCAGAAGCCAGAACAGTCCCACCCCGATGAAAACGGCGGAGAGAAGATAGAGGGGGGTGAAAAACTCTTCGGTAAGGAAGATCAGGTCAGCCTGCGCATTAAAGTGACCCACGATGACAACAAGCGAGGTGCCGATACCGAGAAAGTAGGCAATCACCTCATCCCGCCGCCTCCGGCAACTGACCACAAGCCCCAGCACCAGGAGGCCGATTCCCACCCAGGTAAACTCCGACGGCACGTTGAAGGCGCACAGTTGTTGCCAGAGTAGCGTCAGATCCCGAACTGGAGGGTCGCTGGGATATCCCTTGCGGAGCAGATTCCAGAGAAATTGATCCAATGTCCGGGGATCTCCCCAGTTGAGGAGAGGATTCTTCAAGGCTCGAACCGGCATATGAAGCTGGATGGCAAACCCGAGCAGGCCAAAGGCGACGGCGATGAGGAATTCCTTTACCCTCCCCAGGAGCCGCCAATCCTTGGAGATAATGAGCCAGGCAAAGGACGGCAGCATGAGGATGATTGTCTGGTGGGCGCCGGTGGCAAGTCCGCAGAGGAATGCCCCGAGATAGACGTAGTGGGGACATTCCTCCCCTTCGTCGTAGCGCGTACGGAAGCGGAGCAGCGCCCAGAAAACCACGGCGACGATGAACGAGACCAGGGGATAGGGCTTGTCATGGTTCGACTGGAGCCAGAGGCGGGCCGAGAAGGCAAAGGCCAGGGCCGCGGCGAGGGCGCATCCCCGGGCAACGTAGCGCGGCATCGCAGCGCCGTCGGCATCCCCGCCGGGAAGCATGACCAGCACCAGAAGGTACGCTCCATAGCAGGCTGCAGCCGCCGAAACCGCCGTGGCGATATTGACGCGGAAGGCGATGTTCCCGAAGGGGAGCCAGGTGAACGGTTTGGCGTAGTTGACGAAGAAGGGATAGCCCGGCGAATGGGCTGTGCCGAGGGAATGGATAGCGGTGATGAATTCGCCGCTGTCGAAAAAGGTGACCGACGGGGCGAGGGTCAGGAGATAGATGGCGAGCGGTACTGTCACTGCCAGCACCGCAAAGGGATCAACCCGTCTAAAAAAAGATGAAAACATCGCCGTCTACCCCTCTCCACGCGGATTCAGAGCAACCGCCACATAACCGTTACCGAGATCGGTTCGGTAAAAGAGCCTTTGAATAAGGTAAAACGGGTACATGGTCACGTCGTTAAAGAGAAGTGCGAAGAGTCCGCCGAGCCTCGGCAGCAACCGCATCCCGCCACTCTTTTCAGTCCGTCTCTCCAGCAGCTCCACCTCTGTCACCTTCCCCACAACGGCCCGATCGTAAAATGGCTTCATCAAATTGTAAATCGGCACCCCGTAGGAAACGACGGTGAGGGGTTCAAATCCTGCTTCCACAAGCCGTGCTCGAAGTTCCTCCCGCTCGTAGCGGCGTAAATGGCCGCACAACTCGTCATTGGCACCCCACTTGGCCATGCGGGCCGGCACCGTCAGAATCAGGCGCCCGCCTTCCGCCGTCTTCCGGCGGAGCTTCCGGAGGAAAGCCACGTCATCGAGACAGTGCTCAAGGACTTCCGAGGCAATCACAACCTCGAAGATTCCCGACACATCGTCAACCTCGGCCTGCTCCACGCGAAAGCGGGACAGGTCCGCAATCGCCCGGGCCGCTGCCACCGCTTCGGCCGAAAGGTCGATCCCAACACCAGCGTAACCACGCCCTGCAAGAAACCGGAGAAGGTCGCCGGCGCCGCACCCCACTTCAAGGACCCGCCGCACCGGCACCTTCTCCAGAAACTCAACGATAGCCTTCCGCTTCACCAGGTAGCTGGGGGTGGGATACCACGCGAGCCTGTGCTCCATCACCGCACCGCCTTCTTGCTAAGGGCCGAGAGCGACAGGTTCTCCCGCCAGAGGCAGGCAAGTCCCACAACGATGACGGGGAAAAAATTTATTCCATGAATGACAATGGCCACACTCAAGGCCATCCCTCTCGGCACCCCCAGGGCGAGTAATCCGTACACGCACGCGGCGTGGTAGGTCCCCACGAAACCGGGAGAGGCCGGGACCATGACGGCGAAAACGAGGAGAACCATGATAAAAAGCGAAACAGGGATGGGAAAATTCAGCCCGAAGGCCTTGAGCACGCAATGGATGGGGAAAACCGCGAACCCCCAGATGACGAGTGACGAGGCCACAAGGGCCAGCCGCTCCCTCCAGTGGGGGGTAATCCGCGCCCCGTCGATGAACGCCCCGAGAAAGGGGATGACCTTCTCGGCAATTTTACCGGGAAAAGGCCTCAGAAGCCGCTCAAGGAGCCGGATGGTCCCCATGGTGTTCCGCCTCAGGAGGACCAGGAAGACCACGACCGCCAGGTAGAGCCCGAGGGTGATGTACCCCCCCGCCACGAGCCCCTGCTGGGCCGCTTCGCTCCCCGGCGGAAGACGCAGAGTGAAGACGGCCGTCACCAGCAGAAGGAGCACCGTGAAACCGTCGGCCAGCCGGTCGATGACCAGGGTCGCCACCACCGCCCCCGTGCCGATCCCCTCCTGCTCTCCGAGAACGTAGGCCCGCACCAGCTCCCCGAGCCGGGCCGGCAGGAGGTTGTTGGCCATGTACCCGATAAGGGTTGCGGAGACAAGGTTTGGGAAGGAGGTCTGCTTGAGGGGTGAGAGGAGGTACTTCCAGCGGACCGCCCTCATGAGGTAGCTGAGGAAGGTAAAGACAACGGCGGGGACGAGCCAGATTCCCTGGATCCCCCGAAAGGCCCGGATGAGTTCCGCCGGGTCGACGGAGCGGAAGAGGAGCGCCAGCAGGGCAATACTGACCCCGATCCCGAGCCAGAGGCGTTTGTCGCCGGCGAGAGCGGTCACGGGGCTTCCTCTGCCAGGTACTCCTGGTACTCGATGATGGCAACGTCGCGCAAAAGCTCCCGGCACCGCGCCACGTCACGGGCGATGGCCTCCTGGAGGACCTGGGGATTGGGAAACGTCACCTCGTCCCTGATCCGGTCCACGAAGTAGAGCCGCACCTCGCGCCCGTAGATATCTCCGTCGAAATCGAAGATGAACACCTCGATGGAGAGGCTCCCGTTGCCGAAAGTGGGGTTGTCGCCGATATTGCACGCCCCGTCATAGGTGGTCTCTTCGACCTTCACCTTTACGGCGTAGACGCCGGGTTTGGGAATCAGCTCCTTGTCGGTCTGGAGATTTGCGGTCGGAAACCCAAGCCCCTTCCCCCGCTGACGGCCGTGGACCACCGTTCCCCCCACGGAGAAATGGCGCCCCAGGAGCCGGACCACCCCCCGCACATCACCCTCGGCGACCATCTGCCGCACAGCGGTGCTGCTGTAGACGAGGTCGCCGGAGGTTATCGGTTCGAGCATGTCCACCGTGAAGCCCAACTCTTCCCCCATGCGGCGGAGCATCGTCACATCCCCTTGGCGGTTTTTGCCGAAGGCATAGTCATACCCGATGATGAGCTTGCGGACCCCGATGGTCCCCACGAGGATATCCCGCACGAACCGCTCGGCACTGATGGAGGCGAACTCCCCGGTGAAGGGAATGATCAGGAGATAGTCGATCCCCGATGCCTCCAGGAGGGTCTCCTTCTCGGCATAGGTACTGATCAGGCGGAACCCTTTCTTCACTCCCAGCATCTTAATGGGGTGGGGAATGAAGGTGATGACCAGGGACACGCCGCCAATGGCCGCCGCCTCCCGCTTAACCCGCCGGAAGATCTCCCGGTGCCCCAGGTGAACCCCGTCGAAGTTGCCAATGGTTACCACGGCATTGGGAAGCTTCTCCGCTATCTCTTCAATGCTCCTGAATATGTGCATGGCGCGTTACTCCCCCTCCCCGCCGGCCTCGGCTTCTGCCGGGGCGGGCTTTCTCTTGCCGAAAAGGAACACGAGCCAGACGCCGATCTCGTACATCCCGTAGAGGGGGACCATGATGACAAACATGGTGATGAGGTCCGCATGGAATGCGGCGACAATGGAACTGGCCAGGAGCGCGTAGCGCCGGTTGCGGGCCAGGAAGGAATAGGTCACGACCCCGAAGCGGGACAGCAGGAGCAACAGGACAGGGAGGTCGAAAATGAGGCCGAACAGCAAAATCAACCGGAGACAGAAGTTGACGTAGGCGCTCATGTTGAAAAGGCTGTTGAGCCCCTCAGCCTCGTAGGAGAGGGAGAAGTTGATGATGACCGGCCAGATGATCACCAGGAAAAAGAGCGCTCCGACACAAAAGCTGATGGAGCTCACCGTCACGAAGGGAACCACCAGCCGCTTCTCCTTGCGGGTGAGCCCCGGCGCGATGAAGAGCCAGAGCTGGTAGAAGACGATGGGAAGCGCCAGGATGAAACCGGCGATGATCGAGATTTTGCACTGGACGAAAAAAGGCTCCAGGGGAGCGCTGTAGTTGAGCTTGCGTTCCTTGGGGGCGGCAGCCACCTCTTTGCCCAGATCGAACTGCTGGTAGGCGGCGGGCCACCGCTTCCCCACCTCCTGGTAGACCTGCTTCTTGATGTCGGTCAGGTACGTCTTGCCGGTGATCGGCTTGGTGACGAAGTGGAGGACGTCGCCGGATAGGTTCCAGGCGAGGCCCATGCCGATGACGACCGTGACGATTATGATGATGAGCCGCTTGCGGAGCTCGGCCAGATGCTCCAGAAAGGGCAGGACTTTCCCGTTCTCTTCGCTCATTAAAGTTCTATCCCTTTGAAACGAAAGTAAATCCGGTCAAGACTAGCACAGCACTGCGAAAGGGCGCAACACTCTTTAACCCGGATTTTTCATCAGGGCACGAGATGCTGCCGAGGCGATTTCCGAACGGATTGGCGTCCGTTTGACGAGGCAATAGCAGGGCTATTGGTGAGGATAACGGGCGGCAAGATGCCGGAAAGCGTCCGGCAGGGCTCGTGCAGGCGCTTCGCACCGTCTGATGGAATATCCGGGTTTACCGGCGCCTCCCGCGTGGCCCCTTCCCCTTGCCGCTTCCCTTCTTATCTCCCTTCGACTGGCGTCGTCGCTCTTCAAGAACCCGGGGGCGCTTCCCCGTGACGGCAATCCGCGGGTACTCCTCCGACCCCGGCGGCGACGAGGCACCGGGCCGCCGCTCATGAAGCCCGGCCAGCACGAACTCGACCTGCTTCTTCTCGATGCTCACCGCCGCCACGGTCACCCGCACCTTGTCGCCGATCCGGTAGGTCTCCTTCGTCCGCTCACCCACCAGGGAATGCTGTTTCTCCACATAGCGGTAGTAGTCGTCACCCATGGTGGAGATGTGGACCATCCCCTCCACGAATATCTCCGTCAGCTCCACAAAAAGGCCGAAGGACGTGACCCCGGTGATGTAGCCGTCGAAGTCCTCCCCGATCTTCTGGAGCATGAACTGGGCCTTTTTGAGGGCCACGATCTCCCGCTCCGCCTCCATGGCGACCCGCTCCCGCCGGCTGGTCTGCTCCGCCGTTTCGGGGAGGGTTGTCTCCAGCCGTGCGATCTCCTTGTCGGTAATCTTCCCGGCCAGGAGCGCCTTGAGGATGCGGTGGACGACCAGGTCAGGGTAGCGGCGGATGGGGGACGTGAAGTGGGTGTAACAGCGGGCCGCAAGCCCGAAATGCCCCAGGTTCTCGTGACTGTAGCGGGCCTGCTTCATGCACCGCAGGAGCACCTGGTTGATCATCCGCTCCTCCGGCGTCCCCTCGGTCTCCACCAGAAGCCGCTGGATCTCCGCCGGCTCCACCCGGTCCCCCTCCATCCGGAAGTGGAAGCCGAAATTGAAGATAAACTCCTGGAAGTCGATGAGCTTTGCCGGGTCAGGGGGCTCGTGGACCCGGTAGAGGGAGGGGATTCCCTTTGCCTCGATGTGGGATGCAACCGCCTCGTTGGCGGCCAGCATGAACTCCTCGATGATCCGGTGGGCCAGGTTCCGCTCGGCCTGGATGATGTCGACGGTCTCCCCCTGGAGATCGAGGATAATCTGGGGCTCGGGGAGATCAAAGTCGATGCTCCCCCGCTTACGCCGCTTCTCCGTGAGGCTCTGGGCCAACTCCCGCATGACTTCCAGGTGAGGGACCAGCTCCTGGTGAGCCGCCATGGCCTCGGCATCGCCGTCCACGAGAATCTTTTTTACAATGGTGTAGGTGAGCCGGGCGTCGCTTTTGATTACGCTCGGGTAGAAAGTGGCCTCTTTCATGGTGCCGCTGCGGGTGAAGAGCATCTCCGCCGTCATGGTGAGCCGCTCCACCCGGGGGTTCAGGGAGCAGATGCCGTTGGAAAGCTCCTCGGGGAGCATGGGGATACAGCGGTCGGGAAAGTAGACCGAGGTCCCCCGCAGGTACGCCTCCCGGTCCAGGGGCGCGTCGGGCTTCACGTAATGGGAGACATCGGCGATGGAGACCCAGAGGCGGATGTTCCCCCCCCGCTCCTTCCGGACCGCCACGGCATCGTCGAAGTCCCGGGCCGTCTCGCCGTCGATGGTGACGGTCACGATCTCCCGCAGATCGGTACGCCCCTGCAGATCCTTCTCCCCGATGGCCTGAGGAACGGCCCGGGCCTCGTCCAGCACCTCGGCGGGGAACTCGAAGGGGAGCCCGTGCTTGGCGATAATGGTCCGGACTTCCACTTCAGGGTCGTCGGGCCACCCCAGCACCTCCACGATGCGCCCCTCGGGCCTGCGCTTCTCCGTGGGGTAGGCGGTGATCTCGGCCACGACCGTCTGTCCCCCCTTGGCCCGACCGATTCCCTGCTGAGAGATGACAATCTGCTGGCTGATGCGGGTTTCATCGGGAACCACGACCCCGAATCCCTTGAGTTGCTCGAACCGCCCCACGACACGGGTTTGCCCCCGCGTCACGGTCCGCACGATCCGCCCCTCCTTCTTGCCGCCGGCCTTGAAGGTCTCGACCCGCACCTCCACCGTGTCACCGTGCATGCTCCCGGCAAGGGCCCGGGCCGGGATATAGACGTCGTCCCCTCCCCCTTCGGGAATGACGAAACCGTAGCCGTCCGGGTGGCACGTGAGCCGCCCGGTCACGAGATTCTCCCCATCGGCCAGGGCATAGCGGTTTCCCCTGAGTCGCACGAGATGGCCGTCAGTGACGAGTTTGTCCACGAACCCCTTGAAACTCTGCCGCTCCCCCTTGGTCACCCCGAAAGCCAGCATCAGCTCCCGGAAAGGGGCAGAACCGCCCCGCTCGCGGATCACCGCCTGCACCGTTTCCCGATTCCGTTTCATAATCAATCCTCTCCCGTTACCCGTTGCACGGGGCTACTATGCACAGGGGCGCCACAGGAGTCAATGCGTATATGCACTCACTACTGTCCGGTGGCGGGCAGGATCTTGTTGCAGACCTTTTAAGAAGAGCAACGGGAATCGGCAGGATTCGGCAGGCTGATCCGGTCGTCGCGTTACGGCATCTGCTCAGCCTACTGGAATCGGAGTTGGTGGAGCGGCCCACCATGTTCTCACATCAAGTCAAACGTCTTGCTCAGTTTCAACTCAATCCGGAACCCCTCAGAGGGAGTGTTGGCCTCGTACCAGCGAACCATGGGGAACATGGCCGCCAAGCCCGCCGCGAATCCAGCAGGCTTGTACTTGAACGCCACCTTCGGCCCGGCGTACCACTCGTTCTTGGTATCGTTCTGGCTCTTGCCGTTCTTCTCGCTAGCGTCATTCCAGTCGAACTGTGACTCGGCTCCCATGTCGAAATAGTTGTTCACGGCGTAGCCCCAGGCGGTAGTGCTCCGGACGTACATAGGCTTCCTGTAATCGTGAGCCCCTTCGGTAAAGGTGTACACATGAATCTCCTGGTCGAGACGGTGTGAACCTGTCGAGTAGGTAAGGCCGACGGCGCCGCCGGTGCCCCAGGCACCGTTGCCGACGAAGTCTATGCTTTTGCTGCTGACATCAGTTGTCGGCACGACCAGGCCGACGTCTACCGCCAGATCAAACATCGAACCCTTTGACTGGTTCATGAGCACCTTGTGCAGGGCAATGGCGGTATCACCGATCCACCCCAGATGCTCCCCTGTGCCGGTAAGCTTATTTTTTTTGTAAACGGTATAGAGGGGGGTCGCCGTGCGGACGTCAAGACCTTCCGTGATGCCATAGCGGAATTTCACCACCCCGACATTCTTAGTAAGCTTGACATTTTCGTTAATTTCACTGCTGCCCTTGCGGATACCGTCGGTTTCACAATACTGATAATTGAGAAGGACTCCAAGCTTCCCCACCGGGAAACCTGTTCCCGCAGGACCGAAGGCGGAGATAGCCGGCCCGAAGGGCTTGGGGGCGGCAGGGGCATCAGCACCCCAGGAAAGGCCGGCGCAGGTACAAAGTGCCGCGAGGGAAAGCGGGATGATACGCTTGCTGAATTTCATGACGTACTCCTTTGATCTGGGGTGCGTGCAGAGGATGGCGATCCTGTCGTTTGCTGTTGGATGTTGCTTCAACCTGGCCAGAAAGGCATTGATACACTCCACTGCAGGTTGATTCAGGCCCCCATCGGGAGCCACTGGTAAAGCAAGGTGGTCAAGTTGTTGAAGAGACCGAAGAAGAGAAGGATGCCTACTGACATCAGCAATAACCCTGTAAAGAACTCCATCTTCCGGATGTGCGACTTGAAGCGCTTGAAAATATCGAGAAAACCGTGGAACAGCAAACCCGAGATGACGAACGGTATTCCCAACCCCGCAGCATAGCTTCCGAGCAGCAGCATGCTGGTTGCGGTTGATCCAGACGTGCCGGCCGCCATGGCAAGGATCGCCCCGAGTATGGGACCGATGCAGGGGGTCCAACCGGCGGCAAAGGCGATCCCCACGAGGAACGTCCCTGCCAGTCCGCCCGGCTTATTCTGGATCTGGACCCGTTTGTCCCCGAGCAGGAGGCCGAAGTGAAACAGCCCTGACATGTGGACGCCGAACATGAAGATGAGCAAGCCGCCAGCACGCTGCAGCCAGACCAGGCCGTCCTTCATGACGGTCTGGAAGGTGGAGGAGGCTGCTCCGGCAAGGGCTCCCATCGCGACGAAGACCACGGAGAATCCGAGGACGAAGACCACGGAGTGGGCCAGAACGACCAGACGCACCTTCGCGCCCGGATGTGCCTCCTGCAACTGGCCGAAGGAGAGCCCGGTGATATAGGTCATATAGGAAGGGATAAGCGGCAGAACGCAGGGTGAGAAAAAGGAAAGGAATCCTGCGGAGAATGCGATCCAGACGGTGATATCGGAACCAAAGTCCATGATGGTATCTCCGCTACAGTGATTTCAGGTAGCTGACGACCTTGGGGGCGTCCCACTCGATGCCGCCGGTCACCCGCTGCCGGATAATCCCCTTGCGGTCGACAATGAACGTGTCCGGGAGGCGGTTGGCGCCATAGCGCTGCTGCACCTGGCCGGTGGCGTCGCTCAGAAAGTTGAACGATACGGGGGCCCGGCGGTACTTTTCGGGAAATCTTTTTTCGACGTTGACCGCCAGTACCACCAGGTCCCCCTTGGGGAAGGATTTGACCAGCCGGTCCATGGAAGGCATCTCGTCGCGGCAGTAGGGGCACCAGGAAGCCCAGAAGTTCACGAGGACGATCTTGCCGCGATACTGGGCGAGACTTTTGTTCTCACCCGAGAGGGTGGGCAGCTTGAAGTTCGGGGCCAGCGCCCCGGTTCGGACGAGGGGTGCATCACTCTCGGCTTTGCCCGGCGCCGCCACGGCGAGAACCGTCAGGGTGAACAGGCAGGCGCAGATGTAGCGGAGCAATTGGTTCATGGAGACAACCTCTCTGATGCGGTTTACGGTGCGGTGGAATCGTACGGTGCCTCAGGCTGAAGGAGAGCCTCCAGCCTGAGGTTTTGTGCAGGATGGTTACTTGGTGAAGGCCTTGTCCACGCTGAACGGCATGGCCTGGTAGCCGGTCGTATCCTTCAGCTGAATCTCGACTGCCGGCTCTTTGGAGCCGTAATTGAACTCCATGATGTAAGGATTGGGGTCGGTCTTGAATGCACCCGTATTGATATCGAAATCAGCACCAGCCGTTGCCGAATAGACAAACACGGAGTCCTTGTCTGTCTGGTACTCAGTCAGCGAGGTGACCGGGCTGTACCAGCCGTTGCCGCGCTCTTTGCCGAACTCCCAGATCTGTTCGACGGTCATCTTCTTCTGGTCGATCTTGTAGATGACGGCACGGGAGTACTTCATGCTCGGCAGGGCCGGCTGCTCCATGCCGCGGCTGTCGCCGTTGTCAAAGACGCTCACATAAATGATGTCGCCTTTGGATTTGCTATCGATCTTAAACGCGGTATGCTGCGTCCAGGTCCAGTCAAAACCACCCTCGTCATTCTCGTAACCGGGACACTTGGAGCCTCCGGCCTCGCATTCGATCTTGTTCCCCTTGGAGTCGACCGGGGTCAGGAGTTTGCCCTGGTATTCCTTCTTCCACCCTTCGGGGCTGCCCATGATCCACTTGATCTGCTTGTCCCGGCCGATCTTGATAACTGCCGACTGGTGGCGGGAGCTGATGATGATGGAATCGTCTTCGGCGTCATGATCGACGCTGTTCACGTGGGCCCAGTTCCGGCCGGGGCCGACACCGACGATGTCGCCGAATTTATCATTTGCGTCCTGCTTGGCCAGGTCTTCGGCGCTCATGGTATGACCGGCCTTGCTGGCGTCGATGTTCAGGCATACGGCCCCCTGGTCCAGCACCTTAAAATTGACGTCACGATAGGGGTCAAGGATGTCGAAGAGGCGCCACTCATCCTGAACGAGGCCGCTGCTGGGGTCGACTTCGATAATCACGTCGCGGACGGTGCGGACATTCTTGCCGTCAGCGCGCTTGAGGTTGGAGCTGCCCACCCGCAGGAAGTAGTTACCGTTGGGGGAATTGTCCATGGAGTGGGAGAAGTCGTTGTAGCCGGCAGGAAGCTCACGATTGAAAACTTCTTTCCCCATGATGTCGTACTTGACGTAGCGCTGGCCGAAACCCCAGCTCATGGCGCCGTCGTTGTTCTGCTTGAAGCCCATCATGACACCGGCGTTATAGATCGACTTCAGGTCATAGATGGGGTTGGCGTTCATGTACCAGCGGACTTCGCCCTTGGTGTCGACGATGAAATTCTGCGGATAGTAGTTCCACTCCAGGGCGCCGCCTGTCGGGTTGTTCCAGACCGCCCGGGTCCCCTTGCCTGCCTTGTGCAGGAAGTTGTTGACGAAATAGAGCCGGTCGCTGAACTTCTTGTCGACCTTCTTGACGTCAGCCCCGGAAAAGAGAGCCGCCTTTTGTGTTTTCGTGGCATTCGGCTCTGTATAGACAGGGGGGGTATAGAGCGTGTAGCTTTCCTTGGCCTGCTCCCACTTGCCGTTGTACAGCCTGGAATATTCGACCTCGACCGTATTCACGTAGTCCGGGTACATGCCGAAGACCGGGATGCCGCCGTGGGTCAGGAGATGCTTGTTGGCGACCTGGTACTTGATTTCCTGCCCATCTTTCTTGGGAACGATCCGCACCGTGACGTCCTTAAGGACGTAGCCGCCGTTTTTGATGATGGCGGTCAGGGGGGCGATGTCATAGGGGTTCATGATGACCTCGCCGAGTTTTCCCTGCACTTGATAGTCCACATGCGCGCCACTCGCACCGCCGATGGCGAGTGCCATGGTCGGGATCGCTGCTCCGAGCATGGCTGAGCACAACACCAGCCGCGCCACTCTCCCGGTTTTCAACAATGCTGTTTTTCGACAGTTCATACTGTTCTCCTTTTTTTGTCTGCGGCGGACATGCCGCCCCTCACGCCGGGATTGTCGTTATGCCAACTTGCCAGAGCAGCTGGAAGTTTCTTCGTGTGTCGCGGATTGGCGCTTGCGTCGCACCAGTGTGACGATCCAGCAGGCTGCTGCCACCACCAGGAACAGGAGGATTACGCCGAAGGTGATGAGGGTGCACTGCGCCATGTTCATGAAGTGGGAGGGAGGCCAGAGGTACCACCCTTCGGAATAGAAGTCGGTGATGGCCTTCTGCATGGCGCTCAGTTGGACTCCGTCGGGAATGATCGGGTTGTCGTAGCCGCAGTCGCCCGTCGGCTTGAACCATTCCGGAGACCACTTATCCAGCGGCAGGTGGAACGGGAAGGTGGGCTCCGGTGAGCACCCCTGCACGCCGAAGATGTCGTCGCTGTGGGCGGCGTGGTGAATCTTATTGAGCTTTATGCTGTAGAGGACACCTTTGAAGCTTCCCCAGATGGCGAACAGGTAGCCGACGATCTTCAAGCCGGGGTTTGAGGGCTTGATGGCCGCGACGACGCCGCCGAAGGCCATGGCGAAGAAGGCAAGCCTTATGTAGACGCACTGTTCGCAGGGTCTCATGTAGAGCCAGATCTGGAACACGGAGTGGGCCAGGATAACCATGAACAGACTGAGCACCGCCATGAAGATCCAGAGAAACCGCTTGTCCTGCCACTGGCTGATGGTTCCTGCCGGGTCCGACCTGAAGTTGCCGAACATTTCTGATAGTTTCACGACGCGTCTCCTTATTTGGTCTTCAGCTCGTTGATAAGCTTCAGCATGCCGTCTATGGAGGTGATGCTCTTGGTCATGATGAGGTACTTGCCGTTGACGACGAAGCCGGGAACGCCCTGGACCTTTGCCACGTCATAGGAGGCATCCCACTCCTTCAGCAGCGCCTTGACCTTGGGATCTGCCTTCGCCTTGTCGAATTCTGCTTTGCTCATGCCGACTGCGTCGAGACCGGTCTTCAGGTAGGCGTCGGGGCCCGCATCCCAGCGCTCTTTCTTGTCGTGGTAGGCGGTGTAGTAGGCCATCTTGGCCTTCTTCAGGAGTGACTTGGGGCCATACAGATCGCGGTCGGAGAGGCCGGCCTTCTGATCCTTGAGCAGCAGCACGGCGAAGAGCTCGCTTCCCTGGACGCCGTATTTACCCTTGGTCTTCAGATGGAAGGGGCGGAACTTGAGATCGCTCGGCAGCTTGGGAACCAGGTTCGGCGTGATCTTCTTGTCGTACTTGTAGCAGAAGGGGCAGTCGTAGCTGAACACCTTGATCAGCGTCCCCTGGGCGTTCGGGATCGGTTTCGCAAGCTTCACGTAATCGGTCCCCTCGGTGAAGGCGAAGCAGCTGCCGGCGAACAGAGCTACCAGTGCGAGACTTTTGGCGATTGTTTTGACAAATTTGAATGACATGATCTTTCTCCTTGATAGTGTGTAGTTGGCTCTGCAAATCCTGGCCTCGTATGACGTGTGGTGTGTGATGTTCTCCTCCTTTCTCCGATTGCTGGCCTGGTGATAGCGTCACCCTTAGTTAGACAACTTAATTGAACCACGCAAGCCACAATACATATACCAGGCGGCATCAACTATCTTTCTGGTTTTAAATTATTATCCAAATCGTTTTTAGTTTATTTAACAAAACCAAAAACGATGTGTCAAGCATTTTTTTAGTAAATTTGCATGCGCCCACCAGCAGCTGTGTCAGTGCATTTATCCTGCGGGAGCATGGCATGAATAAATCGTCGCAACCAGCTAGATTTATTGCTATTATTTGGTTAAGCACTTTAAAGGTGAGAGGTTTTACGAGAGGGAGACAGGAGGGATTTCAGGGTATTCCGGGGAACCTTTTCATTTTTAGTTTACTTTTATTGTTATGGTGAAGTAAACTAAATTAGTTTTACATGCTGGTGCTCACCGCCGACTGGAGTACCCTTGCGCCGCCAGGAGCACCGGCTCGACAATCACGAGTACCCCCCAAGAGGGACGCGCCCCATGTTGAAATTTATCGAAGCCAATAAAAAACGCATCGTCATCGTTACCTATATCCTGCTCTTCTGCATGTTCTGCTTCTTTTCCCTGATGGATCTGTACAAGAGGACTTCCGACTACGCCTATTTCGCCAACAAAATCAACTCATTCATCAAGCATGCCCACGACAGCGAATCGGAGTATCTCTGTTCGCGCCTGGTCAACTACGTAAGCGACATCGCAAAACAAAAGCACTTCGCCGAACTGCTGAAAGCAGGCGACGCAGAAGCCCTGGAGAAGGTGGCCAATCACGCTTTCTACGACTTCGGGAAACGCTATGTGCCGGTGATCTCGGTCCTCATCTATGACGGCGATGGAAAACTCAGATATCATATGACACCGCCGTCGATCACCCATGACCCCGAGGAATTAAGACCGAACGTTAGCAAAGAGGTCTTTGCCACGAAAAACTACACCTACGGGTATGAGACCAACATCGTTCCCCTCTACTTCTGCATTGTTCTTCCTGTACGGGACGCTCGTTCAAATGTGGAAGGAACGATCGAGATAGGTGTGGACCTGTCATTTTTTCACTACAATCTGAAATGGTTTTTACACGACGTAAAGACAGCCATCTTCTCCAATGGGAAACTCCTTGAATTTGACACCGGGGACAAGACGGATTCCGAGGAATATGTCTATGACTATTATAAAAAGCTGAAATCCAACGACGCCGCGTTCTTCAACCAGTTCAAAGACAGGATTGATTTCAGATGGGCGAAAAACGACATCAAAATCGGAGACAAGTATTACCTGGTGAGTACGTCCCAGGTACTTAGAGACAACCTAGGTCGCGAAGTCGGTAAATATCTTGTCGCCTACGACATGACTGAGCTGCGGAACCGGCACTGGGGATATTTCTACGCATGGCTGCTGTTCTTCGCCCTCACCGCCTGCGTCATGCTCTGTATCAACATGGTCGGGTTCAGAAAGTATGAGCACATCATCACGGAACAGGACAAGATGCTGGCCCAGCGGTCAAAGCAGTGCGCACTCGGGGAAATGCTGGGACACATCGGACACCAATGGCGACAACCTCTCTACAACCTTTCTCTGATCGTTCAGAACATCGGGCTGCAGAACCAGTACGGCAAACTGGACGACGCCCTGCTCAGCAAGCAGATTACCCAGGCGAACCAGAACATCGAATACATGTCTAACATCATAGATGACTGGCGTTCACTGCTCATGTCGGGCAGCAGCCGGACCGTGATCGAGCTGCAGAGTTCCGTCGAGCGCGCCATAGCGATGGTTGCGCCGGTCATGGAGCAGAGCCGGGTCACCATCGAGAACCGGATCACGACGCCGGTGCACACCATGGGTTTCGTGAACGACCTGGTGCAGCTGACCATAAACGTGCTGTTGAATGCGCGCGATCAGCTTTCCCTGGTGCAAAGTGACCGCTTCATCCTGCTCTCCTGCAACGAGGAGTCGGGAGGGGTGGTGACGGTCACCTTCCAGGACAACGGTGGCGGGATCCCCGACCATCTGCTCAAACGCATTTTCGAACCGTATGTCACCACCAAGGACAAGGCCGACGGCACAGGACTGGGACTGTATCTGTGCCACCAGATCGTCGAGAATCTGGACCAGGGGAAGGTCTGGGCGGAGAACAGGTCCTTTGAACTGCACGGGGAAACGCACTATGGCGCCCGCATCTGCCTGCAGTTCGCCAGAACAACCGAGGGAGGTAAACAGATATGAATGTCACCGCCTTGCAACAGATGACGGTGCTCTTTGTGGACGACGAGGAGATTGCACGGGAGCAGATGAAGATGGTCCTGAGCAGTTTCTGCAAAAACACAATCTGTGTAGGTAGCGCCGACCAGGCCCTGGCCGCGCTGCAGGAGCATCACCCGGATATAGTGCTCACCGACATCCGCATGCCCGGCTTGTCAGGCATAGAGCTCCTCAATGCCGTAAAGCAGAAGGATGCGTCGGTCGCCGTCGTCATAGTATCTGCCCATTCTGAGTCGGAATACCTGCTGGATGCGTTTCGCTACAAGGCGGACGGCTACCTTCTGAAACCGTTCAACTTCCACGAAATGCTCGAACTCCTGTCCGACATAGCCACCCAGAAGGAAGCCGCCAGTAGTGAGCGGAAACAGGGGCCTGACAATAGGGATTTCCTCTTGAAAATTCTCGATACACTCGGCGGAAGACGGGCCGAGATCATGGAGTACGTCATCAATCACCTCGATGCCGACAACCTGTTCCATGGCACCTATGACGAGGTGGCTGAGGCACTCAGCGCCAGCAAGCCGACCGTCGTAGCGACGTTTCAGATTATGCTGGAAAAGAACGTGCTGACCCGGCTCAAGTATGGAACATACCGGATGAACGTGGATGCTACTATCTGATTCGCTGGTGCAATAAACAAGGCAAGAGCCTTATAGATATACGGATTTCAGGAAGCGCCCCCTGCAATAATCACCTGTTCGTGGTTGATTTTTGCGGGGGGGTACGGGTAGTATGGGTCAAACGCCGACACAACGCATCATGGCCGGCTTTCTGCTCACCGAATTGACTGCCCCCGTTCAAATCCAATCCACGAAGGTTCGATGCCCATGCTTAACCGCTTGCTCCTTGCCACGGCCCTGCTCCTCTGTCTGGCTGTCTCCGCCTCCTCCCAGAACCTTACCCCCACACTCGACGAAAAACTCGCCAAGGCCGCCGTGCGGCTCAAGCTCAAGGACAACCGGGGGGCCCTGGACAACGCCACGGACGCAGCCGACTCTCCGGAAAAGCACCTGATTGCCGGCGTCGCCGCATACCGGCTCGAAGAGTGGGTCAATGCAGCCGAACTGCTCGGCAAGGCGGCAAAGGAGCTTCCCCTTGTGGCCGACTACCCGCTCTTCTGGGAGGCTGATGCCCTGTATCGCATCGCACGCCACGATGAAGCCCTTGAAACCGTGAAGAGGCTCCTCCATGAACGGCCCGAAAGCCCCCTCGTCCGCCGGGCACGGATGCTCCAGGCCGACATCCTCTTTGCCCGCGGCGACCTGAAGGAGGCCCAGGCCGTCTACATCCGGTTCGTGGAAAGCTATCCCTCGGGGAGGGATTCCCTCACCGCCATTTACCAGGCAGCCCGCTGCCGGGAAGGGCTCGGCGACAAGGCAAAGGCGGTTCAGGAGCTGCGGAATCTCTGGCTCGCCTACCCTGCCTCGCCGGTGGCCGAAGACGCCGAGGAGGCTCTGCGCCAACTGGAACGCCAGGGATTCCCGGCTGCGCCATACACCCCCGATGAGCTTTTCCGGAGAGCAAGTACCCTGTACAGCCTCGGCCGGTTCCAGCAGGCCGTCAAAACCTTTGACGCAATCCCGCTGGCGAACCAGTCGGCCGACTTCATTGCCCGGGTCACGTTCAAGAGCGGTCAGGCCCTTTACAAGGCCCGTCAACGGAAGGATGCCGAACGGACCTTTGCCCGGCTTCTGGAAAAGGAGCTGAAACCGTCCCTGGCCGAGGAGACCCGGTTCTGGCATGCCAAAGCTCTTGAGGGGATCGGGAAAAGCGACGACGCCGTCAATGCCTATCTCAAGATAGCCGAGGCCTCGCCGCGGGGAGAGCTGGCCAACGAGGCGCTTCTGGAGGCAGCCTTCATCCGCAAATTCCAGGGACGGTATCAGGAAGAGCTTCCCCTGCTTGACCGGCTCCTTGTCGCTGCCACCGATGTGAAGCTCCGGCAACGGGCCACGTGGGAGGCGGCGTGGGCCCGCTACGGCACGAAGGACTTCCGGGGGGCAGCCGACGCATTCAAGGCCCTCCAAACCATCCCGGAATACCGGGAGCGGGCCCTCTACTGGCATGGCCGCGCCCTTGAAGGGGCGGGAGACAAGGAGGGGGCTGCCGCTTCGCTAGCCCGCGTCCAGGAAGAATCTCCCCTCTCCTTTTACGGCCGCCGGGCCTGCACGGCGCTGAATACCATCGAGGAAACCCCTTCCCTGGCGGCCGAGCCGGCTGCATTGTCCCTGCCGATGCCCGCCGGGTATGAGCGTATCAAGCTCCTCATTGCCGTGGGACTCCACGACGAAGCCCGGAAGGAGCTTGCATCCGTCAGGAAGAAAAACGGTCTGAAGCAGAAGTCTCTCCTGGGAGTGGCCCGCCTCTATCTGGAAATGGAAGACTACAACTCGGCCGCAGCCATCTATCGGGACAATCTCCCCCGCCGGATTGACAGGGATTCCCTCACCCAGTGGGGGCTCCTCTATCCAAAGGCCTTCCGTGAGGCGGTAACCCGTCAGGCCACCGACCATGGGGTAGCGGAAGAGCTCGTCTACGGTGTCATCAGGGCGGAGAGCACCTTCTCGCCGACTGTCGTCTCCCCCGTGGGGGCCGTGGGGCTCATGCAGCTCATGCCGGCCACCGCCAGGGCAATGGTGAACGGCAAGGGGGCCAACATCTCCACGCGCCTCACCGATCCCGCCTTCAACATCAACCTCGGCGTGCGCCACCTGAAAGGGCTGCTCAACCAGTACCACGGCAACACAGTGGCTGCCGTGGCAGCCTACAACGCCGGCTCCACCCCGGTGGACCGCTGGCGCCGCACCCTCCCCTACCAACGTGATGACGAGTTCATCGAAAACATCCCCTACTATGAGACACGGGAATACGTGAAGAAGGTCCTCGCCAATGCGGAGATCTACCGTGCCCTCTACCGGGCAACTCTCGTAAAGACACCTGAATCCGCCATCCAGAAGGCGTATTCAGGCGTCCAGAATTCAAAATAGCGGGGCTCTTGATCTTGATTCTTTGCATCCCTCTCCGTCCTGAGCTTCCAAATTGACAGCATACTGATTGTCTGTATAATGCCCGCGCCATTGCCGCCCGGGTGACGGAAACATTCCTTTCTCCCCTCACCGCAGAGGAATGTGCCGCCCTGCGCTTCACCCTCAAGAAACTGCGCCAGTAACGGGAGGATTCTCCATGCAGAACAACCAGAATGCACCCATTCCTCAATCGACAGTACCGAGACTCCTTGCGGCCCTGGCGGCGGTTCTCTCCCTGGCGGGAACGGCACGCGCCGAAACCCTTTCCCTTGCTGAGTGCCTGCGCCGGGCAGCCGCCGGCAACTATGACCTGACCGTAACGGCCCATGACACGCGCATCGCCGCCGAGAACATTTCCCAGGCCAAGAGCGGCTTTCTCCCCCGCCTCGATTTCCAGGGGGGATACACCGCCCAGGCCAGGCCCCAGGCTTTTTCCTTCGCGGGACGCGAAACCGAAACCCAGGACGCCACTTACGGATTCTTCAACGTCACTGCCACCCAGACCATCTACGACTTCGGCCACACCTCTTCCCGCACCAGGAGGGCATCGCTCCTCCAGGAGGCGATCACACACAGCTACGACGCACGGGAGAAGGATGTCTTCCTCCAGGTGGTGGAGGCCTACTACGGGATCCTTGAAGCGAAAAAGGTTCTCGGCGCCGCCGACGAAGAGATCGTACAGCGCACCGACCATCTGGGAGTGGCCCAAAACCTGTACGAACAGGGAGTGGTGACCCGTAACGACCTTCTCCAGGCCGAGGTGAAGCTGGCCGACAGCCGGCAGAGGCGTCTCGCGGCGGCAAACTTCGTTGAGAACCGCTGGCTTTTCCTCAACTATCTGACGGGACGCCCTCTCCCGTTCCGGGCCAACCTGGAGGAGAAGGATACCCCGGCGTCCCTTCCGCCACTTGAAACAGCCGAAGAGAAGGCCCTGGCGAACCGCCCCGAGCTCGCCTCTCTCACCAGGACGGTGGAGGCAGGAGAAGCAGGGGTATCCGAAGCCCGGACCGGCTTCTACCCGGAGATCTTCGCCCAGGGGACCATCGACTACATGGAGAACAGCAAGGCGCGGGAGCAGGCCATCTATGCTGCCACCGTGGGGTTGCGCGTCAACCTCTTTGATGGCTTCGCCACCACGTCGCGATACCGCCAGGCAGTGGCAAACCTGAGGAAGCAGCGGGACAGCCTCCGTCAGGCCCGGGAACAGATCCGCCTTGAACTGGCAACGTCCCTGAACGATGCCAGGGTTGCCGCCGAGCGGATCAGGACCGTGGAAACGGCAATCAAGCAGGGGGAAGAGAATCTGCGCATCAACCGCGACCGCTATCAGGCCCAGGTGGGGACCGCGACCGACGTCATCGACGCCCAGACGCTCCTTACCCAGATCAGGACCGACTATTTCCGCGCCGTCTTCGACTACCAGGTGGCGGCGGCGCGGGTCAGAAAAGCGATGGGAGAACTGTAGTCATGGCAGTGGAAGAATCGAAGGAAAATCAAGGGGCGGGAGAAACCGCCAGAACCGCAACGGATACGGCCGGCCCAGCGGGCAAGCAGCGGGGAGGGAAGCGGACGCGGGCAGGAATCATTCTCCTCGCGGTGATCGCCATCGGGCTGTTCATGGGAACGCACTGGTTCTTACGGAGCAAGACCCTCATCACCACCGACAACGCCTTTGTTGAGGCCCACATCCACGCGATATCGCCGCGGGTTTCGGGCACCGTGACCGCTGTCCCGGTGATGGACAACCAGTTTGTGAAAAAGGGGGAGACCCTGGTGGAGCTGGACCCTACGGACTATGAGGTTCGGGTCCGGTCGGCGGCCGCCGACCTTGACATGGCGCGCAATGAAACCTCGGGGGACTACGCCCAGGTGGAAGCGGCCCGGGCAGCGGTTTCCCACGCCCGGGCGCGGCTGGACCAGGCGGAGCTGGACCTCAGGCGCGGAAGTGTCCTCTTTACCAAGGAGGTGATACCGCGTGAGCAGCTGGATCGCCTCGAAACGGCACGACGGGTGACTGCTGCCCAGCTTCGGGAGGCAGAGGAAGGGGTACGCAAGGCCCAGGCAGAGTTGGGTCTTGCCGGCACCGGCGGCAAAGAGGCCAGGGTGGCCCAGCGGGAGGCGAAACTACGGGAAGCCTCCCTCAGCCTCTCCTACACGCGCATCGTTGCCCCCGTCGACGGCTACGTGACCCGCAAGTCCGTTGAGACGGGATCCACGGTCCAGGCAGGGCAGCCCCTCATGGCCGTGGTGGCCCTTAACGACACGTGGGTGACGGCCAATTACAAGGAAAGCCAGCTTGCCCACATGAAACCGGGCCAGAAGGTGACGTTCACCGTGGACGCCTACCCCTCCCGCACCTTTACCGGCCGGGTCGACAGCATCATGGCCGGCACCGGCGCCGCCTTCTCGCTCCTCCCGTCCGAGAACGCCACCGGCAACTACGTGAAGGTGGTGCAGCGAGTGCCGGTGAAGATCGTGGTGGATACGGGGAGCGACCCCCGGCATCTGCTCCGGGTGGGAATGAGCGTGATCCCCACCGTGAACACCGGGCGCAAACTGGGGGAAATCCTCAGGGATTTCCGGCCCTTCTAGGACTGCGGGTTCATGGACGCACCGGTCAAGGACGTCAACAAGTGGATCGTCACCATCACCGTGATGCTTCCCACCATCATGGAGATCGTAGACACGTCGGTGGCCAACGTGGCGCTTCCCCACATGCAGGGGAGCCTCAACGCGGGGACCGACGAAATCACGTGGGTCCTCACCTCCTACCTGGTGAGCAATGCCGTGGTCCTTCCCATGACCGGCTGGCTTTCCAGGCTTTTCGGACGCAAACGGTTTCTCATCTCCTGCATCACCCTCTTCACTCTGGCCTCGCTTCTCTGCGGCGCGGCCCCCAACCTGGCAAGCCTCATCTTTTTCCGGGTGCTCCAGGGAGCGGCCGGGGGCGCCCTCATCCCCAGCAGCCAGGCGATCCTCCTGGAAACGTTTCCTCCCCACGAACGGGGAATGGCCAATGCCATCTTCGGCGTAGGCGCCATGTTCGGGCCGATCATCGGCCCGGCCCTCGGAGGGTGGATCACCGACAACCTGAACTGGCGGTGGATCTTCTATATCAACATCCCCCTCGGCATCATCGCCGTCATCATGGCCGCCGCCTTCATCTTCGACCCGCCGTACCTGCGCCGGGCCAGGGTGGCCATTGACTGGTGGGGGCTCGGGCTTCTCACCGTCGGTCTCGGAGCGCTCCAGATCGTCCTCGACAAAGGGCAGCAGGACGACTGGTTCAATTCATCCTTCATCCTGTCCTGCTCGATCCTCTCGGCCCTGACCCTCCTCGCCCTCGTCTATGTGGAACTGAAACACGAACACCCGATCATCAACCTGCGGCTCTTCAAGGATGTCTCCTTCTCGGCGGGGAACTTCGTCATGTTCATGCTGGGCTTCAGTCTCTACAGCTCCATCGTGCTGATCCCCCTCTTCCTCCAGACCCTCATGGGGTACGACGCCACCATGGCGGGGATGGTCCTTGCCCCGGGGGGAGCGGCTACCCTCATCACCATGCCCTTCGTCGGCGCGGTTATCTCGAAATATGATGGGAGAAAGGTGATACTGGTGGGGCTCATCATCAGCGCCTGGTCCATGTTCCTGATGCGGGGCTTCACGCTGGAGGCGTCGTACTGGGACTTCGTCTGGCCCAGGGTCATTCTCGGGGTGGGGCTTGCCATGCTCTTCGTGCCGCTCTCCACCCTGACCCTCGGCTCGATTCCGAAGGTGGAAATGGGAAATGCCGCCGGCCTTTACAATCTGCTGCGCAACATGGGCGGCAGTGTCGGGATCGCCGTGGCGGCAACGATGCTCTCCCGCCAGTCTCAATTTTATCAGAATGTCCTGGCTGGACAGGTTACACCCTACAGCCCGGTGGCCCGGCAAAAACTTGAGATGGTGAAGCAGGGATTGATGCTGAGGGGCCTCGATGCCGCCACCGCCGACAAGGCGTCCCTGGCAGCCATCTATGGCATGCTCCAGCGCCAGGCGGGGATGCTGGCCTACAACCGTATTTTCTGGATCGTGGGATTGACGTTTCTCGGTGTGATGCCGTTTCTGCTCCTGCTCAGAAAGCAGAAAACCGGCGCTGAAACCGAAGGGGTGCACTAACGCTCGGTGAGAATCTCATCCTGCAACTCGTTCACATCGTCGGCCCTGTGGGGGAAATGCCTGGCCAGTTCGGCGCCGCACCCGGCAACGACCGAGCAGAGGACATCGCAGGCCCGCCCCTCCCGAAGCCCCCGGGCCAGCTGAGCGGCCAACTCCTGCCAGAAACGCGGATCGATCTTCTTGTTGATGCCCCGATCCCCAAGGATCCATACCTTGTGCTCAAGTAGGGAAATAAAGATGAGAATGCCGGTTTCCTCACGGGTCCGGTAGAGCCCCTTTTCGTAGAAAGCCCGCACCGCCCGCTCCCGCACCGCCTCGGCGAGCCGGCGGCGTCCCGCGAAGGGAAGCTTCAGACGCGGGGCGCGCCGAAAGAGATACCAGGAAGGAAAATAGAGCAGGACAACCAGGGGGATGTACGACCAGATGGTCACATGGTGGATCGTCACGGCAACAATGACCGACAGGAGCCCGGAGAGGAGCACCGCGCCGAGAATTTCCGCCTCACGATAGCTGTCGCTGGCGTCCACGACCATGGTGGCAATCTCCCCCGAAGTGCCTCTCTCGGTTTCCGCCACGGCGGCCCTTACCCGCTCCCGCTCCTTCGGGGTGAAAAACTCCTCCGCCCTTTTCACGCGTTCCCCCTCATACCCTGATCACCAGTCACCGGACGCTCCGCCGCCGCCGAAGCCACCGCCGCCCCCGGAAAAGCCTCCCCCGCCCGATGACCATCCGCCGCCGAATCCTCCACCAAAGCCCCCCCCGTAGAAGGGACCACCCCAAGTGCCCCCTCCTCCCCGTCCCCCGCCGCCGAAGAGGAACGTCAGGAAGATGCCCAGGAGAAATCCCGCCACCGCCAGCCCTGCGAGAACGATAATGCCAAGACCCGGGAAAGTGAGCGAGGCCACCAAGGGGAGCCCTGCAGCCCCGGCGATGCCTCCGAAGACCCGTGAGAGCGCCCCGAGGAAGATGCAGGCGACACCGAGAAAGAACAGGAGCGCCGCCACAGGAGGGGCGCTCCGTTTCCCCTGTCGGAGATCCCGCGGTGTGGCGGCATACTCTCCCTTGACCACAGCCATGATGGCGGTAACGCCGGCAGTGACGCCGCCGTCGAAATCCCCCTGTTTGAAGCGGGGGGTGATCTCGCCCCGGATGATCCGCCCCGAGACAAGGTCGGTGAGGGTTCCTTCGAGGCCGCGCCCCACCTCTATCCTAACCTTCCGCTCCGCCTTGGCAACCAGGAGGATGGCGCCGTTGTCCTTCCCCTTGTGGCCGATCTGCCATGCCTCGGCAACCCGGATGGAGAAAGTTTCCAGATCATCCCCTTCCAGGGACGGCACCGTGAGGACCACGATCTGGGTCGAATCGCTCCGCTCGAACCCGGCAAGGGATTCCTCCAACTGCCGCACCGTTCCGGCGGAGAGGATGCCGGCATAGTCGTTCACATACCCCCGCAGCTGCGGCACATCCAGAGCCGAAGCTAACGCGGGGAGGAGAACGATGAGTATGGCAAGGAAGAGACGTATCATTCAAATCTCGGTCAGAACTTCACTTTGGGTGCCGTCTTGGCCCCTTCTTCCGCCTTGAAGGGTTCTTTCCGCTCCAGGTGCAGCAGGAGCTTGTTGGTGAGACTATTGGGGAAGGTGCGGATGCTGGTGTTGAAGTCCTGAACCGACTTGTTGTAGCGGGTCCGGGCCACGTTGATCCGGTTCTCGGTCCCCTCCAGCTGGTTCTGGAGATCAAGGAAGTTCTGGTTCGCCTTGAGGTCGGGATACCGTTCGACCACCACCATGAGCCGGGAAAGGGCACCGGAAAGCTCCCCCTGGGCCTGCTGGAACTTGGCGAAAGTTTCAGGGTTCGACAGCGCCTCCTTGGTCACCTGCATGGAGCCCACCTTGGCCCGGGCCTCGGTCACTGCCGTCAAGGTATCCGCCTCGTGCTTCGCATATCCCTTCACCACCTCCACGAGGTTGGGAACCAGATCCGCCCGACGCTGGTAGGCGGCCTCAACGTCGCCCCATGCGGCGAGAACCGCCTCTTCCTTGGCCTGCATCACGTTGTAGCCACACCCTGTCAACCCCGAGAGGGTGAGAGCGGCAAGCACAAGCATTACTATCCGTTTCATAGGTCCTCCGTTTGATTGGTTTGCCCTAAAGAATAACCACCATCGGCCCCGTTGTCACCCCCACGGTAGCAGAATTTCATCCCGATCAGGATGCCGTTGCAGGCGATGGAGAAGATGTTGGCTGCGATGAGCGGTATGTCCCCGATCATGACGCCATAGGTGAGCCAGAGGATCATTCCGGCGACCAGGATCACCGGCTGCCAGACCGAGATGTCCCGCACACGCTTGGTACGGTAGGCCCGGGCCACCTGCGGCACCACCGCGATGCTCGTCACCGCGCCGGCCACCAGCCCCAGCATTATCTCGCCGTTCATTGCCCCTTCTTCCCCTTGAACTGGTCGGCGGCCCAATCGATCTGGGTCATCATGCCGCGCAGGATGGCCACCTCGCGGTCATCCAGCTCGGCCCGAGAAAAGATGCGCCGCACTGTCCGCATGATGTGGTCAGGGTTCTGGGGATTGAGGAAACCGATCCGCAAGAGCGTCCGCTCCATCTGGCCGAAGAGGGCCTCCTGGGCAGCGCTGCCTGCCAGGGTCCGGGCCTCCCCCGCAACGGTTCCCTCACCCAATCCCGCAAAAAGTTCGTAGCAGAAGATCAACACCGCCTGGGCCAGGTTCAATGATCCATATTCTGCGGAGGTGGGGATGGTGGCGTGCCACCGGCAGAGGGAAAGCTCGTCGGTGGTCAGACCGCTGTCTTCCCGGCCAAAAACGAGGGCCGCACGGTTGCCGGCCAGGTTCGTGACGATCTTCCCTGCTATTTCCCCGGGAGAGTAAATCTCCTGCCGGTACTTGCCGTGACGGCGGGTGGTGGCAACGGAGAGCTCCGTGTCGGCCAGGGCCTCTTCGAGGGATGGAAAGACCCGCGCCCCCTCCAGGAGGTCCTTGGCGGAAACGGCAAACTTGTATGCTTCGGGATGGTCGAGGGGGCATCCCTTGACGATGCGGAGTTCAGCCAGACCCATGTTCTTCATGGCCCGGCAGACCATCCCCACGTTACCCGGACTCTGGGGTTCCACGAGGATGACTGAAATATTATTCTTCATCGAAACGGTCATCGAGGTCTCCAGCACATCTCTTTGTTACTGATCCACGGTTTTTCGGCTATCCCTTATCCTCTTCAACCTCGTTCGGGCCGGCTTGCGCCGGAACCAGGCATGGACGAAATGGGACAGCCACATACAGAAAATAAGGCCGGCGAGCGCTGCGAGAAGGTGCATCTCGTAACGGCTCACGTCCTCCACGAACAGCGATGCGCTTTTGCCGAAGAAGTAACCGGCCAACGAAAACAGCGTCGCCCAGAGGAGCGCACTCACCATATTGAGGGAAAGAAAGCGGGACGCCGGAAAACTGGACATACCGAGGATGATCGGCAAAACAATCCGGAAACCATAGGTGTATCGGGAGATGAAAGCAACGAACGTACCGTACTTCTCAATGAGCCGCAGGGCCTTGCGGAACTTCCGGGCGACAAGGGTGAACATCTTGAGAAGCCATGGACCCTTCCAACGCCCCAGATAAAAGTAAAACTGATCGCCGAGAAACGCCCCGCCAAGGGCCGTCACGATAACGGCGGGAAGAGTCAGATACCCCTGGAAGGCCAGGAACCCGGCCAGGATGAGACCCGCCTCCCCTTCTAGGAAGGTCCAAAGAAACAGAACCCAGTAACCATGTTGCTGCAGATACTCACCAAGCAGGTGGTTCACGTAGCCCCCGAGCATCGACGGAACAGTGCTCACTGTCCCGCAAACAAGAAAAGGGCCTCGCAGCCCTTTTCTCGGAAAATAGATCCACGTGCTGCGTTAACGCAACAACTTCAACAGGTAAATGAATGTCCCCCCCACCGAGACCCCGGAAAGGAGACCGGCATAGTCGTGGACCAAGAGCGAGAAGTCGCGACGCCCCGAATACAGATCAGGCACGACGCCCCCAAGGTTCTGCATGATGAGCTTCCAGTCCGCATCCCAGTTATAGACCTGGAGATAGAGCTCAGCCCCCTTCCAGAGGAAGATGGCGATAAAGACAATGCCAAAACCGATGAATCCCTTGGCAATGACCGAGTCCCGGATCTGGGCATAGATCTTTCGGACCATATCGAGATTGACCAGGGAGAGGAAGACCCACGTGGCATTCTCAATCACGCTGATGTTGCGAAGCACCGTGTACTGAGGCTCCGGATTGATGAATACGAAGACCACCGACGCGGCGACAACGCCGAGAACCGTCAGATAAACCGCCGTCTTGGTCCCGCCGATCTCCAGGGTACGGCTGAAGATGTAATACTCTTGAAACCCGTGGGTCATGACCATGATAGAGATGGTGCCGATAATGTAGTGGATGGCCTCAAGCTGGGTATAGGCGGTCCACGGCATATCGAGGGCCTTCTCCACCACATAGAGCTGGCTCAGGAAAATGAGGAAGAATCCCAGCGAAATACTGGTCCAGACCCGGGCATTACCGATACTGAAGTAAAAACTGATACATCCCGCCAGGAACCAGAATGTTATTTGTACAAGGTCAACCGTGGTGATGTCCGCCATTGTCCCCCCAACTACTCGGAAAAAATCATCTACAGCCTGTTAAATCCGCCGGGCAATCTCTTCCTTCATGGTGTCCAGCATCTCCTTAGTCTTGGACATGCTGGTGAGCAGCTTTGCCCCCTTTTCCACCCCGGCCAGAAACGCGCCGACAAGCGCACTATCCTGGAGTGCCCGCCGTCCCCCCCGGTCATTCAGTTCCTTCTCCACGAGGGCAGCCCCCATCCTCCCCACGTACGCCATGGCAACTTCTTTCAGATCATCCTCAAGTTCCCGAAGCTTTTCCTCTTCCTGGTACCGGTCGACAACAGCAGCTTCATTGCGGATCTTGTCGCGCTCAGAGGCGAATCTGCTGCTGGTCGATTCCCAAAGCTTCGACACGTTGACCATCTCAAGAAGGTCATAGTGCATCAACTCATCGGCGCTTTTCGTGGAGAGCACATCTATCTTTGCCCCCGGTAGCCCTGCAATCTTCTGGGACTCGGTTGCCGATGTTTCTATATCTGTGGAGCCGTCATGAAAGAAACCGAGAGGCGCCCCCTCCTTGTAAAAAATAAGGGCTGTGCGGCTCTCGGTGTAGAGCCTGAGACAACCATTGAGCCTCTGGGCTTTCATCTTCTCCAGGAGCCCCTTAATGTCGATCAGCTTCAGTTCCTGCCCCGCGTAGAGGACATCCCCATGGATCATCGCGTGCAAACACATGGTCAGATCCTTGGAAAGCCTGTAGACACTAAGACTTCCACCGCCAGCAAAAATAAGGGTGCAGACGCCAGCAATCGCTTCGAACCCCGTGAGCTTACGCCCATCCTGTTCATGCACGGCACTGATCAGCTTGCCGGCTTCAAAGAAGAGAATCGCCGTTGCCGAGGGAAACGTAAAGTTCAGGTAGCCCGTGAACCCGCCTGCCTTGAGCTTCTCGAACATATCAGGAAGCTTGACCTTAGCAGCGGCTATGTTCTCATACAGTGGGTTTCCCTTGGGAAGGAGGAACATCCCGGTCTCCTTGGTCAGAGGTTTTTCACAAAGTAATCGATTTGTGTGCGGGAGTCAAAGCCTAAGTAGAGGTAATCCAGGCCGATTAAGCACTCATACTCTTATAAATTCGGGCAAAAATATGTTCAATGGCAAAGAAAGTCGCCATAACTGCAGGATCGAAATGGCGCCCCGGATCGATGCGCCTGTCTCCAACCGTAAAGACGGAAAGCGCCTCCTCGTGACTTAAGGGCTCTTTGTAGCTTCTCCTTGAGCGCAAGGCATCGTAGACATCAGCCAATTTCACAATTCGCCCGGAGAGTGGAATATCCTCCCCGCGCAAACCATGGGGATATCCACTGCCGTCCCAGTTCTCGTGGTGTGATATGGCAATCTCACGGGCAATCTGCAGTCGGGGTGAATCACCAAGGATCTTCTCACCATAGGCGGGGTGTAGACGCATGATACGCAATTCGTCTTCGTTAAGGGGGGCTGGCTTAAGAAGTATTTCATTCGGTACCCGGATTTTGCCCACATCATGCATCTGCGCCGAGTAGGAAATCACTTCCACAAGATCAACCGGCAGCCCCATATTGGCAGCCAAAGCCCCTGCATAGCGGTTGACACGGACAATATGTTCGCCAGTACCCTCCTCCGCAGCTTCGCACGCCCGTGCTAGGGATTCAATGGTATAGATAAAAGCCTTCTCCGTCTCCCTGACACTGTTGGATAACGTGGTCAACGACCCGATAACCACGGCAAGACTCTGAAGAACCATTGCATCGTACTCCGTAGCCTCACCGGGATAGTTAAAGGCCAGGAGCGCTCCACCTGCGTCACCTCCTATGTGACAGCAGATGAAATTTGTTAAGAGCTTACCCATGTACTCCTTTACCGTTGGATGAAAATAGGCTTGATACTCCTCAACCGTTTCACAGGTATCACACCAATTGGAGATGATAACTTCATCCGTAAGGCGTTCCGGAGCATAGACCGATGCAGGATCAATAAGAATCTCTTCAGAGCCCTCCACGATCTCCCCGGCACTGAGATGGAAGACTCTGCCGCGGCTAGCTCCTGCCTTGCCATTCAGAAGAATAAAGATACTAAGAGGGCCACGCCTGCCGCTCCCGCCCAGAACTCGGCCAAGAGCTTCAACATGAAGTTCCTTGTCGGTAAACTTACGGTTCGAGAGGTTCCGGAGAGTAGCGTTTACCAACCGCAAGAGTTCCTGTGTCTGCTGTAGCGATGTGTTGCAAAGCTCCAAGGTCATGAAAAAATCTCACAGGAGAGATTCAACTGCCTGCCATACATTGTTGGTTATACTCTATAAAACCGCCTCCCGCAATGATCCAGCCCCAAAACGACAGAAGGCCCGAGCCAATGGCATCGAGCCTTCTGTTTTATTCAGGGGGTGAAGGAATTAAGCCTTCGCCGCCATTGCCTTGTCAAAACCGACATGGAAAGCCTTTTTGTTCAGTTCAAGAAAAGCTTCCGGCACCCGGGCAAGAACCGCCTTCTCAGCCGCTTCTTTCGTAACCGCGCCAGTCAGAGCCACCATAGCGCCCAGCGCAACGATGTTAGTTACAATTTCACGGCCGATTTCATTCTTGGCGGTGTTGGTGATGTTGAACTTCGTCACCTTGAAGTTCCCGGCAGGCTCGCGCAGAACCAGATCGGAATCAATGAGAAGTAATCCCCCTTCCTTGAGGTCGTGGGAATATTTGTCACAAGCCTCCTGGGTAAGAGCCAGAAGGGCGTCACACTTGGTGACCTTCGGATAGTCGATAGGACCATCAGAAATAATGACTTCCGACTTGGATGCCCCGCCGCGGGCTTCAGGCCCGTAGCTTTGTGACTGAACAGCCTGAATGCCGTCATAGATCGAGGCAGCTTCAGCCATGATCACGCCTGCCAGGATCAGGCCCTGACCGCCAGCCCCGGAAAAACGAATTTCATATCTTCCAGCCATCTGTATAGTCTCCTTTTGCAATCAGGGTGATTATTTTGCAGCCTGTGCCCGCTGAATAACCTTTGCATATTCCTCGGTATATTCAGGTTTCTCGATCTTGTGAAGAACACCCGTAAGGATCTTGCCTTCCAGTTGCTCGGCCGTCATTTTCTCGGCGGCCTTCACCGGAACGGCAACTTCCTTGAGGCGATTCATCATGTCGATAACGGAGCGGTACTTGTTGCGGCGCCCATAGGTGGTCGGGCAGTCATCGAGGATTTCGACAACGGAGAAGCCCTTGTGCTGGATCGCCTCAGCAATCAGCTTGTCAATCTGGGCAGCGTGGTATGCCGTTCCACGGGCAACAAAGGTTGCACCCGCGCCGATGGCAAGCTTGGCAATGTCGAAACCGGGATCCGGGTTGCCGTAGGGAGTGGTAGAAGCCTTGGCGCCAGTGGGGGTACAGGGAGAGAACTGGCCGCCGGTCATCCCGTAGATGTAGTTGTTCATAATGATGTACGTCATGTTGATGTTACGGCGGCAGGCATGAATGAAGTGGTTGCCGCCGATTGCGGTACCGTCGCCATCACCACCGCACAGGATAACGTTCATCTCAGGCTTCGCCATCTTGACGCCGGTGGCGAAAGCGGCGGCCCGACCGTGGGCCGTGTGCAGCGTGCAGCAATCAATATAGCCCGGCAGACGCGAAGCGCAGCCGATACCCGAAACAATGCACGTTTCTTCTTTTTTCAGGTTGAGGGAGTCCATTGCCCGGATCAACCCTTTCATGACAATCCCGTGGCCACAGCCGGGGCACCAGATGTGCGGCAGTTTACCGGGACGAATATACTTATCGTAATCAAACGCCATGGTTACTTGACCTCCTTCATCTTGTCGAGGATCTGATCCGGATTGATCGGCTCGCCATCGACCCGGAAAATACCGATAACCGGAGCATTCCCCTCGATGCACCCTTTAACCACACCCGTACACATGCCAAGGTTCATTTCAGGAGTGACGAACGCTTTGACTTTTTTGGAGAGTTCCAGGAGACGCTCTTCGGGGAACGGCCAGAAGGTAATGAGGCGGAAAAGGCCTGCCTTGATACCGTTCTTGCGGGCCTCGTTTACTGCGAAACGGGCCGAACGGGAAGTGGAGCCGAAGGCGACAACGATAACTTCAGCATCGTCACACAGATACTCTTCCCATCTCATGATATCAGCCTTGTTGGCTTCAACCTTGCGAACTTGGCGCTCTTCTTCTGCCTGTACAATCTCAGCCTTAGTGGTCGGGAAGCCGTCCTGCATCTTGTTGAGGCCGGTAACGTGAAACTTGTAGCCGGAGCCGAATGCAGCCAGCGGCGGGACATCACCGAAGGAGGTGTCGTAGGGCTTGTATTGCTCGGGCGGGACAGAGGGTCCCTTGCGATCGATCACCTCGAGTTCACCCGGCTCAGGGAAGACGATGCGCTCACGCATATGAGCAACGATCTCGTCCGGCATAATCATGACCGGCGTACGATACTTTTCAGCCAGGTTGAATGCCCGGACCGTCTCCTCGAAAACTTCCTGTACCGAAGCAGGAACGAGACAGATGGCGGGGTGATCGCCGTGGGTGCCCCATTTGGCGCACATAACGTCCGACTGCGACGGGCCTGTCGGCATACCGGTGGAGGGACCGCCACGCATTACGTTGACAATAACGGCGGGCACTTCGGCAATGCAGGCATAACCGATATTTTCCTGCTTAAGTGAAAGACCCGGACCTGAAGTCGATGTAAGCACCTTGGAACCGGTCAAGGACGCCCCGATAAGAGCAGCCATGGCACCAATCTCGTCTTCCATCTGCATAAACTTTCCACCCACCTTCGGGAGTTCCGCAGACAACACCTCTGCGACCTCGGTGGACGGAGTGATCGGGTAACCGGCGAAAAACCGGCAGCCAGCGTAGAGAGCGCCCTGTGCTGCGGCCTCGTTACCCTGGAGAAATGCAACTTTCTTAGCCACGTCAAATACCTCCTCTTGGAATGGTTACGGGGTGACTTTGATAGCAAAATCGGGGCAGCGCAGTTCGCACTGCATGCATTTGATGCAGGCTTCGAGGTTTTTCACCGCCACAACGAAACCTTTCATCTCCAGTACCTTGGTAGGGCAAAACTCAACACAGATATGGCAGCCCTTGCAGTACTTCTCAACAATCTCGATAGTCGGAAGCTTTTTTTCCATCTAGATACGCTCCTTTACTAAAATGAGGCCGTTTCCGGCAAACTTCTCTGGTATATAACACACCCATGTATACAATTTCAACGCTTAGAACGCGACGATCATAAAATACTGTTATTTTCTTAAAGGGAAGACCCGACATGACAAAAGAAGGGCACAGGGCCCTTCTTTTGCCTTGCTGCAGTGGGAATCGGAAAAATTACTTAAGGCTGTCGACGAGACTCTTCACCGCGGCAACCGACTTATCCATCATTGCCTGCTCTTCGGCGTCGAGGTTGAACTGAATGATCTGCTCAACACCGTTCTCGCCCAGCACTGCAGGAACACCGACGTAGTATCCATTCACGCCGAACTCGCCCTGGAGGAAGCAGCAGGTCGGAAGAACCCGCTTCTGGTCCTTGAGGATCGACTCGGTCATGGCGATTGCGGCAGAGGCCGGAGAGTAGAATGCAGAACCGGTCTTGAGGAGAGCGACGACCTCACCACCCGCACCGCGAGTACGCTTAACCATTGCCTCCATGACTTCCTTGGCCTTAGCCTTATCCTTATACTTACGCTCAAGAAGTTCCATGACCGGGATGCCACAAACACTAGTATAACGAACCAGAGGCACCATGTCATCACCATGGCCACCGAGGGTTACGGCAACGACATCCTTCACGGAAACGCCCAGTTCCCAGGCGATGAAGGCTGCAAAACGGGAGGAGTCGAGAACGCCTGCCTGGCCGATAACCCTGTTGTAGGGGAAGCCGGTGATTTTCTGGCAAAGGGTAACCATGGCGTCCAGCGGGTTGGAGATAACGATTACGAAAGAATTGGGGGCATATTGCTTAATACCCTCAGCAACCTGGGTCATGATCTTGGAGTTGACTTCGATGAGATCGTCACGGCTCATGCCCGGCTTGCGGGGAAGACCAGCGGTTACGATGACAACATCGGAGCCAGCTATATCCGCGTAGCTGTTGGTACCCTTGAGGCATACATCAAAACCGTCAACCGGACCAACCTCAGCGATATCAAGCATCTTCCCCTGAGGAAGACCTTCGACAATATCAAACATCACTACATCGCCAAGTTCGCGCAGGGCGCAAAGTTGAGCAAGAACGCCACCAATCTGACCACCACCGATGAGAGAGATTTTCTTACGTGCCATGTTTTCTTCCTCCGTTTTGAATTGGGGTTATCTGCGTGATACAACTACCTTTAGATAGCATCAATAATTGCGTTCAGGGTCGGGCTAGGACGCATTGCCTTTTCCACCATCTTCTTGTCGGCGTGGTAATAGCCGCCCATATCAACGGGCTTGCCCTGGGCGCCAATCAGCTCCTCGTTGATCTTGGCTTCGTTTTCCTGAAGCTTCTTTGCAACGGGAGCAAATTTCGCCTGGAGCTCGGCATCCTTTGACTGGGCCGCCAGTGCTTCTGCCCAGTACATGGCAAGATAGTAATGGCTGCCACGGTTGTCGATCTGGCCGACCTTACGGGCCGGCGACTTGTTATTGTCGAGGAACTTGGCGATGGCCTGATCGAGGGTCTCGGCCAGAACAAGCGCCTTATCATTCTTAAAGGTAGTGCCAAGATGCTCCAGAGAAGCGGCAAATGCAGAGAACTCACCGAGTGAATCCCAGCGCAGGTAACCCTCCTTCACAAATTGCTGGACATGCTTGGGAGCAGATCCACCCGCACCTGTCTCGAACAGTCCGCCACCGGCGAGAAGCGGAACAATAGAGAGCATCTTGGCGCTGGTGCCGACTTCGAGAATCGGGAAGAGGTCGGTGAGGTAGTCACGAAGCACGTTACCGGTTACGGAGATAGTATCCAGACCCTTGCGGATTCTTTCCAACGAGTAGTTCATTGCTGCGACCGGGTCAAGAATCTTGATTTCCAGTCCCGCAGTATCGTGGTCCTTCAAGTACTTCTCTACTTTTGCGATAACATTCGCATCATGGGCCCTGTTCTTATCCAGCCAGAACACGGCGTGCGCGCCCGTTGCCCGTGCTCTTCTTACAGCAAGCTTCACCCAATCCTGGATCGGGATATCTTTTGCTCTGGACATTCTCCAGATATCGCCGGCTTCAACAGCCTGCTCCATCAGCACCTTGCCGTCCTCGGCAACTACACGGACAGTACCGTTTGCAGGAATTTCGAACGTCGTGGGGTGCGACCCATACTCTTCAGCCTTTTGGGCCATGAGACCAACGTTGGGGACAGAGCCCATGGTTGCAGGATCAAGGGCACCGTTCTTCTGGCAATCCTGGATAATCGCCTTGTAGATGGTCGCATAGCAGCGATCGGGAATCATCGCCTTGGTGTCCTGCAGCTTGCCTTCCGCATTCCACATCTTGCCCGACTCGCGCACGACAACCGGCATGGAGGCATCAACGATGATGTCGTTAGGCACATGCAGGTTGGTGATCCCTTTGTCGGAGTCCACCATTGCAATAGCAGGACGCTTGACATACTCAGCCTGGATGTCTGCCTCAATCTCTGCCCTCTTGGCTTCGGACAGGGACTGTATCTTGTTGTAGAGGTCGCCAAGTCCCATGTTGGGATTGACGCCCAGTTCTTTAAAAGTAGCAGCATGCTTTTCGAAAACGTCGGAATAGAAAACGGAAACGGCATGCCCGAACATGATCGGGTCAGAGACCTTCATCATGGTTGCCTTGAGGTGCAAAGAGAGGAGTTGGCCGTTCTTCTTCGCATCCTCAATCTGCTCTGCATAAAACTTCCTCAACGCCTTCACGTTCATGAAGGTGCCGTCGAGAATTTCGCCTTTTTCGGCAACAAGCTTGTCTTTCAGAACGGTAGTTTTGCCATCTGCACCCACCAACTCAATCCTGAAACCACCGCCATTCTCCATGACAATGGATTTTTCATTGCCATAAAAGTCACCGGTGGTCATGTGGGCAACTTCAGCCTTGGAATCCGAGGTCCATGCACCCAGTTTATGGGGATGCTTCTTGGAGAAGTTTTTGACGGAAACCGGTGCGCGACGGTCCGAGTTCCCTTCACGAAGAACTGGGTTAACGGCGCTTCCGAGCACTTTAGCATAGCGCTCCTTTATCTCTTTCTCAGCGTCATTCTTCGGGTCTTCAGGGTAATCCGGTACATTGTACCCTTGGGACTGCAACTCTTTGATCGCCTCTTTGAGCTGCGGAACGGAAGCACTGATGTTTGGGAGCTTAATGATATTTGCTTCGGGGTTATGGGTAAGATCCCCCAACTGAGTCAGATAATCAGGAACCTTTTGAGCTTCAGTCAGGTTTTCCGGGAAAGTGGCAAGAATCCGGCCAGCAAGAGAAATGTCCCGTGTCTCAACCTCAACACCTGTCCCCGCAGTAAACTTCTGGATGATCGGCAGCAAGGAATATGTTGCCAATGCGGGTGCTTCGTCAATGTCTGTCCAAATAATCTTGTGTGTCGCCATGTTCCCTCCTTTATTTTTTACGGCAATCCGCCAGAGGCTTGTAAAATGGCCAGAAGATACGTCATCAACTATAGGCAATTGGTGTGAATCAGCTTACATGAAACCGAATTAACCTTTTACCATAAAGTGTGTATACAGTATGCAAAATTATATGTACTGTCAAGGAAAAACTATTTTCCGTTTACGACAAAAATACCTTGAAGTTACACGCAAAAAAGCCGGGTTTAACCCGGCTTCCGTTCATATTCACGACTATTGCAGACGACGTTCTTGGGCAATGCGGTGAGCTTCCGCAATATCATCCCGCCCCGCATTTCTCGGTATCCGGAGCACCTGCCCCGGCCAGATTCTCTTCGGGTCGCGTATCTGATCCCTGTTCGCACGATAAATGAGCGGCCACAGTAAGGCATCGCCATATACCTCGGATTGAGCTGCAATCTGGGGCAGCGTCTCCCCTCGCTTTACCGTGTGAACAGAGGGGAGATGACGAACCTCCCGCTCCTTCTCCTTGACAGCTACAGGTTTATCGACTTTCTTTCGAGTCTCTCGCGCCTCCCTTTCACGCTCTTCAATCATGCGGCGCTTTTGCTCCTCAAGGATCCTCTGCCGCTCGGCTGCACGGCGATCCTCTTCAGCCTTGAGCCTTTGTGCTTCATGACGTACATTCTCGGCAGCGAGTTGTTGTTCTGCCAACTCTGACTTCCTAAGGGCAAGGAGATAGAACTGCTCGGCATCCGAAACCCGGTTGCGCTCAAGGAGCCGATCTCCGGCTTCAAGTGCATCGGTAATACTCGTAAATTCTTCTGCCCTAGCGCGTTCTCCCCCCTGCATCCTCACAGAAGAGAATTTTGTCAGGGCCTCGGTACGGTAACGTGGCAGCCCCTGAGCACAACCAGCAAGGCAAAGAGCCAGCACCGAAACCATTGCCAGGTTTCTCGTCTTCATTCACTTTTCCGCTCTCATTGCTTGACGGTCACCTTGAGAGCAAGTTCCCTGAGTTGTTTTGCATCAACAGGGGAAGGAGCTTCTGACATGAGACAAGCTCCCTTCTGAGTTTTGGGGAAGGCAATGACGTCACGGATCGAATCGCTGCCCGTAAGAAGCATGATGAGGCGATCCATGCCGAAGGCAATACCGCCATGGGGAGGGGTACCGCATTCGAGAGCATCCAGCAGGAAGCCGAACTTTGCGCGCGTCTCATCATCAGAAAGTCCAAGCATGCTGAACATGAGGGATTGGACATGTTGCTGGTGAATCCTGATACTTCCCCCGCCGATTTCGTTGCCATTGAGGACCAGATCATATGCTTTCGCGCGGCAGCTTCCCGGATCCGATTCGACTTTCTCCAGATCCTCATCCATGGGCGCGGTGAAAGGATGATGGACCGCGGCCCACCGCTTTTCATCCTCATCCCACTCAAGGAGAGGGAAATCGGTGATCCAGACGAATCTGAACGTATTCTTGTCCGCAAGCCCAAGAATTCCGGCAAGATGATTGCGGAGCTTACCGAGAGAATCGTTGACCACCTTCGGCTTGTCCGCCACAAAGAGAAGAAGATCACCATCTTCGGCGCCGAACGCCTGGTTCATTGTAGCGATTTCTTCGGCAGAGAAAAACTTGGCAATGGGGGAATGCCATTGGCCCTCTTCAATCTTGACGTAGGCAAGCCCTTTAGCACCGTAAATCTTGGCGAACTCGGTGAGATCGTCGATCTCCTTGCGGGAAAACCGTGCGCAGCCTTTAGCGTTCAGTCCCTTGATGATTCCACCGGAGGCTGCGACATCGGCAAAGACCTTGAAACCTGCTCCCTTGACGATATCTGTCAGCTCAACAAGCTCCAGGCCAAAGCGTACGTCGGGGTTATCGACGCCGAAGCGGCGAATGGCCTCAGCATAGGTCATGCGTGGCATGGGGAGGGGAACATCCACCCCCTTGGCAACCGTGAAAATCTTCGCAATGAGCCCCTCCATGACCGAAATGATGTCCTCGCGATCGATAAACGACATCTCGCAGTCGATCTGGGTGAACTCAGGCTGACGGTCAGCTCGCAGATCCTCGTCACGGAAGCAGCGAACAATCTGGAAGTAGCGGTCAAAACCGGAGATCATCAGAATCTGTTTGAATATCTGGGGAGATTGGGGAAGCGCATAGAAGTTCCCTTGATTTATCCGCGACGGGACGAGAAAGTCACGGGCACCTTCCGGAGTTGATTTGGTGAGGAAAGGAGTTTCGATCTCAAGGAATCCGTTTTCTGAGAGATATTGACGGGTTATCTGGGCAACCATCGAGCGGAGAATGAGGTTCTGCTGGAGCACCGGGCGCCGAAGGTCCAGATAACGGTACTTGAGACGGATGTTCTCAGCGACGTCGACATAGTCGTCAAGGGTAAAAGGTAGAGCCTTTGAGCGATTGAGAATCTTGCACTCCGTAACGAGAACTTCGACCTCGCCGGTCTTCATGGCGGAGTTGACAGTCCCTTCAGGACGAGGAATCACCTCCCCTTTTACGGCGACGACGTATTCATTCCGGATCGCTTCGGCCTTATGATGGGCATCGGTGTTTTTCGCTGGGTCAAAGACGATCTGGGCGAGTCCCTCCCGGTCACGGAGATCGGCGAAAATAAGGCCCCCATGATCACGGCGGCGCAGAATCCATCCCATGAGGATAACCTCGCGCCCCACATCGGCCTTCGTCAGATTGCCGCAATAATGACTTCTCTTCCATTCACCCAGAATATCTTCCATCGGAAAAACCTCCTCGTAGGTCGCTAAAATCGGGTAAGCATACTGAATATGAAAGAACTCTTCAAGAAAAACATAACTGTAAGGGAGCGGGAAGTTGATGCATTGGTGACGTATCACCAAAGGTCACCAGATTGAACGCAAAAAGGGGCTGGCCTTTCGGCCAACCCCTTAATGTTTTGGTGGAGCTGATCAGGATCGAACTGACGACCTCTTGAATGCCATTCAAGCGCTCTCCCAGCTGAGCTACAGCCCCGTTCAAAAGAGATTTGGTTTATACCAAAATGGCATCAAGAGTGTCAATACATTTTTCCTAAAAAAATTAGCGGGGGATTTACCCTTGACGCTCTCCAGCACATGTGGTTTAATCCGGCCACTTTTGCCGGAGTGGTGAAACTGGTAGACGCAGCGGACTCAAAATCCGCCGGGAGCAATCCCGTGTCGGTTCGATTCCGACCTCCGGCACCATTCAAAATCAGAGGGTCTTCAGCATCATTGCTGAAGACCCTTTTTCAGTTCTGAGGTGAAAAAGCCAGCCTCTGGCGAAGGACCTCGAAGAGAATTACCCCCCCAGCAACCGATGCGTTGAGGGAACTTACGCCTCCCCTGAGCGGAATGGCAACGAGGAAATCACACTTCTTCCGCACCAGGGGCCTCACCCCCTCCCCTTCACTGCCAATCACAATAACTACATTTCCAGACAGATCCTGATCATAGAGGGACGAGGCGGCACTGTCGGCAGCGCCGTAAATCCAGAAGCCAGCCTCCTTCAACTCGTCGAGGGCTTGGGCCAGATTGGTGACCTGGGCAACGGGTATGGTTTCAGCGGCACCTGCGGCGCTCTTCTCCACCGTGGCCGTCACCCTGGCGGCCCTATCCTTGGGGATGATGACCCCGTGTGCACCAGCACAGGCGGCGCTCCGGATGAGGGCACCCAGGTTGTGGGGGTCCTGCACACCGTCGAGGGCGAGGATAAGTCCCCTCTCCCCGGATTCGCGCCAGGCGTCGATAATATCGCTCAACCCGGTATAGGGAAACCCCTCTAGCTTGAGTGCCACCCCCTGATGGTGATCGGTGCCACAGAGACGACTGATATCGCGCTTGTCACGGTTGCGGACCGGGACTCCCTTCTCTGTGGCAAGCTTCAGGAGCTTCTCCATGCGGCGATCGCTGGCATCGCGGGAGACGAAAAGCTCAAAGGCCCTCCGCTTGCCGCGCAGGGCCTCCATGGCACTGTTGATCCCGTAAAGTATCTCTTCTTTCACTCGTAGCCTTTCATCCGGCTCAGCCGGCAACAATCTCGCCGAGAATCAGCTCGGCGGCAGCGGCCGGGTCCGGCGCATCACCAATGGGGCGGCCGATGACGAGATAATCACTCCCCGCCTTCACCGCCTCCGCCGGCGTCATGACCCGCTTCTGATCATTGAGGGCCGCGAAGGACGGGCGAACGCCAGGAGTGACAATGAGGAAGTCGCTCCCGCATGCTTCGCGGATGAGGGGAATCTCCCGGGGCGAAGCCACGACGCCATCGATGCCGGCTTTCCTGGCAAGGGTCGCGAGCCGCACCACCATGTCGGGGACGGTGTGTTCAATCCCCAAATCCTTGAGGGTCTCCTCGGTGGAAGAGGTGAGAATAGTGACCGCCAGGACCTTTGCCCTATCCCCTCCCTTGAATTCCTTGTCGAGGGCCTCCACTGTTTTCGCCATCATCTCATAGCCACCCAGGGCATGGAGATTGAAAAGTTTAACTCCCATGCGGGCCGCCTCCACCGAGGCCATGGCAACGGTATTGGGGATGTCGTGGAACTTGAGGTCGAGAAAGACCTCGCCGCCGAACTTCTGGATCATTCGCACCGCGGCTGGGCCGCAGGCGGTGAAGAGTTGCTTGCCGATTTTATACATCCCGACCTTGTCGGACAGCGTTTCGGCCCAGTACTGCACATGGGCGAATTCACCGGTATCAAGGGCAAAAATGACCTTTTCGCGGGCCTGGTCTCTCGTCATTGTGCGTATCGTCTCCTTGAATGGATATTACTGATTGAGAGCTGCAACGACGAGCCCCTTGACCGTCTCCACTGCCTCGGCCAGGGGGAGGAGAGAAACCTCACCGCCCTTGCGGGATTTGAGTTCAACCTTACCTTCCGCCAGGTTCTTGCTCCCCACGACTATCCTGAGCGGGATGCCGATAAGGTCGGCGTCCTTGAACTTGGAACCGGGGCGCTCGTCGCGGTCGTCAAAGAGAACCTCGACGCCGACAGCAGTGAGGGCACGATAGAGTTCATCGCACGCGGCCACGACCTCCGCATCCTTCGTGCTGACGGCCGAGATGATGCAGTGGAACGGCGCGATGGGGATCGGGAAGATGATGCCGTCGGCGTCGTGGTTCTGCTCGATGCAGGCGGCCACGGTCCGACTGATGCCGATGCCGTAGCATCCCATGAAGATGACCTGCTCCTTGCCGTCGGCGTCCAGAAAGGTCGCCCGGAGGGACTCGGAGTACTTGGTTCCCAGCTTGAAGACGTGCCCGACCTCGATGCCGCGCCACATCTCCAGGTGCCCGGCCTCGCAGCGGGGACAGGGGTCGCCGTGGACCACGTTGCGGATGTCGGCAATGAGCGCAGGGGTAAAATCCCTACCGATGTTCACGTTCTTGAAATGGAGATCACGGGCATTGCCGCCGGTGACAAAGTTTTTCATTCCCTGGATCGTCAAGTCGGCGACGATCTTGATCTTCAACCCCACGGGGCCGGCAAAGCCGACGGGAGCGCCGGTGACCCGCTCCACGATCTCCTCACTGGCCATCTCCAACTCTTCGCAGCCGAGAAGGTGCTTGAGCTTGATCTCGTTCAGGTCGTGGTCGCCACGCACCAACGCTGCCACCGGCTCTCCGTCAGCAACGCAGAGGAGGGTCTTCACCAGAGACGAGGCGGGAATGCCGAGGAAGGTGGTCACCTCTTCGACGCTCCGCTTCTGGGGGGTCTCCACTTTTTCCAGTTCCCGGGGCTCGGCATGCTCGGACGGGAAGAGCCGGGCCTCGGCCTTCTCCACGTTGGCGGCATACTCGCAGGCGGTGCAGGAGACGATGGCATCCTCACCCGAATCGGCAAGCACCATGAACTCGTGGGACGAGGAGCCGCCGATGGAGCCGGTATCCGCCTCCACTGCCCGGAACTTGAGGCCGCAGCGCTGGAAGATGCGGCGGTAGGCCTGATACATCTTGTCATAGGAGGTATCAGCCGCCTCGGAGCTCACGTCAAAGGAATAGGCATCCTTCATAATGAACTCGCGGCCCCGCATGAGACCGAACCGGGGACGGATCTCGTCCCGGAACTTGGATTGTACCTGATAGAGATTCAAGGGCAGCTGCCGGTAGCTCTTCACCTCGCGGCGCACGAGGTCGGTAATGACCTCCTCGTGGGTCGGTCCAAGGCAAAATTCGGCGTCCTTGCGATCCTTGAAGCGGAGAAGTTCTTTGCCGTACTGCTCCCACCGCTTCGACTCCTGCCAGAGCTCAGCCGGCTGGACGCTCGGCATGAGAAGCTCGATGGCACCGGCCCGGTTCATCTCCTCGCGGACAATCTGTTCGACCTTGCGGATGGAGCGGAGCCCCAGGGGAAGATAGTTGTAGATGCCGGCGGCGAGCTTGCGGATCATGCCAGCACGGAGCATGAGCTTGTGGGAAACGACCTCGGCGTCGGAAGGAGTCTCCTTGACCGTGGGGATGAAATACTGGGAATAGCGCATTAAACGAACCTCTATGAGTGTGTTTTTTCCTTGGCCATTTGCTCCACCTCGGCGATCAAGGCATCGGCCATCTCGGCTTCGGGGACCTTGCGGACGATCTCGCCATGCCGGAAAAGGAGTCCTTCACCCTTCCCTCCGGCGATCCCCACATCGGCCTCCCGCGCCTCGCCCGGACCGTTCACCACACACCCCATGACAGCCACGGTCAGAGGAGTATCGATGGCGGCGAGGCGGTTCTCCACCTCCTGGGCGACGCCGATCAGATTGATCTGGCAACGGCCGCAGGTGGGACAGGAGACGAAATTGATTCCCCGCTGCCGCAACCCCAGGGCCTTGAGAATCTCGAAGCCGACCCGCACTTCGTCCACGGGATCGCCGGTGAGCGATACGCGCATGGTGTCGCCGATGCCGTCGGCCAGGAGGATGCCGAGCCCCACGGAGGACTTGATGGTGCCGGAGAAGATGGTGCCGGCTTCGGTGATGCCGATGTGGAGAGGGTAATCGACCTTCTGAGCCAGGAGCCGGTAGGCTTCCACGGTCTTCATGACGTCGGAGGCCTTGAGGGAGATCTTGATCTGGTCGTAGCCGATATCCTCGAGGATGCGGACATGGCCCAGGGCCGACTCAACCATGGCCTCGGCGGTGGGATGGCCGTACTTTTCGAGGAGCTCCTTCTCCAGGGAACCGGCATTGACACCGATCCGGATCGGGACGAGGCGCTCCCGGGCCGCCTTCACCACCTCTTCCACCTTCCACCGCTCGCCGATATTGCCGGGGTTGAGGCGCAGGCCGTCAATCCCCCCTTCGAGCACCCGCAGGGCAAGGCGATAATCGAAGTGGATGTCGGCGATGACCGGGATCGGGCTCTGCCGCTTGATCTCACCCAGCGCTTCGGCCGCCGCCATGTCGGGCACGGCGCAGCGGACGATCTCACAACCCGCCGATGAAAGGGAGAGAACCTGGGAAAGGGTGGCTGCCACGTCGCGGGTATCGGTGTTGCACATGGACTGCACCGAACAGGGGGCTCCCCCGCCGATGGCGACATTTCCTACGTGAATCTGCCTGGTTTCGCGTATCATAGCGGAGCATAGTAGCCGGAACGGCCGCGGAAAGTCAAGAACGGTTTGGCTTCATAACATGGGGCTACAGGATAAAAAAAAGGCGGGATCGCTCCCGCCTTTCGTGATGATGCAGTACCGCCTATGGGCCTAGATGTCGTAGTAGAGGGCGAACTCAAGGGGAACCGGACGCATCCGGACCGGGTTGACTTCGGCCTCCATCTTGTACTCGATCCACTTCTCGATGACGTCGGGGGTGAAGACGTCACCCTTGAGAAGAAACTCGTGGTCGTCCCTGAGGGCGTTGAGGGCGTCTTCAAGGGTCCCGGGAGCGGACGGAATGTCCTTGAGCTCTTCGGGGGAAAGTCCGTAGATATCCTTATCGAGAGGCTGCCCCGGATCAATCTTGTTCTCGATGCCGTCGAGGCCGGCCATGAGCATGGCGGCGAAGGCGAGGTAGCCGTTGCAGGAGGGGTCAGGGGTCCGGTATTCGATCCGCTTGGCCTTCGGGTTGGTGGAGAGCATCGGGATCCGGATGGATGCCGAGCGGTTACGGCTGGAGTATGCCATGTTAACCGGGGCCTCGAAGCCCGGCACCAGACGCTTGTAGGAGTTGGTGGTCGGGTTGGTGATGGCACAGAGGGCCTTGGCGTGCTTGATGATGCCGCCGATGTACCAGAGGGCCATCTGGGAGAGCCCGCCGTACTTGTCGCCGGCGAAGAGGTTCTGGCCGTTCTTCCAGATGGACTGGTGGCAGTGCATGCCGGAACCGTTGTCGCCGTACAGGGGCTTCGGCATGAAGGTTACGGTCTTGCTGTTTCTGTAGGCAACGTTCTTGATGACATACTTGAACCACTGGAGCTGGTCAGCCATGTCCACCAGGGAAGAGAAACGCATGTCGATCTCGGCCTGGCCGCCAGTGGCAACCTCGTGGTGCTGGCACTCGACCCGGATGCCGACCTTCTGGAGCTCCATCACCATCTCGTTGCGGAGATCGTTCTGGGAGTCGGTGGGGGAGAGGGGGAAGTACCCTTCCTTGTGGCGCGGCTTGTAGCCCAGGTTCGGGAACTCTTCACGGCCGGAGTTCCAGGCACCTTCCACGGAATCGACCATGTAGAAGGACTGATTGGAGCTGGAATCGTAACGGACCTCGTCGAAGATGAAGAACTCGGCTTCCGGACCGAAGAAGGCGATTTCGCCGATGCCGGTGGACTTGAGGTAGGCCTCGGCCTTGCGGGCGATGTTCCGGGGATCGCGGGTGTAGTCTTCCTTGGTGATCGGATCGAAGACATTGCAGATCAGCGACAGGGTCGGCACCGCCACGAAGGGGTCCATCTTGGCCGTGTCGGGATCGGGGAGAAGGATCATGTCGGAGGCGTGGATCGGCTGCCAGCCACGGATGGAAGAGCCGTCAAACCCCTGCCCCTCTTCGAAGGTATCTTCGCTGAACTCCGTGATGGGTACGGAAATGTGCTGCCATGTCCCCACGAAATCCATGAACTTGAAATCAACCATCAGCGCGCCGTTTTCCTTGGCGAAGCTTACTACTTCTTGCGGTGTCATCAAAACGTCTCCTTTCAATGGTAAAACTACCTGGCGTATAGTAGTGATTCTACAGGGCGTCCTCGCCCCGCTCACCGGTGCGGATGCGGATCACTTCCTCCACCGGTGTCACGAATATCTTGCCATCACCGATGCGGCCGGTCTTGGCGGCCTGCTCGATGGTCTCGACAACCTTTCCGACAATATCGTCGCCGACAATGATCTCCATCTTGATCTTGGGGATAAAATCAACCACATACTCGGCGCCCCGGTAGAGCTCCGTATGCCCCTTCTGCCTGCCGAACCCCTTCACCTCGGCGACCGTAATCCCCTGGATGCCGATCTCGTTCAGGGCTTCCTTGACCTCGTCCAGCTTGAACGGCTTTATGATCGCTTCGACTTTTTTCAAGACACAGCACCCCCTCTTGGAAATGGTTAAAAACTGGCTGATTATAGGTGCGTCAGGGTTCAAAAGCAAGATTCCAGGAAACCTTGTCAGTCGATACTATTCATGGGCAAAGCAAATACTTTGCCCAAAACGGCAGACTTTATTTTCACTAACGATTACAATACTTTTCACAACAAAAGCGCACTCTAATGCGAGGAGCGGAAACGTATCAGCTCAAAAATAAGGCACAAACAGAATCACCATGCACAAATCAGAAGCATCGCACGAAAAATATACTCTCATCTCAAGCTTGCAGGCTCTGATGCCGATAGGTATAGTACCGGAGTCCAGACCATGAGAAAGAGCACCCTCATAATCGCTGCACTCGTTATTGTCCTCCCCCGGGAAGGAGTCGCCGACATCTACCGCTATGTGGATGAAGAGGGAGTGGTCTGCTTCACCGATGCCCCCGGGAAGAGCGGTGCGACGCTGGTCATGAAGGAGCGGCCTGCCCCTCGCCGCGGCAGACGGAGCATACCCGGCCATCTGGCCGCCACCGGCATCGGAGAAAAGCCGTCACAGGCGTCATCTCCCACGTTTTCCCCTACCCTTCCCGTCCACGGGAGAATCTCCTCACTGGTTGGGCTCCGCCACGACCCCATCAACGGCAACCTCCGCGAACACCACGGAATCGACATCGCCATTGCCGAAGGAACCGCCGTCCGTCCGGTGGCTCCGGGAAGGGTGGTCTTTGCCGGATTGCGCGGTGGCTATGGCAACATGGTCATCGTGGACCACGGCGACGGAACCATTACTCTCTATGCCCACAATTCCGTCAATCTTGTGGCTGAAAATGACTCAGTGGACGGCACCTCCCCCATCGCCCTCTCGGGCTCCACGGGGCGCTCAACGGGCCCCCACCTCCACTTCGAAGCATGGCGGGGCGAAACCAACATCACCTCCACCTTCCTGGCTGGGGGACCGTCCATGGGGAGTGCCTCCAACCGGCGCAAAGTCGATGCCATCCGTCGCATCGTCCAGGCGGACGGGACCCTCTATTTAAGCAATATCCACTGACTCCACAACTATATCAAACATCTTACTATTTTCTCTCATGCCCCTTTGTCCTGCGCGTGGGTATGGCAGTCCACGGGTCATCGGGCCACGGGTGCTTTGGGTAGCGTCCCCGCATTTCCTTTTTCACCTCCTGGTAGGCCCCGTTCCAGAACCCCCGCAGGTCTGCGGTCACCTGAAGGGGGCGGCCAGCCGGCGACAAGAGATGGACAACCACCGGCACCCTCCCCCACGCCACGGTGGGGGTCTCGGCAAGGCCGAACATCTCCTGGAGCTTCACCGCCAGGGTCGGTGTCCCGTCATCTCCGTAATCGATAGGGACCCGCGAACCGCTCGGAACCACCAGATGGGTCGGCGCCCCTTCATCGAGGCGGCGGAGCAGATTCCAGGGGAGGAGCCCCTGCAGGGGAGGGAGCAGGTCCACCGCAGCCGCGTCGGCAAGTCGCCGCACCCCGTCCAGTTGAGGTCCCAGCCACTCGCCAAGGGTTGCCAGGAGGGCCTCATCGGAGAGATTGGGCCATCCCTCGTCGGGAAAAACGCGGGCCATGAGCCGCACCCGCGCCCTGAACCGGCGTGCGGCCGTGGACCAGCTAAGGGCTGACAGGCCGGGCCCCCTCACGATTCCCTCCACCAGTGCGCTTCGCACCTCGTCAGCCGTGGCAGCGGATGGCCTGCTTCCGAGGACGAGGGCACCGAACCGCTCCTCCTCGCAGCTTACCACCCTCCCTTCCCGCTCATCCCAGAACACGTTCCTCCCGGTGACGATGCCGTCGGAGAACTCCCTTCTGAAGGTTTCCAGCGTCAGAACACTTGCCTGGCGAATCAGGTCGTCTCCCCTCTCCCCCCGCTCCACCACATGGGCCACCAGAAGCGGCTCGTCATGGACCGAGCTTCGTTCGGAGAGAAGCGCCCCGCGTCCTCCGGCAAGGAGATACCGGCGCCCGCCGTCACCGCGGCGCAGCGCGATTCGATCCGGGTAGGCCCAGGCGAGCAGGAGGCCCACCGTTTCGGCATCCGCGCCGACAACCGCATGCTCCTTCCCGATGTTGAGCAACCTGCGCAGATGCTGGGCAGAGCGGTCGACGGTGCGGCAGGTCGCGGCATCCCCCCCTGCAAAGCGCCGCCCCTTCCGCCACCCATTCAGCACCTCAACCCGAACGAGCATGTCGCTTTCGCTCCGCTCCAACGCCGTCCCTCCGGAAGCCTTCACGAGGTCACGCTCCGACATGATCGCCGCCACGTCACAGGCAAGGGGACCAACGCCCCTCCCGACGGCCCTGGTAAGCATGTGGGCGAGGCGGGGATGGACCGGCAGCTCCGCCATCCGTCGGCCAACCTCGGTGATCATGCCGTGGCGGTCGAGGGCTTCAAGCTGAACAAGGAGCTGTCGCCCCTCCTCCAAAGAGGATTTCGGAGGGGGCGTGAGCCACGAAAGGGTGGAGGCATCGGTCACCCCCCAGGCAGCCAGGTCAAGGGCCACCGGTGTCAGGTCGGAGGTGGCGATCTCGGGAGGGTCGGCGGGAATGAGGGTCCGCTGAGTGTGTTCGGACCAGAGCCGGAAGCAGGTGCCAGGACCGAGCCGGCCGGCCCGCCCTGCCCGCTGGGTGGCGGAGGCGGCCGAAATCCGCTCCGTGACGAGCCGGTCAAGCCCCGACCCGGGATCGAACCGCAGCCGGCGGCAAAAACCGCTGTCGATGACCACCCGCACCCCTTCGATGGTGAGACTCGTTTCCGCTATATTGGTGGCGAGCACCACCTTGCGCCGGTCGGCGGAAAGAATGGCCCGTTCCTGTTCGGCAAAGGGGAGGTCGCCATAGAGGGGAGCAATGAGAGGCGCAGAATGGAGCGCTTCCCCTTCCTGCAGGAATTGGTGACAACGCCGGATTTCCCCTACTCCCGGCAGAAAGGCGAGGATGTCCCCCTCTGTGACAGCAAGGGCCGTGCGAATGGCGCGGGAGACGGCAATCGGGAGGGGGTCGCGGGAATCCTCGGGAAGGTGGCGGATCTCCACGGAAAAACTCCGCCCCTCGCTCGTAATGATCGGCGCGTCCCCCAGAAGCCCTGCCACCGGCGCCGCTTCGAGGGTCGCCGACATGACGATGATCCGCAGCTCCTCCCGCAATCCCTGCTGCACGTCGCGACAGAGGGCCAGGGCCAGGTCCGCATGGATGCTCCGCTCGTGGAACTCGTCGAAGATCACCGCGCCAACCCCCTCGAGGAGCGGGTCTGTCTGGAGCCGGCGAGTGAGCACTCCCTCGGTAACCACCTCCACCCGGGTTTGGCGCGACACCTTCCGGTCGAAGCGGATCGTGTAGCCCACCGTCCCTCCCGCTTCCTCGCCAAGGATGGACGCCATCCAGCGGGCGGCATTGGTGGCCGCGAGCCGTCGCGGCTCGAGCATGACAATCCCCTTCCCCCGGAGCCATGGGGCGTCCAGGAGTGCAAGGGGAACACGCGTCGTCTTGCCGGCTCCGGGCGGAGCCTGGATGACCACGGAATTGTGGGTCTGAAGGGAGGATGTCAGCTGAGGCAGGATGTCTTCAATGGGAAGAAGCATGGCGAGATGGTGAGATAGCGAGATAGCGAGATAGCGAGGTAGTGAGTGGTAAAAGAGTGAGATAACGAGGGCGCAGAGAGACTTCGCTACTCGCTCCCTCGCGCCCTCGCTACTTGCTCCCTTACTCCCTCGCTATCTCGCCAGGTTCTCGATGTCCGCAAGAGCAAGCCCCGCAAGTGAGTCAACCACCCTGACGGCGCCGCTGAGCATCTCGGCGGGATAGCTGTTGGTGACGGCGATGACGGGAATGCCGGCGCCGGTGGCGGAGGCGATGCCGGCGGGAGTGTCTTCGATGGCGATGCAGCGGCCGGGGAGAATCCCCCGGTCGACGAAGGCAGCGGCGAGCCGCTCCACGGCAAGGGCGTAGCTGGCGGGATCGGGCTTGCTGGCAGTCACCTCTTCGGCGGTGACCATCACGTCAAAGGCGTTGGACAGGCCGAGGCCCGCCAGTATGGGGAGGATGTCGCACCTGAGGGCGCCGCTGCAAAGCGCCAACGGGAAGGTACCGTTGATGGATCGGATGAGTTCGACAACTCCCGGATAGGGAGCAACGCCACTGGAGATGATCTCCTGGAACGCCGCGGCCTTGCGGTCGATGAGCAGTTCCAGTTCATGGTCGTTCAGGGTCCTGCCGTGCACCCTGAACGCCTCGCGGAAGGCATCGCGATCGTCAAACCCCATATAGAGATTCACATACTCCTCCCAGGCATAACCGAGCCCCAGGGGCTCGAGAATAGCCTGGAAAGCCCGGTAATGGAGCGGCTCGGTATCGACGATGATGCCGTCGAAATCGAAAATGACTGCGGAAAGCATTAAAAAACCTCCGGGATCGGGGACCGGTGATCAGGGACCGGGTGAGACCTGAAAAACCATTACCCCTTAATCTAGAACTTCTTTACCAGCATTAAACTAGCCGACGATCCGCTGACGGAAGGGACCAGGGTCACACTCCCCTTCCGCGCATAATGGTCTGTGACGACCCGCCCTGCCAACTCGCCGATGACAGCGCCCAGGAGCACGTCGCTTGCCCAGTGTTTGTCCTCGTACATGCGTGAAAACCCCACAAAGGCGGCGGTGGCATAGGAGAGAACCCCCACCGGGACGCTCCCCGAGGTACGGGAGATGACCGAGGCCATGGCAAAGGAGCTGGCCGTGTGCATGGAAGGGAATGAATCGTAATCGGACGTGAACTGAAAGGGACGGAAGCTCCCCTTGCTGCTCCCCGTGAGGGGGCGCGCCCGTCCGACGGCTTGCTTCAGGACCAAGGTGGCGGCATCGGCGATGACCGCCGCCTCCCCCATCATGAGCCCCGTGTCCCGCCATCGGGGTGAATCGGCAAGGAGCCCCCCGCCCCAGACGGCACCGGCAACCCCCAGGTGAACAAAGGGATTGCCGATCACGTTCCCGGCATCGGCTGCCCGGCCAAGGGTCTTTCCCCTTGTTTCCTGCACCTTGTCCCGGATGTCAGTGTCGTATATGTAGGTAAGCCCGACAGCACCGGCAACGGCCAGGGTCTTCCAAATGGCGTTGTTGTCGGTCCGGAAGGGAGCAGCGAGAAATTCCCCGGTCTCGTCGCGAAGGGTTACGGCCTCGTCACGCACAAAGGCCCCCACTCCGTTGTCATCGGCTTGGGCTCCCCGCACACCCGCAAGGAGCGTCACGGCCACGACAAAGGCCAGGGATAGTCTTCTCGCACTCCAGGCGCCGGCAGCAAGGCTCACGGCACCTGCTCCAACCGCATCGGCAACGAGGTCGCCGAACTCGGCGGTCCTGGCCGTCGTCAGGACTCCCTGGGCCACCTCCATGAGGGCGCCGAAAACGACGGCACCCGCGAAGGCCATGAGCCAGCAGTGCCGTTGGCACCGGCGGTACGTCACCAGGAAATTCCCCCACAGCAGGGCAAGGAGCCCGTAGGCCGAGGCGTGCTGGAACTTATCCCACCCCAAGATCCCCACGGTGGGATGGGGCGGAGACGGATCAAGCGAAAGCCAGATGATGGTTCCCACCCACCCCGCGAGGAAAAGGAATCGAAGGGAAGGGAATTTCTTGGCACTGTCGTTCATGTGGTCTCCATTCAAACAGTATCTCGCCGGTCAACCGCGCCGAGCCCGGGTCGGGGAGAGGGATTCCCTGATCTCGTTCCAGCGAGTGCGGTCCTCGTCACTCATCTTCTGGGCATATTCCTGGATGAACGCAATGAAAATACCCAGAAACAACGCCGTGACCGTTGACAAGATAACGATCAGGGAGCGCTTGGGCTTGCTCTTCTTCTGGGGAGCGACTGCTTCATCGAGCACCTGAATCGAAGAAGAATCCTTGGCCTCTCCCAGCTTGGCAACCTCGTACTGCTTGGTGAGCTGCTCAAATATGGCCTCCTGGGTCTTCACCTCGCGCATGAGTCGTACGTACTCAAGCCCTAGGGTCGGCATGGCCCCGGCCGACAGCATCAGGTCATTGCTTCTTCCCCCGCCGGTAAGGGCGCCCAACTGCCCCCTGAGCCTGGCAAGGGCGGCCTCAACGGCCTTCACTTCGGGATTTTCGTTGGTCTGGTAGCTGCGCAACGAGGCAAGCTGCACCTCCTTCGAGACGATCTCGGCCTTGAGTTTTGCTGCCCCTTCGATCGTGGCGGTGGCCTGGTCGTCAACCTTGAAGGCGCGGTTCTTCTCCTGGAATCCCCTGAGTGCTTCTTCCGCCTTCTTGAGGTCTGCCTTCACCACATCGAGCCGCTTCTCCAGAAAAATCCGTTCCGTGCCGGCTTTGGTCAGATTCAGTTCGACACTTTTCTTCCCCAGTTCATCGACAAAGGTATTGGCCAACCGGGCCGCCAGCTGGGGGTTTCTGCTGTCGGCGGCAACGGTAATGATGCCGTCTTTACCGGCCTGGATTTTCACGACATTCTGCAGCTTGGTGCGTGTCTCGTCGGGAGTTTTGGTCTCCAGTTCCTTCTGGAGATCGAGCTTTTTGATCACCGCGTCGGCAACAGAGCGGCTCTTCAGAATTCCCACGTAGAGATCCGCCCCGCCTCCGAGCCCTCCGACGCCGGCCAGTCCGGCAAGGGCCCCCGCCTGCCCACCAAGCAGGGCCGACAGACCGCCCCCCCCGTCCTTCTGGGGAGGAAGCACCCGTGCCGTGCCGGTATAGATATTGGGCAGGGTGAGACTGTACGCAGCCGACAGGAGCGCCGCGGCAACACACATCACGGCAATGAGCCGCTTGCGCCGTACCAGCACCTGGAGCAGCTCCAGAAGGTTGATCTCGTCCTCTTCGACCATCTGTTCATTTCTCATGGGATCAGTCATGTCGTCTCGCCCCTACAGCCCGGCCGCCACAACCACCCCGGCGGTCAGGGCAACCTGCGACAGGATAGTGGTCATGTCCTTGATCTCCCGCATCCAGGCGACCCGCTCAAGCTTCTGGGGCACCACCAGGGTGTCCCCCGGATCGAGGGGCGTTGCCAGGAACCCGCCAAAGGTCCAGCGGCGCTGGGAATCGCTCCAGCTGATGCCGAAGGAGGTCTGATGGCGGCTGAGAACCGACCCGTCGGCGCTGATGATGTACATGTCGTCTTCTTCGCCGTCACGGGTGGGGCCGCCGGCATCCTTCAGGTAGTGAGCCACATCTTCACCCGGCAAATGGACAAAGGAGGTGGGGTTGTAGACCTGCCCCATGACGTTCACGACACTGGAAACCTGGGGCACTTCGAGGATGTCTCCCCCCATGAGCTCCAGATCATAGGGAGACTTCCTGAACGTGTCCAGTTGGGCAAGGCGGATCACCACACGCCCTTCGGCCTTTGACTCTCGCAGCTTGGCCAGGCTCTTCTGGAGCCCTTCCAGGGCCGTGCGGGTCGCTTCGAGTTCCTCCTTGGACGCCGCAACCGCCGCCAGTTCCCCCTGCTTGCGGAGGATTTCCTGCTCGGTTCGGGTGATCACCTCGTCCATCCTCTTCTGCTGCTCGTCGCGAACCGACTTCCGCTTGAACTTGGCCCCCTTCAGATAGGCCTTGTCGGTGAAACCGCCGGCTCGGGCAATGACCGAGCTCAGGCGCTCCCCCTTGGCAATGGAGTAGGTCCCGGGGAATTTCACCTCTCCCCTCAGGGTCACGAAGCGATCGGTGGCCTCAAGCCAGTTCTCGATTCCCCGTACGATCAGGGCATCTTCGGGCTCCAGCACCAGGTTGTGGGCCGGGTCTCCGGCAAGGGCCTTGCCCAGGTTGATTTCCAGGCGGGACGCCTTGGCACTGTTGCCGCCAACCGCCACCCTTGTCAGTTCGGCGCTCTCCAGGTAGGCGTTGCGCTTGGGGCTGCCGGCAGCGGTGACCAGGTCACGGACCGTCATCCGGGGAAAGTAGTCATAGATGCCGGGATTCACCACCTGTCCATTGATGGAAACCCGGGGACGCTCCACCATCTCGTCCCGGGAGAAAATCTTGATCGTATCCTGCTCCTGCAACTCCACGTTGTCGGCCGGATTCCCCTTCAAGGCCTCACGGAGATTGACGGTCATGACCTCGCGGCGGTAGTCGGTGGGCGAGAGGCGGGTAATCTCGGCACTCTCCAGGTATGACTCGGGAAGAAGAACCGACGCGTCGGGAATGAGGTCCTTCACCCGCATCCCCTTCCGGAACTGATAGGGGCCGGGACGTGCCACATTCCCCGCCAGGGTCACCACCTCGCGCATCGCCTCGCGGACCGGGAAGACGTTCACCAGGTCGTGGTCCCGCACCTCGACCTTGGCCAGTTCAGTGTCCGGCGACCTTCCATCGGTCAGGTAATCGGCGACCACCCGGGTGCTGTTCCCCTCGATCCGCTCCACCTGAATCCGCCCCGTGTCGCCGGCAGCGGTTATCCCCCCTGCCATGGCAAGAAGCGCCGGCAGGGCCGTTTTCCCCTTGACCTCATAAATGCCGGGCCGCTTGACCTCCCCCGCCACGGCAACCACCGGCCCGATGACCGGCACGAAGACTGTGTCGCCGTTTTCCAGGCGGATATCACGGCTCCGGTCCCCGCTCAGGAACATGTCGTAGAGGTCGATCTCCTGGACCGCCTTCCCCCCCGGGAAATCCGGATCGAGCGGAGGCTGCCGTTTTTGGATGGCCCGCCTGCCGCGGCAAGGGCATTGATGACGGTGGCAAGGGAACTGACATTATAGGTGCCGGGCACCTCAACCTCACCAACCACGTAGACCTGGATGGTCCTGAGGCTGCCGAGGGTGACGTTGAGTTCGTACCCCTTGTAGTAGCGGGAGAAGGCCTTGTTGATCGCATCCTTGGCCTGACCATAAGAGAGCCCCCACACCTTGACGGCGCCGACCCGCGGGATGGTTACCTCGCCGTTGCGATCCACCGGCGCGTCGTAGCGGGCCTGGAGGCTCCCCCAGACGTCGATCCGCAGTTTATCGCCCGGGCCGATCACATAATCGGAACCGACCGGCAGATTATCCACCGCCGGCAGGTTGGCGATGCTGTTCTTGAAAAATTCGTAGCCGAACTGCTTGAGGGTCCGGTCCACCGGCGTGGGCTCGATCTTGTCGAGAAGGGTGGGGCTCTTGCGGGCAAAGGCCCGCTCCAGGGGCGAGCCCAACTCTTCCACCGGCACGGGCATCGCCTTCATTTCTTCCGAGACGAGAGCCTTCAGTTGGCGCTGGCCAGGACCGGGGAGCCCCTGTATCCTGAAATAATAGATCTGGTTGTTCTTCAGCTCCCGCACCCGGAAGCTGGTGGTGTCGCCCACCGGTACTGCCTTCAGATACTTCTCCGGTTCGCTCCCGTACAGAACCACAAACCGGGGAGGGATATCCTCGGCCTTGCGGCGCACGCCGGTCACCGTCCAGGAGAGTGACACCATGCCGTCGCCCGGCTCCGCCTTGAGCAGCAGTTTCGGCCCCTGCTCAACCTCTTTGCCTTCGTCCATGAGGCGAAGCCCCTGCTCCTGTTCGGTATCCTGCTGGTACTGGATCGCGCCTGGAACCTGAGGAGCGCCATATCCGCCCGGAGCTGTCACCCCATACCCGCCGGGTTGCATGGATCCGGGAACGGCATACCCTCCGGGTTGCTGGACTCCCTGAACGGCATACCCGCTCCCTGACAGAGGGGCTCCCTGCATCATGTACCCGCCTGCCTGCGGAGCGGTCTGAACGCCGTATCCGCCGCCCGGTCCGGAAACATCCCACTGGCTCCCGGTGTAACCCCTGCCGGCGCCATTGGGCTCGACCGCCCAGGCGACTGCGGCAATGGCAAACACCCCTCCCAGGAAAAACAGAAATGCAGATTGTATGGATCGCTTCATTGGTCCCTCATGTGTCAATTAATTCAGATGCACAACGCTGCGTAACGAACATGGATAAGTACCCCGTTCCCACCCCGCCCGTCAACTCGAAAACACTCTTCCCGCCGAAGCCCCGATCCCCGGTGCGTCCTGATCTCCCTTGACTTTCCCTGGCGAGTTTATTATTAGCTTCTCATTCGTTACGATCAGACTGACAGGGGAGATCATGGAAATCATTCACCACGGCGGGCAATACGGCGTAACCGGGTCGTGCCACGAACTCGTCATCTCCGAAAATGCAAGTATTCTCATTGATTGCGGTCTGTTCCATGGACATGATGCGGACACCGGAAAGGGGAAGAAGCATACCCCTTTCATCGATTTTCCCCTCGACCGGGTCCAGGGTCTGGTCCTGACCCACGTCCATATCGACCACTGCGGCCGCATACCCCACCTCATGGGGGCCGGCTTCCAGGGGCCAATCTGGTGCAGCGAGGCCTCGGCCCTTCTCCTTCCCCTGGTCCTCGAAGACGCCGTCAAGGTGGGGATCACCCGGGACGAGGGTCTCATCGAGCGGTTCATCGGGGCCATGAAAAAGCGCCTAGCGCCCCTCCCCTACGGCACGTGGCGCAAGCTCGGTACCTGGGACGGCATGGATGTATCGCTCCGCCTTCAGCAGGCGGGGCACATCCTCGGCTCGGCCTATGCGGAACTCAGCGTCGCCCGCCCATCGGTACAGGAAACAACTGCATCGCGACACGACAACGAAACGGTCGTGGTTTTCTCCGGCGACCTCGGAGCCCCCTTCACACCGCTCCTCCCCGACCCGGCACCACCGGAGCGGGCCGATATCCTGGTGCTGGAGTCAACCTACGGCGACCGCCTCCATGAAGGGCGGGAACAGCGGCGGGAAAAACTGCGGCAGGTCATCATCCGGGCGCTGGAAAACCGGGGAGCCCTCCTCGTCCCTGCCTTCAGCATCGGCAGAACCCAGGAACTCCTCTACGAGATTGAATCTCTCATCGCCGAACACAGGAATGACGAGGCGGCCACGAACCTCCCCTGGGACGACCTTGAAATCATTGTCGACTCTCCCCTGGCCCTCCGCGTCACCGAGGTCTACGACCGGCTCCGCCATCTCTGGGACCAGGAAGCGACAGAGGTCGTCTCCCAGGGGCGCCATCCCCTCTCCTTCGAGCAGATGACGGTCATCGAAAACCACAACGACCACCGGGCCACCGTGGACTACCTCCGCGGGACCGCCCGCCCCTGCGTAGTCATCGCCGCCGGCGGCATGTGCGCCGGAGGACGCATCGTCAACTACCTCAAAGCCCTCATGGGTGACCCACGCACCGACATTCTCTTTGTCGGTTACCAGGCCCACGGGACGCCGGGGAGAGGAATCCTTGAGGCAGCGCAAACGCGTACCGGCACTGGGGAACATACCAGCATCGATCTGGATGGCGGCAGCTATCCCCTCAGGGCCACGGTCCACAGTATCAGCGGCTACTCGGCCCACGCCGACCAGAGAGATCTGGTCAATTTCGTGCGCGGAATTCCCGTGGCGCCCCGATCCATCCGTCTGGTGCATGGGGAGGAAAAGGCGCGAAAGGCGTTGGAGGGAGCATTAGGAATAGCGAGGTAGCGAGATGACCTCCTTTTCTTGCCGCACCCTCAGCTATATTTGAAGGAACGCTCACTGCCGAACGCCGCATCTGGCTGGAGATGCCAAATTGCTCATGTCGTGGGAAACCATCTGTAACCCTATACACCGTCGCCGCCAGTTCTACGGATTTCTCCCATACTAACAATTTCCTATGCGGCTTCTCCAATCCAGTCCTCCCACCGTCTTACTCCTCAGCACTTGCTTCTTTCTTTTTGCTACCTCACTACCTCGCTCCTCGCTATCTCACTCAATACCGATACCGCAACTCCGCCTTGAAGAGCTGGTTGGTGCGGTCATTTCCTGACCGCAGGTCAACATTTTCGACCTTCTCGATGCCGTATAGAAGGTTCATGTCCAGATCGCCATGGACCGGGAGGGTCCAGGAAATCCGGCCAGCATGCTTTTTCTCGATGGCCTGCATGACGCCATTCGGATCAAAGTTGCCTGCGGCGTCCACCTTCACCCTCCCCTCGTGGCCCCGGTCGGTGCGGTAGAACTCCAGCGCCAGATTGTTCCGCGCCGAGAACCAGTGGCTGTAGCGGAGATAGAACTCGATGACCGCTCCCCCCTGGGAGTGGCCGATAGGCATCCCCTTATAGAGGTATCCCTCCGGGAATGTGCCGCTGGTGTAGAGGATGTTGTTCCCCTTGAAGAACTCGAAGCGGAGGTCGTCCCTGCCGCCGGCAGTGAGACGGGGGATGAAGAAGCCGGCCACGTAGCTCTCCACGATGGGCCAGAATGAGGCCGAATCCTCCCCGGAGAACTCGCCGTAGATCTCGGTATTGCGCAGGAACGGGAGCCTCAATCGCATCTCCACCCCGGCCAGGTTGTTGGTATTATCCGCGCTCGTGCCGCCGACAATCCCCCGCACGTAATCACCGAAGCTGTTGTTCACCCCTGGCCCGCCGAACTCCTTCCCCAGGTTGATCCCCAATTCAAAGATATCAACGGGCTTCACCGACAGTTTCGCGCCGAGAAACCAGGGACGGCGCTCCACGCCGTTGGTCACGGTGGCATCGAAGCGGGAGCCGATGAAGGTATACTTGATGGCGCCGATATACTTCAGTTGAATGGGCTCGGGGCTCGATAGCTTCACCAGGTCGAAGTTCTCGGCGTTGTTGGTCAGGGTCACCGTTCCGCGGTTCCCGAGCCCCAGCCAGTTGGCATCCCGCCCCACCTCCAGCTCCAGCCCACCGCCGCCGAGCTTCAGGTACCCCTTGACGAGCTTCACCGTAGCCCCGTCCCCTCCCCTGCTATAGGAAAGCTGCGGCTCCACCAGGGCGGACGCCACGCTCTTCACGTGGGCCTCGGCGCTGAACCGCAGCTCGGCATTGTGGCCGTCCCGGTAGATGATCCCCTCGTTGTTCTCCATGAGGGGCGTTCCCTCGGTGCCGTGCTGCTGTATGGGAGAAGGATAGGGATTGGCGGGCCGAAGCCCCGAGCCGATGCCGAACACCCCGTCGTTGCCCGGGTCGTGGACCGGCCGCTCGTAGGAGCGGGGTTTGCCATCCAGGTACACATACCTGATCCGGGCGCTCGACAGGGGGTTCACATCCACGGCCGACGCCTTGTCGGGTTCCGTGTAAAGAGCCGCTTCGCGGGGAATCTTCCGGCGCAACTCCTCCATGATCGACCGGGCAAACGCCGGATCACCGGAGCCCCCCCCCGCCTCCAGGGCCCACTCCGCCTCCAGCAGAAGCCGCGCAGCCTCGGCCCGGGAAAAAGGCTTGATCCCCGCCACGTCTGATTGCACCAGTCCGAAACCGGCCAGCTTTTCAAGATAGGAATAGACGGGGCTGTCCAGGGGGATGTTGGGGGAAGAAAGTGCCGATGCGCTTGAAGCAAGCATCGGAAGAGCCAGGATCGCAAGCAAAACTGCGCGAAGCATCCTGGTACCGGGAAAAAACAATGAATCATGCTGGGACACAGATGAACCCCTGTTCCTTGAAATGCCTGTCAAAAGTAAAGGCCGACACAATCCCTTCCATGCGCATGAGCTCGAAACTCACACAGTCCACCAAGCTCGATTTACGACGGGCAACCGCAAGCAGAATAGCCATGGCGGCATTGTGCAACGTACTGTCCACCCACCGCACGTGCAGCACCGGAACAGCTTGAACACCTTCGAAGAGGGAAGCAGATGCTACCCCTTCTCCACCCGGGCACCAATCTTTTTCCCCCTTTTGACAAATGCAGCATCAAAGCTGAAAAAAGAATCAGCATGACAACTGGACGCAAGATGCAGGGCATCAGCGAAGTCAAGCCGCCGGCTGTAATAATCAAGAGCCAGTGACACCTCTTCCGGATTTTCCGCGACAACGTTAGGGAGTCCGAGAATATGGAGAAGCGCTTTCAGGATAGACTCAACCGGCAATTCATAGACAGCACGCAACACCCACTCCGTCTCCAGAAGGACCGTTTTGGGAATGAAGATATCTTCTTGTCTTGCAAGAATAGCGAGCGCTCGCCTTGCCTGGAGCGGATCGTCATTAGTTACGTAACGCACCAGGATATTCGTATCGACAGCGATCACCGATTCACTCCCTTCAGCCACTTCCGCTTCAGATCTTCGAGGATGCCCTGCTCCATTTCCGCCAGAGTCTTGGCAGGCCCACTGTAGCCCGCACAGCCGAGGCCATCCTCAAGTCGAGTAGGAGGAAACGGTTTGCGCGGCCTGAGAAGGATGCCGTCGCCTACGCTCTCTATAACGAACTCCATACCGGTCTGCCAATGATGGGCCTCTCGCACCTGTTTTGGAATAATTATCTGTCCCTTGCTGGACAGTTTACTCGTTTCCATACGGTTACCCTCAGGTAAGATTTAGTAAGACATGATAGCAGGAGTTGAAATGATGGTCAATCAACGCGTACCCTGAATTGCCCCCCTCCAGGTTGCGTTATCTTCACGACTTCTGCAACTTGACCACCTTCGAAGACGGGGGCGGGAAAAGATCGGGACGGACCCGCTGGAACGCAATGGGGGCCGGACCGTTGAAAGAATACTGGGGCGAGAATTCCGGGATAAGCACCCGAAGCTGCTTCACGATACCCGCGATGTCGGCGTTCCCGGCCATGGCAAAGAGAACGCCCAGATTCCTTTCAACGGCATCGAAATCGGAATCCATAGCCGCAAGAACCTTGATCTTCCCGTGCCGTGTCGGCTTGATCCCCTCGCCGTCGATGAGCAGTTCCTCAAAAAGCTTCTCGCCGGGCCGCAATCCCGTGAAAACGATATCAATCTCCTCATGGGGAACAAACCCCGAAAGCCTGATCAGCTCTTCCGCCAGGTCAAGGATGCGGACCGGCTCCCCCATGTCGAGTACGAAGATCTCGCCGCCGTTGCCGATGCACCCTGCCTGGAGCACCAGCTGGCACGCCTCGGGGATGGTCATGAAGTAGCGGATCACCTTGGGGTCGGTGACCGTAACCGGCCCTCCCGCCTTGATCTGCTCCTTGAAGAGCGGGATCACGCTCCCGTTGCTCCCCAGCACGTTACCAAAACGGACAGTGGTAAAATTTGTCCGGCTCTTCCTCGCCAGGCCCTGGACATACATCTCCGCAACCCGCTTCGAAGCCCCCATGATGTTGGTCGGGTTCACCGCCTTGTCGGTGGAGATCATGACGAAATTCTTAACCCCGAACCGATGGGCTGCATTCGCCAGCGTTCGAGTACCGCCGATATTGTTGGTAACCGCTTCCACCGGGTTATACTCCATCATCGGCACATGCTTGTAGGCTGCCGCGTGAAAGACCACCTCGGGCTGGAACTCGTCAAAAACCATCTCGACCCTGGCCTGGTCCCGCACGTCGCCGATGACCGGAATGATCCGGAGATCAGGGTGGCTGGCCGTAAGCTCTTTTTCGATCTGGTAGAGGGGGGTTTCCGCGCTCTCGAAGAGGAGCAGCTTGTAGGGGGAGAACGCTGCCACCTGGCGGCAGATTTCGCTGCCGATGCTCCCCGCCGCGCCGGTCACCAGTACGCGCTTGTTGGTCAGGTATCCCCGGATGGTTTCCAGGTCCAGCTTCACCGGCTCACGGCCGAGAATGTCCTCGATCTCCACATCCTTGATCTGGGAGATGGAGACCGTGCCATCGATGATATCCTTGATCCCCGGCAGGGTCTTGAACCTGACCTTGGTCTCCTTGCAGCAGGAGACAACCTGGCGCGTTAGAGCACCCTGGGCAGTCGCGATGGCGATAATGACCTCTTCAATCCGGTGCTTCCGGATGGCGGCCCGAAGGCGGCCGAGATCACCCATAACCGGAATCCCTCCCAGGCGCATCCCCTGCTTTGCCGGGTCGTCGTCGAGGAATCCGATGACCTGGTTTGCTGGATTTTTCTGCTTTCTTATTTCCTTCAATAGCAGGTTGCCCGCCTCGCCGGCTCCGACGATCAGCGTCCGCTTGCCGGTATGGTAGCGGGGGATGATGTAGGTCTCACGGTAGACCCGCCACAGAAGCCGTGACGTCGATACCATGGCAAAGAGCAGAACCCAGTCGAGCACATAGATGGAACGGGGCATGGCACTGGTATCATGCAGGAAAAAAAGGACAAAGGAGGTGATGAGCGTGGAAAGGGTTACTACCTTGAAAATTTCGATGCCGTCCTGTAATGAAGCGTATTTCCAGATACTGCGGTACATGCCCGAAAAAAGGAAAACCAGAGGCTTTACAAGCAGGACAACCAGCAGGCCGTCCTTGATAATTTCGTGGTACAACGGCGGAAAGGTGAAGTCGAAGCGGAGGAGGAAGGCGAGGAGGAACGACGCAGCGATGGACGCCGTATCGAGGGCGAAGACCATCAGGCGACGTTGGGAGAGCATGAAGGTGAATGGTTTGAGCATGGTTGACGGCGGTCCCTTCACTTGCTTGTATTTGTATAAACTTAGTGGGTCACACCATCGCGGCGTAACACCTTGATTGCAGTCAAAATCATTATTTTCAGGTCGAAGAAAAGAGAGCGGTTCTGCAAATAGTATGCGTCGTACTCGACCTTGACAGGTATGGGCAATTCATCGCGGCCATTGATCTGTGCCCAGCCGGTCAGGCCAGGGGTAAGCCGATGAACCCCCTTCTCGGTCCGCAGGGCAACGAGATCGTCCTGATTGAACAATGCAGGTCTTGGGCCGACAAAACTCATGTCCCCCCTCAGAATGCTATACAGCTGCGGTAATTCGTCAAGGCTGGTTTTGCGGAGGAATTTACCGATGGGGGTCAGCCAGCGGTCAGGGTCGCTGAGGAGATGGGTTGCCACTGCCGGGGTATCAGTGCGCATAGTGCGGAATTTGGGCATTCTGAAGATGGCGTTGTTCCTACCCACCCGGTCTGACCAGTAGAGTATCGGCCCCCTTGAGGTCAATTTCACCAGGAGAGCCGTCACGAGCATCGGAAGAGAAAAAACCAGCATCAGCAGAAATGACAGAACTAAATCGAATACTCTTTTCATGTGGGATCCTGCCCGTGAGACAAATTCAAAATTCAACATTCAAAATTGCCTTTGCGTGAATTTCGGCAGCCAGCTGCGGGAGTGGAATCGCCTCTATGTCAGGTGCAATTCGATAGCGTTCGGCACCAGGGTACACGACATATTTTTTCGCCGGGGCCAGATCGGAACAGGCCGAGTAAAATCCCCGTTCAGGCCTGGGGCTGAGGCTTCTCTTGATCTCCACAGCCCATATCTCCTCGTCAGGCCATGTCAGCAGCAGATCTATTTCAGCACCTCCGCCGGTCCGGTAGAAAAAACCCTGCGGAGCCCCAATCCCTGCCCCAAGGAGATTTTCCACCACAAAACACTCCCAGCTCTGCCCGACAACCGGGTGCGCCAGCAAACCCTCTTTATCCTGTATGCCGAGCAATGCATGCACAAGGCCGCTGTCACGCACATACACCTTTGGTGACTTGACCAGCCTCTTCCCGATATTGCCGTGCCAGGGTGGGAGACGACGGACCAGCATCAGATCAACAAGCAGATCAAGGTAATTAGTGACGGTTTTTACATCCACACCCAGATTGCGTGAAAATTGAGCCGCATTCAGTACCCCCCCTTGATTATGGGCCAGCATTACCCAAAAACGGCGCAACGCTTCTGCGGCTATCCGCGGGCCGAACTGCGGAATATCGCGTTCAAGATAGGTGCGGATGAAATCCTGTCTCCAGCGCAGGCTCTGGCGCGGGTTTTTCGCCAGCAGGCTTTCCGGGAACCCGCCTGCAACCCAGAGATCTTCTGATGTCCTCTCGCCTGTTTCAAGGATATTAAAAGGGGATAACTCAAGGTAGGAAATCCTCCCGGCCAATGTTTCGCCGGACTGTTTCAGCAAATCAAGCGAAGCAGAACCAAGCAGAAGAAAGCGCCCCGTGCGCAATCCGGCACGGCGCCCCTTGTCAATAAATCCACGCAATACAGGGAATAATCCTGGCAGACGATGCACTTCATCAAAGATCACCAGCCTGTCCTGATGATCCTCAAGATACAATTCGGGCTGGGCAAGCTTGGCGAGATCCTGCTCGGATTCAAGGTCCAGATACAGTGCGCCGCGCACCTTGCCTATCTCAAGGGCCAGGGTGGTCTTGCCGACCTGGCGTGGCCCCAGCAACGCGACGGCAGGTGAAGAGTCAAGCGCCTCTGACAGGAATGGATAAAGTGCGCGGGATATCATATTTGTAATTTTGGAATATCACTCCATGATTTGCAAGGATAAAACATGCCAAATCTGCTCTTTTGCCAGTCATCCAGAATTCGACATCCAAAATTCAACCTTGCTTTTCGAACCATTTTGCAGTCTCCTGCAATCCCTCTTCCATGGTAAACGGCGGTTGCCAGCCAAGCTCCCGCCTGATTTTGGAGCTATCAACAGTCAGAGAACCGGTCAGCCGATTGACCGCAGCACTCTTGTCAATCAGTTTACCAGCAAGCTTCATAAGAGGAACTGGGAATGGGAACAGTCGTGCCGGCACCCCAAGAGCCGCGGCCGTACGACGGATAAGTTCGGGAGTAGAAACATCTTCACCATCACTGACGAGGTATGTCTGCCCAACTGCGGCAGGATGTGTTGCGCAAGTTACCAGTGCATCAACAAGGTTGCCGACATAGATCAGGCTACGTTTGTTATTGATTGAGGCAAGTGGGAGGGGTAAGACTTTCAATCCAAAATTCAAAGTTTTGAATCCATAATCGCCGTTGACAGCCTTCAGCAGAGAGAGGAAATTACCAGGATTTCCCGGCCCATAGACGAGGGGTGCACGGATTATCACAACCTCCATGCCTGTCTCGGAAGATATCTGCCGCAACAGTTGTTCGGCTTCATATTTCGAAACAGAATAAGGGTTGTGGGGATATGGCGGGCTGGATTCAATGTAAGGGGCATCTCCCGAGTTGTCGCCATTGACACCTATCGTGCCCATAAAGACGAAACGTTTGACGCCGGCTTTGGCAGCTTCCCGTGCAAGGTGTGCAGTCCCCTCTGTATTTACAAACCGGAACTCTTTCAACGGATCAGCAGCACGCTCCCGCATCACATGCACACGAGCCGCCAGGTGGATAACCGTGCCAGCACCAGCAAGCGCATGGCCCCAGAATGTGGCAGGCCCAATTGGTTCGATCAATGCCTGTTCAGTGCCCTTGACAAGAGAATCGGGATTTTCAGTAACTAGAAAGGTTCCACGGACAGACATCCCTTCGGCAAGCAGACGCGAGCAGAGAAAACTACCTACAAAGCCGGTTGCGCCGGTAACGAGGATGTTATGCAGAAAATAGGTATTTGGTTGCATGTTGAATATTCCGCGGTAAAGCTATTTTTTCTGCGGCAACAATAGTAAAAAAAATAATGCTATTCGATCCCGAAACGACCTACGGAATGCAAAGACATTAAAAAGCAGCAACATTCTGTCCAAAAGAGAAAATCGTCTCATACGCTTAATTGGCCAGGAATCCTCCGCTCCGACAAGATCACCGATAAGAATCACCTGATTGCGATACCAGCCATTACTTGTTTTCCTAAATCGTGACAGTGCCGCTGTAACACCGCTATTAACACCAAACTCGTTAGACTCATGTTGTCGATACATCATAGTTGGTTGAGAATCAATCCACCAACTATAAGAATTGCTGCGCGCAAAAGCATAGGTAAACCAGTCGTGCAAAGCTACACCTTTTGTCTTTTCATAATTATTGTGTAAAAAATTAGCCAAATTACACGCAAGCTTTTTGGTAAGAACAAAAGTACAGCCTGGCCCAGCTGACTCAAACAAAAAATCCCACTCTCTTTGGGGCTGATCCTTAACAATCAATCTAGCTCTACCATCAGGCCAAAAAGCAGTAACATTGGAAGAAAACGCATCCGCGCAATGTGCGTTCAATTGCTCAATTGAATAAGAAAGCTTATTTGGGTTCCAAAGATCATCTTGGTCAGCAAAAGCTATATAGTCATATTCAGAAAAGTCAACATCTCTAACTAATCTGAAAAAGTTTTGGCAAGCTGAACCAAACTTGTATGAACTAGCTAGAATATGAATACGAGAATCATTCAATAAAGCTAGTAAATCAGTTGTTGAATCGGAAGAAAGATCATCGCTGACAAAAACTTCTAAGTTAACATCTTCTTGATTTAATATTGATTTGACCTGATCGAGACACCATTTCGTACCATTGTAGGTAGCAAGTAATACACACACTTTTGTACTGTTATTAGTCATGATTATAGTTTCATATACAATTTAGAAGCCATATCCTTGGTATACCAGCAACTGTAATTTAATGGAAACTACGTCCACTTATATGATTAGGTCAATAAATATGGCTCTTTAGCAGAATCTGTGGTGACACAGGGGTTCTGGCAAGTCGCCAAGTGTGTGATATAGCGCCACTTGCAGGCACTTGATGGTTCGGAAACCGTACGCTTTTCTGATAGTCAGTTTTGCTTTGAGGTTCAGACCCTCTACCGCGCCGCTGGAAAGTCGGCCTTTTGCCTTGAACCAGTTGAGAATCATCGGTTTGTGGTTGCGTAACATCCTGGCAACCTTCTTCATCGGTTCCAGGTCAGTTTGCATTGTCCTGATGACCCAGTCGTCGAGGAACTTGCCAGCAAAGTCAGACCGCTGGTAGTCCCAGAACTGCTGAAAGTCCTCGCGCAGCAGATATGCCTTGATTGATGAGAGGTTGAGCTTGAGCAAATCTCCCAATCGTGACGTCTGCTTCTCGGACAGATTTTCCGGCCGTTTCAGCAGCAACCAACGGCCCTTTTCCAGGACGTTCTCCTGCTTGGCGGCCTTGAACTCCTTGGCTTCGGTGCGCCGAACCTCGTCAATCGCTTCGTTAAACTTCCGCATGATGTGGAAGCGGTCGAGGATGTTCACGGCATTGGGTGCCCGCTTGGCGATAACCTTGAGATACGGTGCCCACATGTCGCTGCAGACATACTTGAGCTTGGCGCTGCGTTCTTTGCCGAATTCCCGAAAGAAGCGCAGTAGCGTTCTTATCCGACGTTGCGGACCACACCAGAGAAGACGCCTGACGCCGGCATTGAGCTGATAGACCATCGTAAGATACTGATGGCCCTTGAAGACGGCAATTTCATCAACACCGATTTCCGTAACGCCATCAAGGTTTCTGTTTGCCAGGCCGTAATCGACAGCATACTGCACCGCCCGAAAGATGCTGTCCCAACTGGTCTTAAAGATTTCGGCAACTTCCTTCCAGGAGAGTCGCCGAGCCCACCGGGCAAGATAGACCTGGTACGAGATCGTCATTTGCTCTTTGCCATACCCCCAGGGGAGGGATTCAACCTTTACCCCATGGATTGGGCACAGAACCCGACGGGGAGCGTAGCGAAAGAAGACCTTGAACGCCCAGATCGGCACATACTCGAACAGTCGGGCCGGTTGCGTGTCGTATGTCTTGCCTCGCTTGCCACATTCCGGGCATTCGGGCTTGCTGTTGCGACGAGCCTTGATGTCAATGACCAGTGCTTCTGAGCCGCCGACTTTCGCCAGTCGGCAATCTCCGTAAATGAAGGACTTGAAACGCTCGAACTTGTTCAGTACAGTCTTGATAAGCATTGCTTCTCCCGTGTCGGACTTGATCGTTTCTCGCAAAAACAATCTTATCCTTCACGGAGGGGCAATGCCCTTATTTTTTCAGCCAACTACCCACAGATTCTGCGGACGAGGCATAAATATGAGACTTCATCTGAATCTGTGGATTACAACAGGTTCCGGCAATTCGCCAAGTGTATGATATAGAGCCGTTGTAGGCACTTGATCGATTTAAAACCGTATGCTTTTCTGAGGCAGCAGTAATGCAACATGTTAATTTTGGGATAGTACAGCAAGTGCATTCTCGTAAGCCATAATATATTCAGACGAAGGTAGAAAATTAACTTCAGGTAGTTCCTTTGTTGTATAAGATATCATCTCAAGCACCATCTCGGATACTGTTTCATAGAAAATAGCGCCAGGATCAAAAAACTCCTTAAATACTTTACGTTCAAGCAGAAAACAAGGAACACCTAGCAATAAAGCAACGGCTATTGGGCGACCAAAACCTTCATGGTTAGCAACAGAAACAAGAATATCGATGTTTACAAAAAACTGCTCTAGCGTCACAGTATCACTATTAATGATCGAGATATTTATTGATTTAAAATCAGCGCAAAGATCGTGATAGTACTTGTTTTCATGTCCATATATATAAAAAATGAATTTATCAGTTACATTATAATCTACAATCATATGAAATAGTTCATCGTAATTTTTTTTGGGTGAATCCGTACCCACAAGCGCTACTTTTAGAATTGCCCCCCGTTTATAGTTAGATCTAGTTTCAATATCCAATTTAGATGGAAATCTATTCGGTGCAAACAAACATCTTTTCTCCTCAATGCCCATGCTTAGTATGGATGGAAGCATTTCAGATTTATTAATATACGCAACGCGACAGTTTGAACTTGCTAGTGATATTTTTAAAAGTAGTTTCTTTAAGGTTGAATACTTACCATAATTAAACGGATAAAAATCGTGCATTACAATTAACTGATTGTTTAAAAAAGGCATCGGGTGTGGCGTTGGAGTATAGATCAGCATATTAGTTTCATCTGCTGAAAACAACTCTCTCACCAAGCTTACCCAACTACATATTTTTACTGTAAGAGCTGGAAAAGTATTAATTATATGCTCGTACAGCTTAGGCCTGACAAGTATTTTTAATATTCTACCATCTAACTGTTTGATATAATCAAGAGCATAGAAATAAAGTCCATTAGTTGATTTTATATGATATAAATTAACGATAACCTTCATTATAACCTACTCAGTATAAAGTTTGCACTCATTTGCAAAGCAGATATTAATAATTTCGCCTATAATTCAGATATTTTTAAATATGCATTTGATAGCTCATTCCAATTTGTGATCCCAGATTCATTATGGTAGGAAATTGAATTAAGTTGTTGACTAGTTAACAATTCATTGTTTGATAGGAAATATAAAATCTTTTCAGCCTCATGACCTCTTTCCAGTGGAATGAATGCACTTGTTAATCCGCTAGGAGTCCATGTCCCAACGTATGAAGCCACTACAGATCCATGTTGAATTGCTGCCAAAAATGATCCACGTCGTTCTGAAATACCATCTGGATAAGGAAGAAAACAAATTTTAGCTTCACCAAGCATGGTATGAACCAAGTCAAGATCTGCATTTAAAGTAGTGATGTTCATAACTTGAGGATAAATAGCCTGAAGCGATTTTATATAATTTTCATAGCCTTTTGGAATTTGCCCAACTAACTTAATACTTAGATTTTTGTTTACTATTTTGCTCGAGCATATAACTCTAAGGAAATCTTCGATACCTTTATTGGGACGAATATGACCAAAGTATAGAATATCTATCGATCTATCTGAAATTTGTTTTATTTCTTTTGGGTTAGGAATATTGGAAAGAATCGGTAATACATTTGCTTTTGATAATATGCCTGGAACATGTTTAGCTAAGTTATTCAACTCAAAGTTTGTAGTAAATATAAGCTGTGACGATTTAGAAAGAATGTTCCTGATAAAAAAACGACTTTTCCATGAAAGACTTGAATATTCATGCAATACAGTAATGAATTTTATTTTTTTTATAAATACATAGTAAATTAAAAGCATATGAGGGACAAGTGACCACCCATAACCCTCGGCTGGATATTGCATAAATATTACGTCTGGCTTTCTTTGATCAATCGATTTAAGTATGAATGATAGTTTTCTAAATCTCCAAGATTCTGCGACATAAGGTGACCATAATTTACCTATTTCAGTGTCTAGTAAGTTTTTTGTATAATCACCAACACCACAAACTTTGGGGGGCAATACCCCAGTTATAATTAATATGTTTTTCATCTCACTGCTGTCCCATAGTTTAGTTGAATAAATAAAAGGCTCTGAGATCAGAATCAAAGCGGTTTAGTTTTTCGACAACCTGCTAAAATAAAACACTCCTATATGGGCTAAACAATTCTGGGAACACTGAAAGATTGGAATCGTAGGATGCATACGATATTACTAATATGTAAATTAGAAAAACTCTCTTCTCATATAAACGCAATTTACTGTACACACGAGAAGCTAATAGAACTTCCATAAATAGAAAATACACTGACAAAACCTGTATAACCATAGCACCAATAAAAAGTGTATAAATCATAATTCCAATTACATATATGTTGAGTGAAATATCATCTAACGAATTTGAATTGCGAGCTAATCCTCTTGTGAAAAAGAATAAATAAATTATTTTTTTTATCATGGATAATAATGATTGCATCTGTGGATTTACATTTTCTGGAGAGTATAATTTATAGTTTTCACCTGAATAGTTCGCTATAGTTTTCACAAGCCCAATATCAGGACCTCCAACGGTAATCATTAATAATTTTTCCAAGATAAGGTCAATTAAACCAATATAGTTGATAAAATATGCAGCACCAATTAAAGCAATTATAACCTTTACAGAAAAACGTTTCTTTGGCACAATTAATTTAGTTATTCCTATTATAGACGTTTTATGCTGGGCAAAAGCGAACATCATAATGATATAAGATTTGATCTTATTTTTATATTGTATTGAATAAATAAGAAATAAGAATACGAATGTAATCGCTATCGACCTTCTTATACTTCCCATAAAATGGATTGGTAAATAGTTTCCCAAGAAAATCAATTGACCAAGATGCGGATTATTCGATTTTTTATAAATGATATAGTTCACCAAAACGGTGGATAAAACTGTAGTTACTATTAAAAATATTGTGTAATTCCCGTTTATATTTGCAATAACAAAGTTAAGCAAATAAAATCCTATATCAAAATGATTATCATATGAACTTCCTGACCCATTTTTTATTCCTACAAAATATTCGTAGTACGAATTCCAATCTGTACCTATTTCCCATCGGAATGCTATTATAGCACTCATAAAAAATGTCGATGCTGAAAACAGTATAAATTTAAGAGCCTTATCTTGGCATAGACTGCTAACAAACGCAGAGACAGCAACAAATACAAATAGTAATATATATACTATATCATGCATATCAACCAACTATTATATATAATACAATCAACTATCATTGTTATCAATTCGACAAGGTAACATCAAGAAACTATAATAGATTGCTATAATTTATTCATATTCTGATAAACATTATGAAGTTGTGCCTCTGCTCGAGAATACGGGCGCATTAAACGCAACAACAAAAGAAAGTTTTCTAAACCAATGATTTTTCTAATTACTCTCATCATTCTATTAATTATAATCAATTTATCGCTTAGATTCGGATAATTATATTTATTAGATCGATCAGATTTCTTAACCACGGCCCTGTTTAATAAAAGTTTATGTTTAACAAGCTGACTATGAAAACTATGATTATCAGTGCTAAATGGGTTGCCGACATTGTGCCCAGACTCAACAGCTGAACGATATAAGCGACGATGAAAAGAAATTATTAGGCTGCCATCTTGAAATGATTCGTAGCCATAGGTCATGCCTAAAAACTTGAGGACTGTTTCCTTTTGTGCTTGGATAGATGCCACATATATATCAATTAACGACTGAAGATCATTATATATACTTAAGCCACTGATGTTATACTGAACTGCCTCGCCTTTACATAACAAAGTGTAGTCAAAACCAGAGAAATGCACAAATATAATTGGTTCCTGCTTACACTCATTATTAAGTAACAATGATTCATTTGGATCTAGTCGACGTCGTACAACTAGACTATCCTCTTCTGTAATCAATACTTCCCTCTCATGAAAATTCCAAGGAGCAATGTTTGTGCCAGAATGCCTTAGCACACAAACATCTTCGCTAGGGAAGAGTCCTGGAATAAAATCAGCCCATTTTTGGTCAGTAAATAAAGCGTCATGGCTGTCAATGAAACACTGATCAAGAAGCCGCTGCCTCCACCATCTAATAAATGTAAATCCAGTATTAGATCGACAAACCCCTATAAAGCCGAGGTTGTAAATACCAGTGGCCATAATCCCTCTATCAGACCGTTTGCCCTCAAGCGAGGATGGGAATAAAATGTGTGGGGTCAGCACGATTGAGGCATATTGCAGACAATCAAAAACGGGAGTCAGTGAAGAAAAAACTAAAATATCTGGATCTAGATAAATAATTTGATCAACATCTGTTTGGTTAAAAAGGTACTCAAAACAGAACGGTTTAATAGCAGTACAGTATTCAGTAAGGTTGTATTTAAAAGCCATCTCCTGTAACTTTTCAGGAGCAACAAAGTGCTGCATTACTACATTTACATCAATAGCATCAGCACTGAACAGTGCACGATTATCACTAGGAATACCATCAGCAATAAATGCATAGAATGTTATGTCATCGTTGTATTTGATAATAGATTGCCGCAACACCTGTGCAAGACCATAATAATTACGAGCAACTATAGTAAATATAATTTTTTTAATAACCATAGCTGGATTCAACCTTCTATTTGATGCCAAGCAGCTGGATAAATTGTTTGATTTGGAGAATCTGTGTTAATAAATTTTGTTGGACAAATTACTACTTTATTTGGCTGCTGATTTAACCATGCTGCCCACCAACTGAAAGTACTATTTGCAATAATATTGGCACGACAGTGAGACATAAGTAAGATATCTTTCCACGAATCAGTCTTGCTGTTACCGCTAACATAAACGGCATCCCTTAATCCAAGATTTTGCTTACACCAGTCAATATCGTCAGAGAAGACATAAAATTTAATCTCTAAACTTCTATGCTTACAATAAGTAATGGCCCAACCTATTGCATTCCTGTAATATTCAAGAGTAGCAATACCTCCAAAAAGATTCGAGTTTATCCCCTTCAAATAGTCCCCGCGACGCACGTGAATAGAAACACCGTAAACGGCATCAATTTGCTGAAGGATAGCATCGTTTACATCATCGAGTGGCGGGAATGAGAAAGCAGTACGCACAGCAGCTTCAGAAGGGTGAAAATAACGGGAGTCGTGCCATCCACCATAAAGTATACGTATTCCAAACCAAGGCTTTAGTAGTGAAGGATCGAATTCATAATTGTACGCTTCATCTATGACTTTTATACGGAAGAGTGAAAGTACAAAATCGGCCGTTCGCTTAGAGTAGAATCGGCGGGATATTCCAAGACGGAATACAACTCGTACAAATTGCAAATACCAAGGCAGTCCTTCTTTAAGACCGAATATACGATCAAGCTCGTATCCGTTGTGTTGCTTAAACGCGTAAAAAGCATAAGCACGCTGCATTAGTTGTCGCCTGTTAATGAAAAAAGCGTATTGAGAAAGCTGATTGCCCAATCCGTAGGATAATACGTGAATGTCCATTTAGTAAACTCTGCACAGAATCCTTAGAGATGAGTATTATATATATGATAAAACAATAAATTCAATATAAAGTGCTAATATAGTTAAGTTATGTTGTTACGATGTTGATGAAAAAAAGGTATGCAAATCGTTCAAAATATGTAATTTAAAACTACTTAATTCAGAAATGAGCAGTTATAAATGCCAATATCATAAACCGACATTAATTACCATTCGCATTATATTCACGTTTAATAAACTTCTTAGCTATAAGCGTAATTAGGACATTTAACGCTGCTAATAATTTGACAAGTAAATATGCATTTATTGTAAATAAATATGAAGTGTTTTGCCATAGTTTTGGCGCTATGACATCAATATTATAGCATTCCTTTATTATTCTATACGTGTAATCAGAATAATATTTAAATTCATCATTATTGAAATCTAGTGCTTTATTCAATAAGTTATAAATAGAGGGGTAATTATTACTTTTATCGTATATCTCTCCAATGTTTTTATAATTATCATGGAGAAAGCCAGCTGCATGATCAGACATTTGGTATGCAATAGCAACTATGCAAATTTTACTCATCTGAGCAGCATCAAGAATGGTTGTACCCATACCCACAAAAACGTCAGATTTCAAAATATATTCATTCAACTTACTATAAGGGACTTGGTCTATAACACTAATTTTTTCTGCAACCACTGGCTGCATGTCACGGATTGCCCTAAGCACAGAATCCTTTCCCTCCCCATAACCAATGATTGTTAATGATATGTTATTGTTAACGGTATAGAGTTTTTCAAATGATTTTATCAACCCGATAACATAACCCTTAAAAGGGAATTCGAATCGTGAAACAGTTAATATATTAAATATTTTATTTCTATTTGCAATTATATTTTCACAGTTCACTGATATGGGAAGCCTGAGTACTGTTAGATCATACTCTTCAGGTATCAGTCCGTAATAATTCACACATTTTTCAATGCAAGTTTCATCCATAAAAACTATAACATTTTTTTTCAACAAATAGTCTATCAATCCTTTCCCAATAAAAGCAATTTTCTTACTAACCATATAAGTGGAATACGGATGTACAATGTAGATAGTGTGTCTAAATTTACAACTATATTTTGATTCTGTTAACATAGAAAAACATTCAAAAAACTCTGGCATAAAATGAGTTATTATCAAACAATTGTCTTTTGAATTAAATGTCAATTTGTTAGATTTGCACGAATAAAATTCTCTTTTATTGTGATTATAAACATAATGTTCTATATTAATTTTTTTTATATCTTCTAGCAATGTCATGCTTGTTATTTCGTCTAATGTAAGAAGTATTGATCTGTAATTATTTTGTCTATACCAATTTAATAGACGAATGGTCAGGGTTTCTGTCCCTCCCATATTCATACATTTACAAAATATTATTACCGTATCTCTCATGTGTTTACGACCAATATACCGTCAAATTGCTGATATGTGCCTTCGTCCATTTATGAACTTTGGTATTAAATATATCATGGTAATCCAGTACACAACATAATTGATAAAATACCCTACAGTTGCACCTTTTAGCCCAACATATTTCGTAAAAACAAAAGTAAACCCAATAAATGTAGTGCCGAATAGAATCTCAGTAAAAATAAAGGTTCTCACCAAAGCCCGGCCTAACATTACATAAGCCAGCAACCAACTGCAAATTTTAACAACATCCCCGGAAAGTTGCCATGCAAACAACTCAGTCATTGGATAAAAGTCTTTTGTAAACAATATTTCAACTATCCAGTCTCGTAATAAATAAATAATACTAGCCCCACTTACAGTAAGAGGAAGAATAAGTTTATATCCTCGCAGGATTTCTTTCTTTATCTCTGTAATATCTCTGATCTCAGACAGCTTCGGGAGATAATAAACACTAAGAGTTGTTGTTATAAGCATCAAATAAATATCGCTAATTTTTGTTACTGCCTGCCAGTGGCCTGCACTTGTCCAACCGAATTTTGTTGCCAGATGATCCCGAACGATGATTTGGCTCGTTGGGCCAACAGCAGCAGTGGTAAGCGCCATGAGCATGAATTTGCCCAAGTTACGTGCTGCTATCAGGTCTATAGGACCGATGATATGGGCAACACGAAACCAAGCCGCTCGTTGGCACATTGCAAACGTGACTATAAAAACAATTGACTGATTGATGGCTAAGGCAACCAGCGCGCCATACAATCCCCAAACTTTGGCCAAGATGCCAGTTACTATCAACGATACCAAGCTTCCAGTAATATTTACCGTTACATAACGGCGAATATCTTTCTTACCGTTCAAAATAGCTAAAAGAAGCCCATTAAAAACCATAAGAATCAGCGTAGCAGCCAGCCAGAGGAATACACCTGCGTAGGCTTCATCCTTAAGAAACATTCGGGCTAGTGAACGGTGAAAAAGTGCAATGCCGAGTGAGGCAAACAATGAACCGCAGAAAACTATAGTTCCTGCAGTGCGCCATACTGTGTGCTGCTGCTCCTCATCATCAAAATATTCGGCAGTATACTTGGTTACACCGGTAGTTATTCCAGCACTGGCGAAGGAGGTTAACATGCCCATAGCATTCTGGAATTGACCGATAACTGCATAACCTGCAGGCCCCACATATAATGCAAGAACCTTGTTCAGGCCAATAGAAGTAAACAATCTAATTACAACAGCAATACCATTGAGCAGACTTGTTTTGATGAGATTCAAGGTATTAAAATCCGATTCATTGTTTTTATAACAAATTCCGCTTGTGCTTTTGACATCGACGGTCCCATTGGAAGGCTAAGCACCTCAACATGAATGTTTTCCGAAATTGGAAATGTTCCTTCAGAGAAACCAAGCTCTGAATACGCTGGCTGAAGATGCGGAGGGATCGGATAGTGAATCATCGTGCCGATTCCTGCTTCGTTTAACTGTCTTTGCAAAACATCCCTATTTTTGCACCTTAATACAAAGAGGTGCCAGACAGGATCCGCCCATTCAGGAACATGTGGCAAAACAAGATGCTCATTCGATTTCAAACCATCCAGATAACTAGCAGCAATCTGCTTACGCCTTTCATTCCATTCGTCCAGTTTTGTCAACTTCACTCTCAAAAATGCTGCCTGCAGTTCATCAAGTCGTGAATTATAACCTTTGATCTCATTATGATATTTTATTTGTGAACCATAGTTGCGCAACACCCGTATTTTTTTTGCTAATTGATCATCATTTGTGGTGATCGCGCCGCCATCACCAAAGGCGCCCATGTTTTTCCCGGGGTAGAAACTGAACCCGGCTGCGTCACCCAATGAACCGGCGCGTCGACCCTTGTAGCGTGCGCCATGTGATTGTGCAACATCTTCTACAACCTTAAGGCCGTACCGAGCAGCAATCGCATTTATCGGATCCATATCGGCGGTTTGGCCGTAAAGGTGGACCGGAAGTATCGCCTTGGTGTTTTTAGTTATTGCTACTTCAATCAAGACCGGGTTGAGATTATATGTAATTACATCTGGTTCAACTGGTACCGGAGTGGCGCCCGTATATGAGACGGCAAGCCATGTTGCAATATAGGTGTTGGATGGAACAATGACTTCATCGCCTGGTCCGATATCCATGGCCCGCAGAATAAGATGTAGGGCTTCAAGGCCATTCCCCACACCGATACAGTGCTTAACCTGACAGTACTCTGCAAACTCTGCCTCGAACGCTTCAACCTCTTTGCCTAGTATGTACCACCCCGATTCCATGACACGCCGATAGGCATCGTCCAGCTCTGCTTGCAGTTCAAGATAGGGGGATTTTAGATCGAGGAAGGGAATAATCATTTCTTCACCAAGGCAATAAACTGGTCATAATCCCTAATGTAATCTTCAGGTTTGTAGACATCCGAAGCAAGCACCATCAGAACTGCATCTGGAGAATATTTGTACTGTACGCCCCAGACCAGAGGAGGGATATGCAAAGCCGCGCCTGGCGTATTGAGGATATATTCTTCGCGACAGTTACCGTCATCAACCATGACCGAACAGGCCCCCTTGACACAAACCAGGAACTGGTGCAGTTCCTTGTGTGCATGCTCGCCGCGCACTTCACGACTCTGCACGTCAAAGACAAGAAAATAGCGTTTAGGGATAAAAGGGAGATATTGACCGAATTCTGCAAAGGAGAGACTGCCCCGCAGGTCAGGGATGATAGGCAAACGGACAAACTGCACGCCCGGAATTGCCGACTGACCAACAGTTCCTATATTCTCACCTACTTCAATCTCGGAATGCTTTTGCTGAGCAGGAATCGTCGAAACATAACCGGTTATTCGTGCTGGGTTCCCCACCACGATGGCATTTGGCGGGACGCTTTTCGTAACCACAGCACCCGCGCCAACCATGGCATTCCTGCCAATTGTGCTACCGGCAAGGATAGTGGCATTGGCACCTATAGAAGCGCCCTTTTGAATGACTGTTTTGGCAAACTCTTTAGGGTGTTGCTTGCTCCTTGGAAACAGATCGTTGGTAAACGTGACATTGGGGCCAATGAACACGTCATCCTCAACACGCAACCCATCCCAGATCTGCACACCACACTTGATCGTGACCCGATCACCGATAACTACGGCATTTTCAATGAAACAATGTGAACAGATATTACAATCTGAACCAATCACAGCACCCGGCAACACCACTACATACTGCCAGATACTGGTGCCCTGGCCGATCTGCTTTGCCTGCACGTCGGAAAGTGGATGGATTTTCAAAAGACACTCCCACAAAGTATTATTGTCAGTTCTCATTATGCTGTCATGAGGGAAATGAGGAGGAAATGGGAGGAAATGAGGGGGGGAAACGAGGGACTCTCTCCATTTTTTCCGACAATAAAGAGGGAGATGAGGAGATGAGGGACACTCCCCATATTTCTCATTGCCACATGTCCGCTTTTGCTACGTGCTACGTCATATAGAAACGGGCAGCACGCGGAAAAACGTACCCTCAATCCACACCTGTTATCCTTCCTTCACCCAACACACCCCATGATGCGCCTCGGCGTCGCACCGGTGGGCGGAAAGATCAGCTGCAACGGCGCTGATCTTCTTGTTCAGAGTCTCGATCTTCAGGTCAACAAGATCAAAACGATCATCAGTCTGGGGGAAATGAGGGGAAATGAGGAGGGGAAATGAGGGACACTCCCCATATTTCCCGGCAAAAAAAGCTCCCACTTCGCCCTTCACTCGGAAAATAACAGCATCATCTTACTTGCCGGTTTTCAGAAAATCTTCAGGATCTATTTCAGCCTGTTTCAGTATCGCCCTAAGAGTCCCTTCAGGCATGTCGCCGGCGTGGTTCGGAATCGTCGTATACTTGTCTTTATCAGGGTTGTACCAAATCTCGTGACTCCCTGCCGCCTGTCGATCGAAAACGAATCCGAAGGCCTTGAGACGTTTGATAATCTCACGATAACGAAATCCCGACAGGCGCCCCATATCAGTTTCCGACTACCAAATCCAGATCAAAACTCTTTCTGATGGGTTTCAGCTTTATGGTTTTTTTTCGTTCCGTCTGCGCTTCAATCAAGCGTCGTGCCACGTCACGAGCAATTTCCAATGTTTCACTGACGGTACGACCTTGGACAACGAGTCCCTGAATGTCATCTGACGTCGCTAGATACACCCCTTCAGGCAATTTCTCGATATGAATCTGAATCATGCGTTCCATGATACTTGACCTTTCCGGTGCCCCTTCGTAACGGTTCTGGATCCATTTCAGAGAACTGGCAGCTGCGGAGCCCCCCCCTACCCTTCCTTCACCCGATACACTCCATGATGCGCCTCGGTGTGTCGGCCCTGTGGGCGGAAAGGTAGGCCGCAACGGCGTCGATCCCAGATGATGTTGGTGATGTCAGCTACCAGCAGCTCGCGGTCAAACATAAATAGCATCCTGTTCAATCCGCTTTTTGAGCATGCTGTTCATATGAGGACGCAGTCGTACCACATCGACCTTTCCTCCGAACTCCTCTTCAACCGCTTGTTTGATGCCGATCAGATTGTATAAGTCTGGTTTCTCAAGTTCTACGACAAGATCAATATCACTTTCATCAGTGGCCGTACCGCGGGCAAATGAGCCAAAGACACCTAGTTTCTGTATGGTAAATTCCTGGCGAAAATCTGTTTTCTTGCTCTGCAAAAAAGCTAAAAGTTCTTCTTTTGTCGGTCTCATAACATCTCCGCAACCTTTGATCAATTAGGAGAATGAGAGGCACTTCCACTCTTTCCCTATTACCCTTCCTTCACCCGATACACCCCATGATGCGCCTCGGTGTCGGCGCGGTGGGCGGCAAGGTCGGTAGCAACAGCATCGAGCTTGACCTCCAATCGGTCCATCCGTCCTTCCAATCGGTCCATCCGCCCTTCCAGGCGGTCGGCCTTTTCGTTCAGCATCTGATGTCCCTCAACGACGATGTCGAGTTTGTGCTGAAAACTCTCATTCAGTATGCCGATCTGATGCTTAAACAGCTCCTCTATCTTTTTCAGGTCAATTTCGTCAAGTGCCATTTATCATCTCCATTGTGCCAGATGCCGGTTTAAAGCCCGGGAATTACCCTTACTTCACCCGATACACCCCGTGATGGACCGCAGTGTCGGCCCGGTGGACGCAAAGATCGGCAAATACAACATCTACTTTGACATCCGACGTATCAACCTTGGTGTCAAGACGATCCATCCGGGTTCCCAGTCGGTCTACCTTCTCCACAATCATCTGCTGTCCTTCAACCACCAGATCGAGCTTGCTCTGACAATCTTCAGAAAAGAACACCAATGTGATGCTTGAACTGTTCCTCAATCCTTCTGACCGAATCGTTATCCATGATGCAATATTCTCTTCCAACTGCTCTTGAGCAATTTAATCAACCAACTAACCCCATTGACTTACGAATATGTTGCAGGAAGATATCTACATCATTCAGGCTGTTCATTATCGCGCCACAAATTACTTCCTGATCAATCTTTTCATAGTCATGGGCGAGAAAGTTACGGAAACCGGCAATACTCGCAAAACGATAAGCGAAGTCCTCATCAAGTACCTTGCTCTCACCGAGGATATCGAACGATTCCGCATAAGACTGAGGGAGTCGTAACCCTTTATGCTTTATTACCAACTCTGCCAGCACGATGCAACCATCAGAAAGCAGATAGAGATAGTGGAGCAATGCACCGCGATATATCGGATCAACAGCAAATTTGCGACTGCAATCATCCTTGATTGCGCGAATTATAGAAAGATGTTCGTTGATTCTTCCTATCTTCTGCCGTATGCGCTCCACTAAACCCCCATGGCGTATCGACGCTGAAATTTGAAATCCGTGCACCTATGGAGAACCTTGAGCTCAAAGTCGTCTCGGGCATCATGGTCGGTCACGTAGAGAAGTTTCCCATTCCGGAGAATCTCATCATTCAAGATAAGATTGCCTGAAAGCCCCATCATCATCAAATCGATATCGTTTCTGTTCAGTTTTCGGCACAGGTCTGCGTATAGATGAAATTTCAGTGTTGCTCCACTCACTTTATCCGTGTTGCGCGGCAACACTGCAATATCAATATCGCTTAAAGAGGATGTCAGCCCACTGGCAGTCGAACCGAAAAGATAGGCGGCGACAATCTCGTCATGGTATTTTGCGAAAATCGGTGCAAGCTCAGTCTTCAACTGTTCCATATCGCAATCCATCAAGTTGACCGGCGGGAATCCTTGCTCACATTTTCCACATACCACTGATACGTCCGCCCTATCCTTCTGACCGAATCGTTATCCAAAATTACTACTGTCCGGTAAACTTTGATTGTACAGCTGTAACTTGTTGAACTTTATTGCTCTTTGGCACAATTGTTCTTTTTTCGACATGAATTCGTTCTGGGTGTAGCCTTCCTCCCTTTACAGGAGGGGAGCAATGCACACCGGTCCGACCGTTTTCAAACAACTTCTGCAGTTTCTGCCCCGGTACGAATTCAATCTCTGCGTTCGCCGACACCGTGGCGAGTATCGGGAGAAGAAGTTCTCGACCTATGACCAGTTCCTCTGCCTGGCTTATGCCCAGATGGCTGGCCGTGAGAGCTTGCGGGATATCGAGACCTGCCTGAACTCCCACCAGGAGAAGCTGTACCACATCGGCTTTCGTGGTGATGTCTCCCGCACGACCCTTGCCGACGCGAACGAGCGCAGGGACTGGCGTATCTTCCAAGACTTCGGTCATGTACTGATCGGCATAGCTCAGCAGCTGTACCAGGCTGATGCCATCGCCGTTGAGCTTACGCAACCGCTCTACGCCTTTGACTCGACCACTATCGACCTGTGCCTTACGCTGTTCCCATGGGCCGAGTTCCGCAAAACCAAGGCGGCGGTCAAGATGCATACGCTCATTGATCTGCGTGGTCCCATTCCAACCTGGGTCACTATTACCACTGGCAAGGTCCACGATGTCAGGATGCTGGACCATCTGCCGGTTGCAAAGGATGCCATTTACACGATGGACAGAGGGTATGTCGATTTTGCCCGGCTCCACTCCATCCACAAGCAGGGAGCATTCTTCGTAGTTCGGGCAAAGGACAACCTGAAATGCCAGCGGTTATATTCCCATCCGAAGGACAAGGAATCAGGTGTACGGGCAGACCAGATTATCACCCTGGTGACGCAGAAGTCGAAAAAGGGGTATCCGGAGAAACTGCGCCGGGTCAGCTATGTTGACAAAGAACGGAACAAGCGACTCGTATTTCTCACGAACAACTTCGAGATTCCGGCAGCGACGGTGGCTGCGATTTACAAGCAGCGCTGGCAGGTGGAGCTGTTTTTCAAATGGATCAAACAGCACCTGCGGATCAAGTCGTTCATCGGAACGTCAGTCAATGCCGTGAAGAGCCAGATATGGGTTGCCTTGTGCATCTATCTGCTGGTGGCGATCACGAAAAAGAAGTTGGGGGTTCCGTGTTCGCTCTACACTTTTCTACAGATTCTGGAGGTCAACTTGTTCGAGAAAAAGCCCATTTCATCGCTGGTTGCGGAGGCTCTCAAGCGAAATGCTGATTATCCTGAGCGCAACCAACTGAACTTATTCAACTATTAACCGGACAGTAGTGATCCAAAATAGGAAATTCTCTCATTCTCGCAAAAGCGTTTACGCTTTATCACTCACTTCCTGCACAGGCGACATGAGGAACTCCGTCACAAACCGGTACTGTTCATTTCTGACAAGTTCTAAAATCCGGCCCATGTCGATATTCATGTAGTCATGGACTAGCCGGTTACGCAATCCTATGGTGGCATTCCACGCAGCAAGGGAGCTGACCTTGATCACCCCCAGGTCAGCCAGGGCATGAAAGCTGTCATATGCCGATACAGGCACCTGCTTTCCGCTTGCCTTGAGCAACTGCTTTGCCTTGCCGATGGCATTCTCTACAAGCACCTGTATGGCATGGAGTACACCGTTCTCTTCAAGACGTGACAGGGGCCTTTCAGAAAGCAAAATAGCACGGGCCTCATCCAGCAGCGCCGTTTGTTCCTGGGCGATATATGCCGTTTCAGCCTGGTACAGGTCAAGCCGCATAGGTCTGCTCCCAGTAGTAATCTTCAAGATCGCGCCAGGTTCGTCGGAGAAAATGCTGCCAGGGAAGTCCGTCTTCCCCTTTAAGAGGGATCCCCTCTTCTGCGACCACAGCGCGCATGGCCAAGCGGGCCGAGGGGAGGTCGATCAGGTCGACGGTGTCTTCTGTTATACCAAGGATGGACGCCAGCCGCCTTCGGAGGCTTTCGGTTCGCCCCAGGTGCCCAAGAAGGGAAACATCCCGATCCCACTGAATAGCGATGTCCCAGTCGCTTTCCAAGCCTCGGCGGCCCGTTGCCCCACTCCCGATCAGTACTGCCAGTTCTAGCAGCGGTTCATCCTCGAGCGCCGCCCTCAAGGTATCTACGACAGATGCAGAAAGATCGGATCGCAACGTTCGACTTCCTCACTTTGCGTAATTTTCCACATACCACTGATACGTGCGCCGAATCCCCTCTTCAAGCTCCACCCTGTGCCGCCATCCTAGACCGTGCATCCGTGAGATGTCTTGAAGCTTGCGGGGAGTTCCATCGGGTTTTGATGCATCGAATACCAGGTCGCCGGAAAACCCGACTACATTACGGACTGTTTCTGCCAGTTCACGGATGGTGACATCATGCCCCGTGCCGAGATTCACGAAACACGGCTTGGGGTAGCTCAACAGCTCCGAAGCAAGCTGATCATCCGTTAAATCCATGACATGAAGACACCCCTCCGCCATGTCATCAACATAGAGCAGCTCCCGGCGAGGTGTGCCGCTTCCCCAGACAACAACCGATGAAGCGTTCTGCCTCTTGGCTTCGTGGAACCGCCGGATCAGCGCGGGGAGGACATGGCTGTTCTCGGGGTGGAAGTTGTCGCCGGGACCATAGAGATTGGTAGGCATGACTGCTACAAATTTGGTGCCATATTGTCGGTTGTAGGATTCGCACATCTTGATGCCGGCAATTTTCGCTATGGCGTAGGGCTCGTTGGTGGGTTCCAGGGGACCGGTCAGGAGATGCTCCTCTTGCATGGGCTGCGGTGCGTGCTTCGGATAGATGCAGGATGAGCCGAGGAAGAGGAGCCGTTTGACGCCGTTCAGCCAGGCGTGGTGAATGACGTTGTTCTGAATCATCAGGTTGGTGTAGATGAAGTCGGCAGGATAGGTGTTATTGGCATGGATGCCGCCGACCTTGGCAGCAGCAAGGAATACGTAGTCGGGTTTTTGACTTGCAAAGAAGTCCGCCACGGCCTGCTGATGGGCCAGGTCAAGTTCCCTCTTCTCGGGAAGCAAGAGATTGACATACCCACGGGACCGCAATTGCCTGACAAGTGCGGAACCCACGAGCCCATGGGACCCGGCAACGAAGATTCGCGAATCCTTATTCATGGTGGTCAAACGCCTTGTAGCCGTGTTTCTTTACCAACTCATCACGTTCGGCGGCTCTCAGGTCCTCGCGCACCATCTCGGACACCAGTTCCCTGAAACTGATTTTTGGAGCCCACCCCAGTTTCTCCCTGGCCTTGGCCGCGTCGCCCAGGAGGGTCTCCACCTCGGTGGGGCGGAAATAGCGCGGATCGACCTTGACCATGACCTTGCCGGAGTGATCGGTTCCGGTCTCATTGACTCCCGCCCCTTGCCACGCTATCTTCATCCCCAACTCTTCGGCAGCGGCGTTGACAAAGTCACGGACGCTGTACTGGATACCGGTGGCAATGACCCAGTCTTCAGGCTCATCCTGCTGCATCAGGAGCCACTGCATTTCAACATAATCCCGGGCATGCCCCCAGTCGCGCTTTGCGTCAAGGTTGCCCAGATAGAGGCACTCCTGCAATCCCAGCTTGATGCGAGCCAAGGCGCGGGTAATCTTGCGGGTGACGAAGGTCTCCCCCCTCACCGGTGATTCGTGATTGAACAGGATGCCGTTGCAGCCATAGATACCGTATGATTCGCGGTAGTTGACGGTGATCCAGTAGGCGTAGAGCTTGGCAACGGCATAGGGAGAGCGGGGGTAGAAGGGGGTCGTCTCTTTCTGGGGGATTTCCTGAACCAGACCGTACAGTTCGGACGTTGATGCCTGGTAAAAGCGGGTCTTCTTTTCCAGGCCGAGGATGCGAATCGCTTCGAGGATCCGCAGGGGGCCGATGGCATCGGCATTGGCGGTGTATTCCGGCGTTTCAAACGATACCGCCACGTGGGATTGTGCTGCCAGATTGTATATCTCGTCGGGTTGGACCGACTGGATGATTCTGATCAGGTTGGTGGAATCGGTCATGTCGCCATAGTGAAGCACGAAACGCCGCCCTGTTTCGTGGGGGTCCTGGTAGAGGTGGTCAATCCGATCCGTGTTAAACAGAGAGGCCCTGCGCTTGACGCCGTGGACCTCGTAACCTTTTTCCAGCAACAGTTCTGCGAGGTACGATCCATCCTGTCCGGTAATACCGGTAATGAGAGCTTTTTTCATTCCGTAACCAATCTCCATTGAATTTTTCATATTCAAGTCAATCGATAAACAACGCCCTCGCCTTCTCCATGGCAGCCATTGAGGGAAGCCCGTGAAGATGCTGGGGTAAGGACCCTCCAATCACCAAATTTCAAGGTAGTAACAATAGCAAACGCCGCCGGAAAATTAAAGGGGTTTATGCCTACACAATGCAATCAATGGGGATAAAAAAAAGGTTCATCCGGGAATTCCGGGGAAAGCGGCCCTGATCTTGAGAAAGAAGTATTCGTGATCCCGGAAGCCGTAGGCCATTCTTTTGATCACCTTGATCTTGTTATTGATGCCTTCGAGGATTCCGGTGTGAAGGGGCCAGAGGCAGTGATTGAGGATTCCTTGGAGATAGCCCTTTAGCCGGCGGGCAAACAGGATGAGTGGCGGTATTCCACTCTCCATCGCCCTTTGGTGCCACTGCTCCCAGAATAGTCCCGCCTCTTCAATGCAGGTAAACTTCCACAGTTGCTTCAGATCGTCTTTGAGCAGGTAGACCGTAAGGAGGCTGCGGTTTGCCTCCAACAGTTCCTGGAGGCGAAGCATGTCGTCGCCCTTGACGTTCTCGCTGTTTCGTAGCAGCAACCACCGCGATGTTTTGACTACCTTCCGTGCCTTCTTGTCTTCCTTCAGGCGGTTTGCCTCATCGACTCGCACCCTGTCGATCACTTCCCTGCCATACTTCGCCACCACATGGAACAGGTCGTAGACTATGTCTGCCTGGGGCGAGTGCTGCTTGATTTCCTCCTCATATGATGCGTTCATATCCATCACGACCGCTTTGAGCCGTTTACAGCCATGTGGGCCAAGCTGCGTGAAGAAAGGACGGATACTCTCGCGACTCCTGCCTTTGCCGATCCATAAGACTTCCTTACGGTATGGCTCGATGATAACCGTCGCATAGCGGTGCCCCTTGTGAAGGGCGAACTCATCCATCCCGAGAACTTCGATGTTTGAGAGGTCGACGGTGCCGACCCGCTCTGTGAGTGAGCGCTTGTCGATTTCCTTCACCTGGTCCCAAGAAAGCCCCAGATACTGCGCCACGTGCTTCACAGACACGACACCACACAGTCGCGCTACGCTCTCTGCAAGCCTGCGCGTCACGCGGGCGTATTTCGCCAGCCATGACAGACGCTCCAGCGTTGGCCCACACTGAGGGCACAGCAGCCTGCGGCGGTGAACGATCAGATAAGTCTGAGCATCGAGAATCGGCAAATCTCGAATTACGCGCTTGGTCGTTTCATGGACGCTTGTGCAACGCCCACCGCACGAGCCACACACCATCTCATCCTGGGACAGGGCAATCAGTTCTACCTCGATCCGTTTGGCATCACTTGTGACGATAGTGCGTGCCCCAGCAACACGATATCCTTCCCACCCTCCCGCAATTGCGATAACATCGGAATACGACAACGGCAGCCTCCTGCGATCTTTTTTGGTTGGGGAACCATCAAGATACCGCAGTGCTGCCGTTGTTGTTTATTAATCTTCCCCGGAATTCCCTGAAGAACCTAAAAAAAGCGGCAACCCTTCAAAAAGGTTTGCCGCTTCGTATGGTGATCCCAAGGGGACTTGAACCCCTGTTACCGACGTGAAAGGCCGGTGTCCTAACCGCTAGACGATGGGACCGAAACTGTATTTCGCGTGCTGCGCCGGATTATCTTCCACCCTCGCTTGCATGTGTTGGTAGTGGCTGGGGTGCCAGGATTCGAACCTGGGAATGCCGGAATCAAAATCCGGTGCCTTACCGCTTGGCGACACCCCAAGAGCAAGGATCATCCTTATAGCAAACGATCCCGAACCCTGTCAACGGTTTTTTCAGATTATTTTAAAAAGTGACTTCCGCTCCGCTGAGCACCGGCTTCGATGGCCCTGACGTTTGCCGGGATGAATCGGTGATTGCGCTCGGGGAGCGTCTTGCGCAGGGCACCTTCAAGGGATTGCAGCGATACGGCACCGGTCTTTGCGGCGTAGGCCCCCACGGCGACCATATTGACCATCCGAAGATCTCCCAACTGCATGGCAATTTCGTTCATGGGGATGGGGATCAGTTCGATATCCGACCTCGAAAAATCGCCTATTTCCACAAGAGAGGTGTTGACGATGCAGACGCCGCCCGGCTTCACCCGGGAGGCGTATTTATCGAAGGAAGTCTGGTTAAGGATGACGGAGACCGATGGATTGCCAACAACCGGCGAGCCCACCTCGCCGTCAGCGATGACAACGGTGCACATGGCGGCACCGCCGCGCTTCTCGACCCCGTAGGAGGGGTAAAAGGAAACATTCTTCCCCTCCCCCATTGCTGCGTAACCAAGGAGGTTTCCGGCCAAAAGAACTCCCTGGCCACCGAAACCGGAAATAAAAACGTCATGACGCATGGGAACACAACTCCTTGAGAATTTCTAGATTGCCGCAGTCCGCTAGAGGTCAGCAGCGTTCTTGAATACTCCAAGCGGAAAATAGGCGCACATTTCAGTACCAACGCGCTCGTTTGCCTTGATCGGATCCATCCCCCAGTTGGTGGGGCAAGACGAGAGGGCTTCGATGAAGGAGAACCCTTTCCCCTCCGCCTGGTACCGGAACGCCTTCTTGATCTGCCGCTTGGCGTCCATGAGGTTCTTGGGATTGTTGACCGCCACCCTGGCCGAGAAGGCAACCCCCTCGAGTTGGGCAAGGAGCTCGGCCATCCTGATGGGGGCGCCATCCTTCCCCTGGTTCCTCCCGTAGGGAGAGGTTGAAGTCCTCTGCCCCACAAGGGTAGTGGGGGCCATCTGGCCACCGGTCATGCCATAGGTGGTGTTGTTGACGAAGATGACCGTCATGTCCTCGCCACGGTTGGCGGCGTGGATGATCTCGGAGGTGCCGATGGCGGCCAGGTCGCCGTCACCCTGGTAGGTGAAGACAAAGGCGTCGGGCCGGGCACGCTTGACGCCGGTGGCCACCGCCGGAGCCCGGCCATGGGGAGCTTCGACCACGTCAATATCAAAATAGCCGTAGAGAAAGACCGAACACCCAACCGACGCGACGCCGATGGTCCTCTTCTGGACGCCGAACTCGTCCATGGCCTCGGCCACGAGACGGTGAAAGGTGCCGTGATGGCAGCCGGGGCAAAAGTGGGTCTGGACATCCTTGAGACTGACCGGTTTTTTGAAGACCTGTTGCATTAAAAACCTCGGGATCGGGGATCAGGAACCGGGGACCGGTAAAAAACCATCAATCAAATCATCCCCGGTGATCCCCCCTAGACGTAATAGTTAGTGATCTGTTCCAGCAACTCCTCAGGAGTAGGGAGAGAACCAGCCCCCGGGGGCCTGCCGTAGAAGAAGACCTCTGCGTCGCGGGCTACGGAGAGACGGACGTCCTCCACCATCTGGCCGGCGTTGAGCTCGATGTCGAGCACTTTCTTGCACCGCTCCGTTGCGGCGAGGAAGGCTTTCTCCGGAAAGGGGTAAAGGGTTATCGGACGCAGCAACCCCACCTTGAGGCCCTTGTCGCGGGCGGCCATGACGGCACTCTTGGCGATACGGGCGGCCGAACCGAAGGCCGTGACAACGAGCTCGGCATCATCGAGCATGAATTCTTCCCACCGGGCTTCTTTTGCTTTCAGCTCCCCGTACCGGGCGTGAAGCTTCCAGTTGTGGGCCTCCAACTCGCCGTCCCCCAAATAGAGCGACTTCACGACCCGCTGTTCGCCGTCCCCCTTGCCGCGGACGACCCAGTCCTTAGGGGGGAGGTTCCGCTCGGGGCGTTTATTGGGAATGACCGACTCCTTCATCTGGCCGACAACGGAATCGCCGAGGATCATCGACGGCATCCGGTAGAGGTCGGCGAGGTCAAAGGCGAGCATCGTCAGGTCATACATCTCCTGGACCGACGCCGGGGCAAGGACGATGATGTGATAGCCGCCATGCCCTCCCCCCTTGACCGCTTGAAAGTAGTCGGCCTGGGAGGCGTCGATGCCGCCGAGCCCCGGGCCCGACCGGCAGATGTTGACGATCACCCCGGGCAACTCCGCGCCGGCCATATAGGAAATCCCCTCCTGTTTCAGGGAAATGCCGGGACTGGATGACGAGGTCATGGCCCGCACGCCGGTGGCCGAGGCGCCGAGAAGCATGTTGATGGAAGCGACCTCGCTCTCGGCCTGGATGAATTCGCCGCCAAGCTTGGGGAGTTCCCGCGACATGTATTCGGGGATATCGCTCTGGGGAGTGATGGGATAGCCGAAGTAGTAGCGGCACCCGGCCTCAATGGCGGCCATGGCAAGGGCTTCGTTCCCTTTCATGAACAGACGCTTTGTCAAAGCAACCTCCGTGAATGAATCAGAAAAAACGGTCTGACAGAAACCTTTCAGGACAAATCAAACTTCGCTGCAGGCGTATGCGAACAATTAGCCCGGTATCACTTGAACACCACAATGGCAACATCGGGACAGATTTCCGCACAGAGAGAACAACCGGTGCACTGATCCTGATGGGTTGCAACCGCAGTCACATACCCCTGTTTATTGGCGGTGTCGCTCATTATTACAAGCTTTCTCGAACAGGCGAGCGTGCACAGGCCACACCCCTTGCAGCGCGATTCGTCTATCTCAATGTACGCCATGGCAGGCATTCCTTTCACACAAAATCTTCGGCATTCGGGCAACGAAACAAACCTAACAGAATCCCATAAGGAGCGTCAATTGTAATTTATTCTGTAAAAATGCGATTTGCCGCTTGATTTCGATCAATGTTCACGTTACAAGATTAAATAACGTCATAAACTCTTTCATTGACAAAGGGAGGGAAACCGAATGGCTTCGACATTGTTGGAATTAACGGCAGGCATTGTCTCTTCACACGCTGCTATGTCAGAACTTTCCACCGAAGAACTGGTACAGGAAATTCAGAAAGTGTACACGACTCTGCAGCAGCTTGAAGGAGGCGCGCCCGAGGCCGCGCAGGCAGAAGAGACCAAGGCTCCCGTCATCAGTCTCAAGAAGGCTTTCCAGGCAGATCAGGTCGTCTGCATGATCTGCGGCAAAGGAGGGATGAAGACCCTCACCCGCCATCTGGCCCAGGTCCATGACATGAAGCCGAGGGAATACCGGAAGCAGTTCAACATTCCGTCTTCCCAGGCCCTGACTGCCAGGAAGTTCTCCGAAGCGCGCAAGAAAATGGCCCAAGAGCGGGGGCTTGCCGATAATCTGGCCAAGGCCCGCGCAGTAAGGGCTACCAAGATCCAGGAAAAGAAAGGGGCGCCCGCCGAGAAGCCGGCAAAGCCAAAGGGAGCGCCGCGGAAGAAAAAGGCTTAACCCGCCATTTTCCCCTCATCAACGGTGAAAGCCGTCCTCTCCGGGCGGCTTTTCTATTTTCCCCCCAATGCCATCATGGCCCGGGAAAGGGCCGCAAACTCGTCAAGGCTCAGGGTCTCACCACGCCTCCCCGGCTCTATCCCGCACACTGCAAGGGCTTCAGACAACTGCTCCCCGGAAAGCCCCAGGCCGGCATTTTTCAGACAGTTCCAGAGGGTTTTTCGCCGCATGGAGAAAGCCCCTTTCACGAGGCGGCGGAAATACTGCTCGTCTCCCACAGCCACCCGGGGCTTTTCGAGGGGGACGAAGCTCAGGACGGCCGAGTCCACCTTCGGCACGGGATGGAACGAACCTGGTCTGACGATCATTTCCCGCGTCACATCAAAATGAAGTTGGAAAAAGACCGACAGGATGCCGTAATCCTTAGTCCCCGGTGAGGCGGCGAGGCGGTCGCCCACTTCCTTCTGAAGCATGAGCACCAGACGGGAGAAGAGATCGCGGTTGTCGAGAAACGCAAAGAGAACCGGCGTGGATATGTTGTAGGGGAGATTGGCTGCCACCTTCCACCGTTCTCCCCCTTCATAAGCCAGGAGGTCGCGCAGGTCGATCTCCAGAATGTCGCCGTGGACGATCTCCACTCGCGGGTTATCCCGAAAGGCCTGGCGGAGTACCGGCACGAGCCGCGTGTCCAACTCCACCGCCACAAGGCGCGCGCATCGATGAGCCAGCATCTCGGTGAGGGCGCCCTTTCCCGGCCCCACTTCCAGAATGCGGTCGTCGGGCCGCATATCGACGATGTCCGCGATCCGTGCGAGAACATGACGGTCCACGAGAAAATTCTGCCCCAGCGCCTTGCGGGCGCGAATCCCCTCCCCTCTCACGACTCCAGCCTCGTCCGGATCGTATCCAAGGGCCAGTTTACCAAGGCGTCCAGGGAGAGGCCGTCGCTGATCCCCCGGGAGAGGTAGAAATCACCGGGAACCGCCAGCATGGCGGCGTTATCGCTACAGAGGGAAGGAGAAGGGATGGCGAGCTCGATTCCCCTGTCAGCAGCCTCCCGGGCCATGTCGCGGCGCAGGGCGCTATTGCAGGCAACGCCGCCGGCAACCACGACCCGACCGATCCCCTCGGTCTCTGCGGCAAGGAGCGTTTTCGTCACGAGCACGTCGCAGGCGGCCCGTTGAAACGAAGCGCAGAGGTCCCGGAGTTGCTGGCCATCCTCCTGGACCGGATTCTTGCGGACATGGTTCAGAACCGCAGTCTTGAGGCCGCTGAAGCTGAAGTTGAAGCTGCCGTCGTGGAGGAGCGGCCGGGGGAAGGAAATGCTGGCTGGGTCCCCCTCGGCGGCAAGGCGATCGATCTCAACCCCGCCCGGATAGGGGAGTCCCAAGAGCTTTGCGACTTTGTCGAAGGCCTCGCCGGCAGCGTCGTCGCGGGTCTGGCCGAGGGTGGTGTAGCGGCCGATGCCGTCGACCCGGTAGAGATGGGTATGCCCCCCCGAGACGGCGAGGGCCACGAAGGGAAACGCCACCTCTCGCTCCAGGAAAATGGCCGAGAGGTGCCCTTCGATATGGTTCACCCCAACGATGGGGAGCCGGCGGGCAAAGGCGATGGCCTTGGCAACGGCGGTACCCACCAGAAGTGCCCCGGCCAGTCCCGGCCCCTGGGTCACGGCGACCCCCTCGATGGCGTCGAGGGAGACCGAAGCAGTGCGGAGGGCTTCGTCGATGACGACCGGGATGCTCTCCAGATGTTTGCGGGAGGCTATCTCAGGGACAACCCCCCCGTAGACGGCATGGTCCTTCACCTGGGTCGCAACGATGCTCGACAGCACCGTGCGCCCGTCGCGGACCACCGCGGCGGCGGTTTCGTCGCAGGATGTTTCGATCGTGAGAATGAGCATTACAGCAGATTCGCCGCCAGTTCCGCCAGGTCGGAGCGCTCGCCCTTGGTCATGGTGACATGGCCGGCGATTGCCTGCTCCTTGAAGCGCTCCACCACGTAGGTAAGGCCGTTGGACGAGGCATCCACATAGGGGTTGTCAATCTGGTAGGGGTCGCCGGTGAGGACGATCTTGGTCCCCTCCCCAGCCCGGGTAATGATGGTCTTGATCTCGTGAGGCGTGAGGTTCTGGGCCTCGTCGACGATCATGAACTGGTTCGGTATGGAGCGACCCCGGATGTAGGTGAGGGGCTCAATTTCCATGATCCCCATGGCCATGAGCTCCTTATACCCCTTGCTGTGGCGCTTCTCGGCCTCATGCCCCGACAGGAGAAGTTCCACGTTGTCGAAGATGGGCTGCATCCAGGGGGCGAGCTTCTCCTCGATATCTCCGGGAAGGAACCCCAGGTCGCGCCCCATGGGAAAGACGGGCCGGGAGACGAGAAGGCGGTTGAAGACGTTCTCCTCGGCGGTCTTGTGGAGGCCCGCAGCAATGGCCAGCAGCGTCTTGCCTGTACCGGCCTTCCCCACGAGGGTCACGAGCTTGATGGAGTCGTCGAGTAGAAGATCGAAGGCAAAGGCCTGCTCGCGGTTGCGGGGGAAAATGCTCCAGACCCCCTCCTTGCCGGTCTTGATGAGGGGAGTGATTTTCCCATCCCCCACCCGGTACTTGCCGAGGGCCGTATGGGAAGGGTTCGCTTCATCCCGCAGGGTGACGCACTGGTTCGGGAAGAAGGTCTGTCCGGGCAACTCCACCCACCCCTGGCCATGGAACCGGTCAACGGTATCGGCCGCCACGTCGATCTCGGTGAAACCGGGGTAGAGCTCTTCGATGTCGACCTTATCCGATTCGTAATCCTCGGCCTTGAGGCCGATGGCGTCGGCCTTTATCCGCAAGTTCGTATCCTTGGTGACGAACACGACGGGCGCGCCACCGTTTTCTTCCAGAATCTTGACGGCCACCGCCAGTATCCGGTTGTCCCCCCGCTCCTCGCGCAACTCGGGAGGAAGCCGCTTCATGATCTTCTCCTCGTACATCTCCACCCGGAGCATCCCGCCGGTCTCGAGGGTAATGCCCGAGGAGAGGGACCCAATCTTGCGCATGTCGTCCAGATAACGGGAGACCTGGCGTGCGTTGCGTCCCGTCTCGTTCATGTCCTTTTTGAAGCGGTCCACCTCTTCGATGACCGTAATGGGGATAATGATGTTGTTTTCCTCAAACTTGAAAATGGCCTGGGGATCGTAGAGGAGGACGTTGGTATCGAGTACGAAGTTTTTCATCGAGGTTTCTCTTTTCGTGGATGGAGTTTAGAGATAATGCGCTACATGCCCGCCCGCGGGTTGGATGCTATTTTTCGATGACATGCACCTGAAGGCCCGAGGAGAGAGCGAGGATCTTGATAAAGACCGGCCTGTCACGGTACCTGGCGTCGAGGATCACCTCTCCCTCGCGGTTGATCGCCGCAAGGACGCTCTCGGGCGATTCCTTGATGGTGTAAAAGTTGTAGATACCCGTTGCGTAGAGTTCGTCCTTGGTCACCGGCTTCTCGGGGGGAAGCGAACATCCGGCGAGACATGCCACTACGAGGCAAAGTGCAACAAGGAATCGCTTATTCATACTTCCCCCTTTGACGAATCATTCATCATGAGTTGTGGGGCCATAACACGGACATAACCGTACGGAAAGGGGACTCTCACGGAGAGCTGATAATCTTCCCCATCGCCTGGAGAAAGGTACCGATCTCTTCATCTGTGGTGAAGTAGCCGGGGCTCACCCTGACCGCGCCGCCGGGATAGGTGCCGATGGTCCGGTGGGCAGCAGGGGCGCAGTGGAGCCCTACCCGCACGCAGATATCGAACTCCTGATCGAGCCGGAAACCGATGGTCTGAGGGTCGACTCCCTCCACCGTGAAACTCACGAGCCCCCCCCGCGGTTCGTCCGGCAATGGTCCGTGGCAGGTTACTCCCGGCAGCGCTCCGAGCCCATCCATGAGAAAGGCGACCAGTTCCTCTTCCCGCTTCCGGATCACTTCCAGTCCCACGGTTCGGATGAAATCGACACCTGCCCCGAGACCGGCGATGCCCGGCAGATTGTGGGTCCCGCTTTCGAACCGTTCGGGCATGGCGTCGGGCTGTTCCACGCCCGACGAGTATCCCCCTGTCCCCCCGACAAAAAGCGGTTCCAGATCCACACCTTCGGCCACACAGAGAATGCCGGTCCCCGGGGGCCCCATGAGCCCCTTGTGCCCCGGCGCTGCCAGGAGATCGATCCCCATGGCCGAAACGTCGAGGGGAATCATTCCCGCGCTCTGGGCGGCATCCACAAGGGTGAGAACTCCGGCGCGACGGGCCACGGCGGCAATTTCCGTGACCGGTTGGATGGCGCCGGTCACGTTGGAGCAGTGGGCAAGGGCAATGAGTCGCGTCGAAGGGCGGATGGCGGCAGCGATCTGGTCCGGGGAGACAAACCCGCGACGGTCGGCCTCGATCCAGGAAATCTCGACTCCCCGCTGCCCGGCCAGATGGAGCGGGCGGACGAGCGAATTGTGTTCCGCCGAGGTGGTGACCACGTGGTCGCCGGGCCGCACAAGCCCCAGCACCGCCAGATTGAGGGCCTCGGTGGCACTATGGGTGAAGACCACCCGCGACGAATCGCCGATGCCGAAGAGGGCCGCCACCGACTCCCGCGTTTCAAAGAGAAGACGGCTCGCCTCAATGCCGCGACGGTACCCTCCCCTGCCCGGGCTGACCCCCACGTCACGCATGGCCCTGTTCACCGCTTCATAGACCGGTTCAGGCTTGGGATACGACGTTGCTGCATTATCGAGATAAAGCGACATTAGGAAAAAGCTAGCATGACGTCAGCTATTTAGCAACGGAATTCAAGGTCGGGAAATACGGCCGCGCCTTGAGCACCGGGTTCACGAAAATCCTTCCCCTGGCAGGGTTCTGGGCCTGGAGGTCAAGACGCATGTCCAGCGGCGGGGAGGGATCCCCCCACCAGTTGGCAATTGCTCTAAAATCGTCACGTCCCGCGTTTTCGATATCGAAGCGGCCATTGCCCGAAAAGGCGTTCCCCCACGCGACACCCTGTCCATCCTCGACCCGCAGGCCGATGTCAGCGTTGGACACAATTTCGTTGCCATATACCCGAACCCGGGACCGGACGAGGTGAATCCCCACGTGGCGGTTCTCCGCGATCCGCGTACCCGTCACCTTTCCTTCGCAGTCGGTGAGGACAATGCCGGTGCCGTTTCCCTGGAAAAAAGAGCCGGACATGCTGAGCCGGGACGCGACCCCGGTTAACCCGGTCTCCCTGTTATCCGTTAAACCGGCCCCTTCCAGGAGGAGGGAGCCGCCACGCACCGTCATGCCAAGGCGATTGTCGCGTACCACCATGTCACGGATATCCGACTCGCTCTCGACGAGTTCCATGCCGACAGCATTGTCCGAAGCTTCTCCGCCACTGACCGTGACGATGGAGTCCTGAAACCGGGCGCCGGTTCCGCAGGCGGCAAAAAAGACCTGTTTGAGGGTCACAGAGGAAAAGGATGCATCGATGCCGGCGACCGCACCCTCGATGCGGCACTGCTCAAGGAGGTTTTTCTTCTCGCTGCCGAGCAGGATGATCCCTTGCCACTCGCCGGCCAGGGGATCGGGAAAGCTGGTCGTGAAGCGGACCGGCGCATCGGCGTTTCCGCGGACCACGAGCCTCCCCTGAACCAGGAGGAGCGGACCGGCTCCATCCCCAGGGACCGTCCGCCTGAAACGGACGACAGTCCCCGGCTCAAGGGTGAGGGTCGTCTGCGGCGCCACAGTGAGTGAGCCCTCCACAAACACCTCGCCGCTCCAGACCGTGTCCTCGGTCAGAACGGCATCGTTGTATAACCGCTCTACCGGTACGGCCATCCGAGGTGCGATGCGTGATATCCCCGGAAGCGCCGGTATCACTTGGGGAGGAACGACGGCCGGTTTGTTTTCGGGAGAGGGCGCAAGCGGAACCGGAGGAGACTCCTCATTGGCAACGGTCGCACCGGGCGCAACGACTGGCACCGACACCTGCGCGGAGGAAGGGGAAACAAGGGTCTTCCCCCGAGCGAAAAGTTCCGAAACCGTCCCGCACCCACCGAGGACTGCCGCCATCCCGAGCAAAACGGAGAGAGCCAACGGCATCCTCATGGTCGCCATTGTAGAGCGCCTCATGGTTTTTCTCCCATAGTCCGGTAGTAGACCCTGTTCTTGCCATACTCCTTGGCCCGATAGAGGAGTTCATCCACCCCATTGAGGAGGTCGTCGCTGGTCTCGCCGTCCTGGGGATAGGAGACTACGCCGACACTTACGGTTACGGCATTGAGAGCGATCCCTCGCATTTCGTCGACACTCTTCTGTTCCACGGACTCCCGGAGCCGCTCCGCAACATTAAGCGCGCTGGAAAAGTCGGTTTCCGGCAAGAGCACGATAAACTCCTCGCCCCCGTAGCGAAAGGCAAAATCGGTATTGCGCAGCGCCTCCGTGAGAATATCTCCCATGCTCCCTAGGAGCTTGTCGCCAAGGGGATGTCCATAGGTATCATTGAACTTCTTGAAGTCATCCACGTCCATCATGATCAGTGAGAGGGGGTTGCCGTAACGCTTGGCCCGGTTCAGTTCCCGACTGAACATCTGCTGAAAGTAGCGCCGGTTGTAAAGACCGGTCAGGGCGTCGGTTATGGCCATGAGCCGGGTCCGCTCATGGAGCTGAGCATTATCGATGGCCATGGCGGCAAAGGAGGCGAGGACGTCCAGAAGTTTCATTCTCTCCCGATCGAACTCCCGGGGGACAAAATCGCACAGGTAGAGAATGCCCGCAAGCCGGCTCTGCACTTTAAGGGGAATGCAGGCCTGAGATCTGATCCCCTCCCTGATGACAATGGGGTCGACAAGGAGGGGGTTATCTTCGGTGTCGTTGACGAACAGGATCTCGCCACCGGAGATAACCCGTTCAGTGACCCCTCCAGGGCGGATTTCCCACCGCTCGGCCAAGACGAATTCGGGGGTAAACCCCTGGTGGGCGTGGAGAGTCAGTCCCCCCTGAACGGTGTCGTAGAGGACAATGCTTCCGGCGGAGGCGTCGGCAAAGCGCATCGCGCTGGTCAGTATCTCCAGGAGGACCTGATCAAGTTCGAGGGTGGAAACCACCATCCTCGCCACCTCAATCAACTCCCTGAGGGCGCTGACTTCCTCTTCGAGCAGCTCAATGGTGCATTTCAAGCTATGTTCCATGGTCTGTTCCGTCCGCCAGAAAAATGAAAAAAACTAACACAAAACCTCAGGGATGTAAATTGCCAGCACCCCACCTGCACACACAGCAAATCGGCCGATGGAGTAATGCCTTGTTGAATCAACCCGTTAGGTCATTTTTTTTTACCCCTTGACAGGCCATACATATTGTGGATATTCTTTTGCGGCACCACAACATATATGGCAAACAGCCTTTATACTGCATTATTCACCAAACACTGCGCAAGGAGAGGAAATTATGGCAGAAACGAAGACGACAGTGGATATCCCCGGCCTTTCGAAGAACGCCCGCACCGTGCTCGAGAAGCGATACCTCAAGCGAGACACTGACGGGAGAGTCCTCGAAACTCCCGCCGACATGTTCCGGCGCGTGGCCGAGGCCATTGCCGTTGCTGACCGTAATTTCGACAAGAAGGCCGACACCAAGGCCCTGGCCCAGAAGTTCTACGACCTGATGACCTCCTTCGAGTTCCTCCCCAACTCCCCCACCCTCATGAACGCGGGGCGCGAGCTGGGCCAGCTCTCCGCCTGCTTCGTCCTCCCTGTGGGGGACTCCATGGAGGAGATCTTCGACGCGGTCAAGTACACGGCCCTCATCCACAAGTCCGGCGGCGGCACCGGCTTTTCCTTCTCGCGGCTGCGTCCGGCCAACGACGTGGTCCGTTCCACCTCGGGCATCTCCAGCGGCCCCATCTCGTTCATGCGGGTCTTCGACGCCGCCACCGAAACCATCAAGCAGGGGGGAACCCGGCGCGGCGCCAACATGGGGATCCTCCGCGTGGATCATCCGGATATCATGGACTTCATCATGTGCAAGGATGACCAGAAGCACCTCAACAACTTCAACATCTCCGTGGGGCTCACCGAGGCCTTCATGGAGGCGGTGGAGAGGGACGCCGATTACGATCTGCGCAACCCCCGTGACGGGAAGCCCTGCGGGACCCTCAACGCCCGCAAGGTCTTCAGCCGCATCGTGAAGCAGGCCTGGAAAAACGGCGAGCCGGGAATCATCTTCCTGGACCGCCTCAACAAGGACAACCCGACTCCCCACATCGGCGAGATCGAGTCCACCAACCCCTGCGGCGAGCAGCCGCTCCTCCCCTACGAGTCATGCAACCTGGGCTCCATCAACCTGGGGAAGATGGTGAATAACGGCGACGTGGACTGGAAGCGCCTGCGGGAGGTCATCCGCCTGGGAGTCCACTTCCTGGACAACGTCATCGAGGTGAACAACTACCCCCTCCCCCAGATCAACGACATGACCCGCTCCAACCGCAAGATCGGCCTCGGCGTCATGGGGTGGGCAGACATGCTGATCCTCCTGGGGATCCCCTACAGCTCCCCGGAGGCCATCAGCCTCGGCGAGAAGGTGATGCGTTTCATTAACGACGAGGGGCACGCCTATTCCCGCGAACTGGCCGCCGTGCGGGGAGCGTTCCCGAACTTCGTGGGTTCCACCTTTGACCGGCCGGGAGAAGGCCCCATCCGCAACGCCACGGTGACCACCATCGCCCCCACCGGCACCATCTCCATCATTGCCAACGCATCCAGCGGTGTGGAACCCCTCTTCGCAGTCTCCTTCGTGCGCCAGGTCCTCGACAAGAACATCCTCGTGGAGGTAAACCCCATTTTCGAGGAGATTGCCCGGGATCAGGGCTTCTATTCCGAGGAGCTCATGCAGAAGATCGCCCAGCACGGCACCGTCCACGACCTGGCCGAGATTCCCGAGGATATCCGCAAGGTCTTCGTGACCGCCCACGACATCACCCCGGAAGACCACATCGAGATGCAGGCCGCCTTCCAGAAATACACCGACAACGCCGTCTCCAAGACGGTCAACTTCCCCAACGCCGCCACCATCGAAGAGGTGGAGAAAGTCTACCGCCTGGCCTACAAACTGGAGTGCAAGGGGGTCACCATCTACCGCGACGGCTCCCGGGACGAGCAGGTCCTCTCCACAGGCGCCAAGGAGGAAAAGGAGAAAGTTGTCCAGACGGAGGAGAAACGGGCCGTGAAGCGGGACCGTCCCAAGGCCCTCAAGGGATGGACCTACCAGATGCAGACCGGCTGCGGCCCACTCTATGTCACCGTCAACGAGGACAAGGCCGGGCTTTTCGAGCTCTTCACCACCATGGGGAAGGCGGGCGGGTGCGCCTCCTCCCAGTGCGAGGCCATCGGCCGCATGGTGTCCCTCGCCTGGCGCAGCGGCGTCCAGGCCCGGCAGGTGATCAAGCAGCTTCTCGGCATCTCCTGCCACCTCCCCGCGGGCTTCGGCGACAACAAGGTTCTTTCCTGCGCCGACGCCGTGGCCAGGGCGATCCAGGCCCACATGCAGGCTGCCGGCTACGATGTGGGGCTCGAAACCGCGGCTCCTGAACGGGGCGCCTGCCCCGAGTGCGGCGGCATCGTGGAGCACGAAGGCGGCTGCGCCGTCTGCCGGGTCTGCGGCTATTCCGAATGCGCCTGACCGGCAACAACTGACCATGAACGACGAAAGGCCCGCATCTTGCGGGCCTTTCTCATTGACAAAACGTTCAGTATGTTCCTGCCACCGTGCCGTCAGGGACGATCCCGCCACAATTCCACCAGCGTCGCGGCATCCTCTCCCGCAAGCCGGAACGAGGCCACAACGTCAAGCCGTTCCAGGATGGCGTGGACGGTCCGGCGCAGAGTTCCGGTACCCTTGCCGTGGATGATCCGCACCGAGTAGATCCCCCGCTCGCGGCAGGCCGCCAGGTAGTCGGGGACGAGATCCTTCACCTCGCCGGGCCGGAAAGTATGGAGATCGAGAGTCCCGTCGATGGGCAGTTCAATGGTCAGGTCTTCGATCATGGATGTATTATCCTCGGAAGCCCGAAGTATCTCCCCTTCCTTTCAAAAACGCTATTGATTTCTCCCTCCCCTGTGGTAATCCAGAATGGGAGTGCAACGCAACCGCCCATTTTCCCTGAAAGGATTGCCATGACTACCGACATCACCGCCATGCTCTGGGACACCGATCCCCTCTACCATGCACACGCACCGGAACTCGAAGCCGATCTCGCCTCAGGAGCCGCCGAGACGAAAGCATTCCGGGTAGCCTACCTGGGGAAGGTCGCCTCCCTCGATGCAGCCGGACTTCTGGAAGCTCTCCGGCGTTACGAGGCCCTCACGGAGCTTCTTGTGAAACCCCAGCTTTACGCCCATCTCCTCTTCGCTGCCGACGCCGGGAACGACGAGCACAAGAAGCTCTCCCAACGGACTGCCGAGTTCGGCAACCTCATGGGGCGTGAGCTCCTCTTCTTCGATCTGGAGATCATGGAGATCCCCGACGGGGGTTTCGCGGAGATTGTCGCGGACGGTGGCTTGGCCGGCTACCGCCACTACCTGGAGAGCGTGCGCAAATTCAAGCCCCACACCCTCACGGAGCGGGAGGAGCAGCTCCTGAAGCTGAAGAACCTCACGGGGGCCGAGGCCTTCACCCGGCTCTTTGACGAGCTGTCGGCATCCTTCCGCTACCGGATGGAACTGGACGGGGAAGAACGGGAATTCACCGGCGAGGAGCTCCTGGGGCTCCTCCATCATCCAGACGCAACAGTGCGGGAGCGGGCCTTCGCCATCTTCCTCAGGCGCCACGAGGAGGAGGGGATCGCCCTCGGTGCCATCTTCAACACCGTGGCTCTCGACCACGGCCAGGAATTGGAGCTCCGCAGCTACCGCCACCCCATGGAGCCCACCAACCTGGGGAACGAAATCCCCGAAGAAGTGGTGAATCGTCTCATGGATGTCTCTGAGGCCAACTACGGCCTGGCCCGGGACTATTTCCGCCTCAAGGCGCGGCTCCTGGGGCTTCCGAAGCTCAAAAATACTGATGTCTACGCCCCGGCTGGCGAAACGGACCGCCATTACACCTTCGAGGAGGCCCGGGACTTGGTCCTGGAGGCCTATGGTGCCTTCCAGCCCCGCTTCCGCGACATCTGCGCCGCCTTTTTCGCCGAGCGGCGTATTGACGTGCTGCCACGCCCCGGCAAGGGAGGAGGCGCGTTCTGCATGGGGATGACGCCGAGCCTCTCCCCGTATGTGCTCCTGAACTTCACCGGCAACCTGCGCGACGTGGCGACCCTGGCCCACGAACTGGGGCACGGGCTCCACTTCGTCCTGGCCCAGAAGCAGACCATGCTCAACTACCACGCACCGCTTCCTCTGGCGGAAACGGCGTCGGTCTTTGGCGAGATGCTCCTGACCCGGTTCCTTCTTGAACGGGAATCCGACCCGCAAGTGAAGATCGCCCTTCTCTGCGCCAAGATCGAGGATATCATCGCCACCACCTTCCGCCAGAACGTCCTCACCCGCTTCGAGGAACGGATGCACAAGGAGCGGAAGGAGGGGCTCCTGACCTCATCACGGCTCTGTGACCTCTGGTGGGAGGAGAACGGCAAGCTCTACGGCGACGCCGTGGAGATGATCGAGCCCTACCGCTGGGGGTGGAGCTACATCTCCCACTTCATCCATGCCCGCTTCTACTGCTACTCCTACACTTTCGCGGAGCTTCTGGTCCTTTCCCTCTACCGCAAATACCTGGAGGACGGCGAAACGTTCATCCCCACCTATGTGGGAATCCTGGAAAGCGGCGGCTCCCTGTCGCCGGCAGACACGGTGAAGCCCGCGGGAATCGACCTGGCCGATCCCCACTTCTGGCAGAAGGGGTATGATTTTCTGGCGGAGCTGATCGAAGAGTTGAAGGGATTGGTGGCGAAACAGTAAGTTCGCACGATGCATGCAAAAACAGAAAGGCCGCCGGGATTCATTCCCGACGGCCTTTCTTCTTACTTCGGCACCAATCAGTACCGGTAATGATCGGTCTTGTAGGGTCCCGCCTTCGGCACGCCGATGTAGGCGGCCTGCTCTTCGGTGAGCTCCGTGAGCATGGCGCCCAGGGTCTTCAGCTGGAGCCGGGCCACCTTCTCGTCCAGCTCTTTGGGAAGCATGTAAACACCGACCGGGTATTTGCCGGGATTGCAGAAGAGCTCCATCTGGGCCAAGGTCTGGTTGGCGAAGGAGGAGGACATGACGTAGGAGGGGTGCCCCGTGGCGCACCCCAGGTTCACGAGCCGCCCCTCTGCCAGGAGGATGATCCGCTTGCCGTCGGGGAAGATGATGTGGTCCACCTGGGGCTTGATGTTCTCCCACTGGTATTGCTTGAGGGCCGCAACCTCGATCTCGTTGTCGAAGTGGCCGATGTTGCAGACAATGGCGTTGTGCTTCATGGCCTTCATGTGGTCATGGGTGATGACATTGATGTTGCCGGTGGTGGTAACGAAGATGTCGGCCTTGTCGGCGGCCCACTCCATGGTGACCACCTTGTACCCTTCCATGGCGGCCTGGAGGGCGCAGATGGGGTCGATCTCGGTGACCCATACCTGGGCCTGGAGCCCGCGCATGGCCTGGGCGCACCCCTTGCCAACCTCGCCGTAGCCGCAGATGACGGCCACCTTGCCGGCCACCATCACGTCGGTGGCCCGCTTGATGCCGTCCACCAGGGATTCGCGGCAACCGTAGATGTTGTCGAACTTGGACTTGGTGACCGAGTCATTGACGTTGATTGCCGGGAACTTGAGGCGTCCTTTCTCGTGCATCTGGTAGAGCCGGTGCACGCCAGTGGTGGTCTCTTCCGTCACCCCCTTGATGGCTGCGGCGGTCTTCGAGTACCACTCCGGTTTTTCGGCAAGGCGCTTCTTGATGGCGGCGAAGAGGAACTGCTCTTCTTCACAGGTGGGATTGGCCACAACCGACGGATCCTTCTCGGCGTCGCTCCCCAGGTGCAGGAGCAGCGTGGCGTCGCCGCCGTCGTCCAGGATCATGTTGGGAGTGCCGCCGTCGTGCCACTCGAAGATCCGGTGAGTGAACTCCCAGTACTCCTCCAGGGATTCCCCCTTGTAGGCGAAGACCGGGATGCCGGCTGCGGCAATGGCGGCAGCGGCGTGGTCCTGGGTGGAAAAGATGTTGCACGATGCCCAGCGCACCTCGGCGCCCAGCGCCGTCAGGGTCTCGATGAGCATGGCGGTCTGGATGGTCATGTGGAGCGAACCGGCAATGCGGGCACCCTTCAGGGGCTGGCTGGCGGCGTACTCCTCGCGGATGGCCATGAGGCCCGGCATCTCGGTTTCGGCAATGACCATCTCCTTGCGCCCCCAGGCGGCAAGGGAGAGATCCCTCACGTGGCAGTCAGTGAACGCGGCAGTCGTCGCGGTCGGTGTGCTGGTTGTCGACATCGTATCCTCCGTTGGTTATGGTTATTTGGTATCACAGCAACAGGCAAAGAAATTTTATAACATCTATGGCACTGCAGGGTCAAAGTCGAATTCCCGCTCCAACAAAAAAAAGGGGCACCTGCTGGTACCCCTTTTCCTCTGTGCGTCAAAGAAAACGACTTATGCGGCCTTTTCTGCCTGACCGGCCTCCTCGGCGAAGAGCTCGTCGAAGATTTCCTGAACGGTGGTGATGCGGTCGGCCTTCCAGGCGTTGGTACCGCAGAAGACGAGCCCCGACTCCACATCTCCCTGCTGGGCCCGGTCGAGGGCACTTACGATGCAAAACCGCTCGCCGCTTTCCTTGTAGGAGCATTTCTTCAGGCAAGCATTGCTGCAGGAAGTTGCGTTTGTCTCATCATAAAGAGTTATATTCTCCTGATTGCTGAGGATGGCTCGCCCCGGAAGCCCCGCCGGGCTCATGATGAGGCCGATATCCTCCTTGCGGCAATCGAGGTACATCTGCTTGTAGGCGTCTTCGGCATCGCACTCAACCGTCGGCACGAAGCGGCTCGCCATCTGAACACCGTCGGCCCCTTCGGCAATGGCGTGGAGGACGTCGGCACGGTCCCAAATACCCCCTGCGGCGATAATCGGTATCTCTTTACCGTATTCGGAGCGGAAGAATTCCTTTATGGACCGGATGGTGCCGTACTGGTCATAGTCACCGGTACCGATGTTTTCCAGCTTTTCACCCAGGTGACCGCCGGCGGTGTCGGGGTCTTCCACAACAACCGCATCGGGAAGACGGCCGTATCCTTTATCCCACTTTTTGGCGATGAGCTGGGCAGCACGAAGCGAGGACACGATCGGTACGATGGCCACATCAGGGGCGTGGGCGGTAAGGCCGGGAAGCGTCATGGGCAGACCCGCTCCGCAGACTATCACCTTGGCGCCACCCTCGATGGAAGCCTGGACGAGCTCTTCATAATCGGCGAGCGCCACCATGATGTTAACGCCGATTACCCCGTCGGGAGCAACTTCGTAAGCCTTGCGCAGCTCCTGTCGAAGCGCCTCTGGATTGGACTGGAGGTAATTAGAACCGGTGTAGAGGCCGCTGTTGAGAGTAATGCCGGCAGTGGCCACGAGCCCCACGCCGCCGCACCTGGCCACGTGCCCCGCAAGCCTCCACCCTGAGATGCGAACCCCCATCCCTCCCTGGATGAGCGGATACCTTGCCTCATGCTTGCCGATCTTCAGCGGTCCCATCAAATTCCTCCCTTACCGGTGTGTTTTACCTCGGCAACCATAGCAGAATCGTAACCACTCCATGTGTAATACTTTTGTAAAACGAAATCCTCCCTTGCAAACGAGACAGGGGGGTGCTACACAAAACACCATGAAGTGGCTGAAGAGACTCGTAAATCCCCTCATGGCCCTGATCGGCATCCAGGTTGTCTGGGGGCTCCTGGTTTTTTTCTGGATCACCTGGTTCGTGGGTCGCCACAAGGAGTTCCGGGAACTGGCCGAACGCTACCGCCCCGAACTCCTGGGCCGCGGCTTCGACTGGGCGGTGCTCGTGGAGGGGATCGTACTCCTCGTCATCATCCTGGTGGGGGTCTACGTCATCTTCATCTACTGGCGCCGCCAGTCGAACCTGAACCTGGAACAGAAGGACTTCATCTCCCAGGCGACCCACGAGCTCAAGTCGCCCTTGGCCTCCATCAAGCTCCACCTTGAGACGATCCGTCTCCGCAAGCCTCCTCCCGAGAAGCTGGAACGGTTCCTCGATACCATGCTCGTGGATATCGACCGGCTCGACAACCTCACCAGCAATATCCTGATGGTCGCCAAGCTTGAACAGCGGCGCCGTGCCTCCCAGTACCCGGTGGTGGATTTTTCCGCCCTGGTGACCCGGTACATGGACCAGCAACGCCACGTTCTCCCCGAGGGAGGGAACGTGATCCTCGACATTGAAAAAGGGATTTCGGCGGCCATCGATGTGGAGGGGATGGAAACGGTTCTGCGGAACCTGTTCGAGAACGCGATCCTGTACAGCATCGGTGCCCCGGAGATCCGCGTAACGCTGAAACGGGATGGGAACCGCTGCACCCTCTCCTTCCAGGACAACGGCAAAGGGATAGACCGGAAAGACCTCAAGAATGTCTTCCGAAAGTTCTACCGCATCCGCAGCAGTGGCGAGGCCATCCGGGGGACCGGCCTCGGTCTCTGGATCGTCAAGTCAGTGGTAAAGGAGCACGGCGGAACCGTAACCGCCACGAGCGCGGGTATCGGAGAGGGGACTAGCTTCATCATCAGCCTCCCCCTCCCCCGCCGTAAGAGGGGCTCCCCATGACCGAAGAAAAACCCCACATCCTCCTGGTTGAAGACGAGATGCACCTGGCCCGGGGGATATGTTTCAACCTCGAAATGGAAGGATACCGGGTAAGTCACGTGGAGAGCGGCGAAGAGGCCCTGGAGCGCCTTGCCTACGACCGCTTCGCCCTCATCATTCTCGATGTCATGCTCCCGGGGATGGACGGATTCGCGGTCTGCGAACGGATCCGCACCATGGACAGCCGCGTGCCGGTGCTGATCCTGACCGCCCGTTCCGATGAGGGGGCACGGGTCACGGGGCTCCAAAGCGGCGCCGACGACTACCTCACCAAGCCTTTCAGCCTGAACGAGTTTCTCTTAAGGGTCGGCGGGATGCTGCGGCGCTCCTCCTGGTACCGGCCGGAACCGGTGGAGGAAGCCTACCGGTTCGGCGACAACGAAGTATTCCTCCTCTCCTATCACGCCCGGACCGCCCAGGGCGAAATCGATCTGACGGAACTGGAGGTAAAGATGCTCTCCCTTTTCTTCCAGCGGGAGGGAGAGGCGATCAGCCGCCGGGAGATCCTGGAAAACGTCTGGGGATACACCTCCGACACCGAAACCCGGACCCTCGACAACTTCATCGTACGGCTCCGGAAATACTTCGAGCCGAACCCGGCCAGACCGATCTACTTTCACACCGTTCGGGGACTGGGCTACCGCTTTAGCAGGAAAGGGAGCGAGATAGTGAGATCGTGAAGGAGTAGGATACAAAAGGAGAAAAGGCCGGGTGACGCAAAGTCATCCGGCCTTTTTACTATCTCGCTACTTACTATCTTACTATCTCGCTAGATTCCCGCCTTCTGGCGGATCATATACACCTTGTCGGTCCGCTCCCAGGTGAACTCGGGCAGCTCACGGCCAAAGTGACCGTAAGCGGCGGTCTTGCGATAAATGGGGCGGAGAAGGTCCAGCTGCTCGATGATGGCGCGCGGCCGCAGGTCGAAGACCTCGCGGACGATCTCGGCAATCCGCTTGGAGGAGATCTTGCCGGTGCCGGCGGTATCGACCATGACCGAAACCGGCTCGGCAACGCCGATGGCGTAGGCTACCTGAACCTCGCACTTCTCGCACAGGCCGGCGGCTACCAGGTTCTTGGCAACGTAACGCCCCATGTAGGCGGCAGAGCGGTCCACTTTCGAGGGGTCCTTGCCGGAGAAGGCGCCGCCGCCATGGGCACCATGGCCGCCGTAGCTGTCGACGATGATCTTGCGCCCGGTCAGGCCGCAGTCACCCATGGGACCGCCGACGACAAAGCGGCCGGTGGGGTTGATGAGCATGCGGGTCCGTTCGTCCATGAGGTGGGCCGGGATGATCTTCTTCACGACCTCCTCGATGATCCCTTCCTTGATGGCTTCGTAGGAAACCTCCGGCGTATGCTGGGATGAGATGACGACCGTATCGACGCGCACCGGCTTGTCGTCCACATATTCGACGGAGACTTGGGACTTGGAGTCGGGACGAAGGAAGTCCAGCACACCGTTCTTGCGCACCTCGGCCAGCTTCTGGGTCAGCTTGTGGGCATAGGTGATGGACATCGGCATGAGTTCGGGGGTTTCGGTGCAGGCATAGCCGAACATGAGCCCCTGGTCGCCGGCCCCCTGCTCCTTGAACATCCCCTCGCCCTCCGTGACCCCCTGGGAGATGTCAGGGGACTGTTTGTCAATGGAAACGAGCACCGCGCAGGTTTCCCAGTCGAACCCCATGGCCGAGTCGTTGTAGCCGATCTCCCGGATGGTCTCGCGGACAACCTTCGGATAGTCCACCACGGCACTCGTGGTGATCTCGCCGGCAATAACCGCCATACCGGTAGTTACCAGGGTTTCGCAGGCAACGCGGGCCCTGGGATCCTGTGCAAGAATCGCATCAAGAATGGAATCCGACACCTGATCCGCGACCTTGTCGGGATGTCCCTCGGAAACCGATTCGGAGGTAAAAATATAGTCCTTCATCTCCATCGCTGATCGTTCCTCCTCGCTGGTGAAAATGGCCTGCTCAATGATTTGCAAAGGTGTGAATTGTATAAGCTGGCAGCAACGGATGTCAAGGAAGAAAACGGGAAGAAATCAGTCGAAACTCTCGGAAAACCGTGCGGAAATCTCGCTGTTCAGGAAGGCCTCCACTTCGGCGGCGGTGGAAAAAGTGAAGGCCCGGGAGACGAGCAACTGGGCGTCAGCCTTGACGGCCCGGCGCAGGACTTTCTTGACTCGCGGAATCGACACGCCGGTCATGGACAGTTCATCAAACCCCAAACCGAGGAGTATGGGAAGATAGCGTGACTCGCCCGCCACCTCGCCACACATGCAGGCGCGGATTCCGGCGGCATGGGCCGCATCGACCACCGTCCGGAGAGATCGGAGAACAGCGGGGTGCATCGGTTGATAGAGGTGCGCCAGGTGCTCATTGGTTCGGTCGATGGCCAACGAGTACTGGATGAGGTCATTGGTGCCGACGCTGAAGAAATCCACCTCCCGGGCAAGAATGTCGGCAACGAGCACAGCCGACGGAATCTCGATCATGATGCCAACATCAATGGCGTTGTCGAAGGGAACTCCTTCAGCACGGAGCTCATTTTTCGCTTCCTCCAGAATCGCCTTGGCGGCGCGCACTTCCTCTACCCCCGAAATCATCGGGAAGAATATCCGGACTTTTCCCCGTACGCTGGCGCGCAGAATTGCCCGCAACTGGGTCTTGAAGACCTCGGGTTTACGGAGAGACAGACGAATGGCGCGCAGTCCCAGGGCCGGGTTCATCTCGTCTTCCAGATGGAGGTCGGTGGCGAGTTTATCGCCCCCCACGTCGAGGGTGCGAATGGTTATCGGCAGAGGTGCCATTGCTTCGACGATTGCGGAGTAGGCCAAGTATTGCTCTTCTTCGTCGGGAAGTCCCTGGCGGTTCATGTAAAGCATCTCGGTCCGGTAAAGACCGATCCCCTCACCTCCGTGACCCTTGAGCGTTGGGATCTCCTCGGCAAACTCAATGTTACCCATGAGTGAAATCCGATGGCCGTCTATGGTCTCGGCAGGGAGATCCCGCAGTTTAAGAAATTCCTGCTCCAGATAGTCGTAACGTTGCTTGCGCCGCAGGTAATCGCGAAAGGTATCCTGGTCGGGATTGACGACCACCGTCCCGTCAGTGCCATCGATGATTATCGGCAGTCCGTCGATGTCTTCGCCGGTAATCGTTTCAAGACCTACGACTGCAGGAATTTCCAGTGCCCTGGCCAGTATGGCGGTGTGTGATGTTCGTCCCCCCAGATCAGTTATGAAGCCGATAACGTTGTTCTTGTCGATCTGGAGAATGTCGGTTGGAGAGAGGTCGTGGGCGACGATGACGATCTTGCCACCGTCAATGGAGCCGATGCACTCCTGTCGTTTTCCCACCATGGCGCGCATGATACGCTCGACGACGGTTTCTACATCACCGGCCCGTTCGCGCAGATACTCATCTTCAATGGCGGAAAAGAATTCTTTGAACTTTAGGAGGTTACGCTTGAGGGCAGCTTCGGCATTGATCTTCTCGCCGGCAATCAGATCAAGGGTGCCACGGGTCAGCATCCCATCTTCAAGGATCAGAAGGTGGCTATCGACAACATAGAGGTGTTCCGGACCGCGGCTTGACGCCAGATGCTCCTTGACAGCAAGGAGCTCTTCCCGGGCATCCTGAAGCGCTGCGAGGAAGCGGGCGCACTCCAGTTCCACCTCTTCATCGCCGATGGAAACCTCGGTGACCGCCACGCGACTGCGGTCGGTCAAGCGTGCCGTGCCGATGGCGATGCCGGCCGAGGCTTCTATTCCGCGAAAAATCCTCGTTTCATTCCTCGCCGAATCCATTGGTTATAAGCTCTCCGAGGGCGGCCATTGCTTCCGCCTCGTCCTCCCCCTCAATTTTCACCCTGATAAGTGTTCCCTTGGCCGCGGCCAGCATCATGATCCCCATGATGCTCTTGCCGTTCACCTCGATCCCCTCTCGCACAATCTTTATGTCAGAGCGAAAACGGCTTGCCGTCTTGACAAAAAGGGCCGAGGCCCGTGCGTGGAGACCGAGTTTGTTGATGATGGTGAATTCCTGGTCGAGCATTTCAGTCCCTGTAGTTCCCGGTTATTTCAGATAATCTCCGGCCACGGCGATACTCTCGCGGCCGCACTCCTTGAGGGACGTGGCCAGTTCGGCAACAGCTATCCGGTCCCGCTCGGCAGCAAACTTGATGACCATCGGCAGATTCACGCCGGTCAACACCTCGATGCGGTCGGCCTCGAGGAAGGAAAGACTCATATTCGACGGCGTCCCGCCAAACATGTCCGTCATGATAAGCGCACCGTCCACGGAAACACGTTTCACGGCCTCTGCAATGCGCTCCATGATCGCATCAGCCTGATCTCCCGGCCGGATTCCGATGGTTTCGGCGGACTCAATGGGTCCTACGATCATCTCGGCCCCCCTGAGGAGTTCCTCAGCAAGGCCGGCATGGGTAACGAGCACCAATCCAATCATCTTTTCATCCCTTTTCCATATCCCTGTGGCTCACCTTCACCGCAATGCCTGCGCGGTCGAAGAATCGGCGGAGCTCTTCGACAAGAGCGACGGAACGGTGTCTGCCGCCGGTGCAGCCGATGGAGATTGTAAGATACGATTTTCCTTCCCGCTGATAGGCGGGAAGAAGATATTCGAGAAGCCCCTCGAACCGGGCAAGAAACTGGGTAGTCTCGGGTTTTTCAAGAACGAAGTTCCGGACGCCGGGGTCCAGCCCCGACAAGGGTTTGAGCTCCGGCACAAAATGCGGGTTGGATAGGAAACGGACATCCATAACCAGATCTGACTCCAGGGGAATCCCGTACCGGTAGCCGAACGACTGGAGATGGATCGTCATCCTCCGGGCACCGGCCTCTCCCTTCACCCGTGCCAGCACCATCTCTTTGAGCTGATGGACGTTCAGCTCCGACGTGTCGATGACGAGGGTGGCAAGGCGTCGGAGCCCTGACAATTGCTCGCGTTCGTAACGAATGCCCTCGGGGACCGAGCCGCTCTCCAGGGCGGGATGGCGCCGGCGGGTCTCGGAGAAGCGCCGGATCAGAACTTCGTCGGTTGCATCGAAAAAGATGATCTCAATGGTGTGTCCGGCATCATCAATCTCCTGGAAGATCTTCTCGAAGCCCTTGAGAAAATCCCTCCCCCGGATGTCCATGACCAAAGCCACCCCCGGCACCGTCTCCTGGGCTTTGTTGACCAGGTCGATGATCGTCGGAAAGAGCTGAACCGGAAGATTGTCGATGCAGAAAAACCCCTCATCCTCCAGAACGCGAACCGCCGTCGACTTGCCCGAACCGGACAGACCGGAGATTACCAGAACGCGCATCGGCTACTCCACCTCATCCCCAAGAGGACGGTTTTCCATCCGAGCCAGGAGCTTCTCCTGGAACTCCCGGGCCGAGTGGTAACCCATTCCCTTGAGGAGATGGTTGCGGGCGGCCACCTCGATGATGGAGGTAAGGTTGCGTCCGGGTCTGACGGGAATCTTGATGTAGGGGAGCTCCAGATCGAGAATGGTATATACTTCGTCGTCAAGGCCGAGACGGTCATATTCTTGCTGAGGGTCCCACTCAACCAGCTCGATCACCATCTCAATGATCTTTTTTTCACGGATAGAGGAGACGCCGAAAAGGTTCTTGATGTTGAGGACGCCAAGTCCCCTGATTTCGATGTGATACTGAATTGCCTCAGCAGCCTGTCCAACAAGGGCTGCCGGCATCTTCTTCTTCACGAACACCACGTCGTCTGCCACGAGGCGGTGACCACGTATGACCAAGTCAAGAGCGCACTCACTCTTGCCGATGCCGCTTTTCCCCAGCAGCAGAACGCCCACGCCGAGAACGTCCACGAGCACACCATGGATATGGGTCGTGGGGAGAAGCCGCTCCTCAAGAAACTTTGTAATGAGCGAGATAAAAGTTGACGACTGAAGTGGCGTCACCAGCAGGGGGATTGCTTCGCGTTCGGCCGCATCCTTGAGGAACTGGGGCGGATCAAGCCCCTTGGTGACGATGATGCAGGAAATAGGGTATTCGCAGAACTTGTCGACGAAAATCGTAGCAAGTTCCTCGTGGAGCTGGCGCAAGTAGGATATTTCGGTATTCCCGAGCACCTGTACCCGGTCCGGATGGAGGTGGTCGGTGTACCCGGTGAGGGCCAGGCCCGGCTTCTGAATGCGAGAGCTGAACACACGATGGCCGACCCCTCCCCTTCCCGCAACGAGGGAGAGGTCGAGACCGTACTCCGTGTCATTGAGGAGGTCTTCGATTGAGAGGCTGATGGTGTTCAACTGCTGATCTCCCTCCACGCCGCAAGGCAAAGGGAAGGGCGCCGCGCACGCGAATCAAATCAGCGGCGCGGCGCATCCTTCTTTATTTGCGCGACGGCTCTATGAGACCGTAGTTTCCGTCCTTGCGACGGTAGACGACATTGATGACTTCGGTGGTGGAATCGGTGAAAACGAGGAAGTCCTTGTGGAGGAGATCCATCTGCATAACCGCCTCCTCGACGGACATCGGCTTGATGGTTATGGTCTTGCTGCGGACAATAACCGGCTCTTGCTGCTGGTCGATACTCTCGGCAGTAAGGATGGTCTTCTGCACTTCGAGGGCTCGATTGTCGACGGCCGGCTTGTGGTTCTTAAGGCGCTCCTTATACCGCCGGAGCTGGCGCTCGATCTTGTCCACGACAGCGTCAATGGCAGCGTACATGTCGTTAGTTTCTTCGGCGGCCTTGATGGTGACTCCCTTTGCGGTCAGGGTCACCTCGGCCATGTGGCGGATTTTCTCCACGGTGAGGAAGACCTGTGCGGTAATGGGTTCGTCAATATATTTCTTAACCCTTTCCAGTTTTTCGGCAGCGTAGCCCTTGAGGGCATCGCTCTGCTCCATGTGCCTGAACGTTGTGGTAATTTGCATAACTTCCTCCTTGCGGTAGATGCGTTTCGGGTCACCTGCCCCTTAATTCTCTTAAATCACGAAAATGCAAACCTTCAACCCGAAACGTCGAAAGAAAATAATATACGGCGCGCAACGGCTCAGAAATGCCGCTTGCGCTCCGAAGACGATCCTATTCTCAGCATCTCACGGTACTTGGTGACCGTGCGCCGGGCGATGTTAATGCTGTGGGCCGACAGAAGATCGGCGATACGCTGGTCGCTGTAAGGCTTACGGGGATCCTCGGCCTCGACGATTTCCTTGATCTTGTTCTTGACACTCTCGGAGGCGATGAAATCACCCTCTCCCGTGGAAATGCCGCTGTTGAAGAAATACTTCATTTCGAAGAGCCCCTGGGGGGTCTGCATGTACTTGTTGGTGGTGACGCGGCTGATGGTCGACTCGTGCATGCCGATATCCTCGGCCACATCGCGGAGCACCAGGGGGCGAAGATATTCAATCCCCTTGTCGAGAAAATCGCGCTGGAACTTGGAGATGCTCTTGGCCACTTTGTAAATGGTCCGCTGCCGCTGGTGAATACTCTTAATGAGCCACATGGCCGAACGGACCTTGTCGTTGATGTATTCCTCGGCCTTGGCATCAACCTGGCCGCTCGCCTTGGCTTCTCCCGCGTAGTAGGGGCTGATCCGGAGGTTGGGGAGTCCCTCGTCGTTCAGCACCACCACGTAATCCTCTCCGATCTTGTAAACGAAAATGTCGGCGGAAATATAGTGGACGTCCTCGGAGCCATAGACCCGCCCCGGCTTGGGATCAAACCCGGCAATGATCCGCGCCCCCATGAGGACATCGTTGATGTCGACCCCGAGGGCCTTGGCAATCTGCTTGTATTTGCGGGCTTCAAGATCGTGGAGGTGATGACGCAGGATCCCCTCCACGACGCTTCCCCCCATTCCAAGCTGTTCCACCTGAATAAGGAGGCACTCCCTGAGGTCCCGCGCACCAACCCCCATGGGGTCGAATTCCTGAACCTTTTTGAGACATGTCTCGACAAGGGCTTCGTCAACGCCCTGCGATCGCGCAATTTCCTCCACTGTGGCACGGAAATAGCCGTCTTCATCGATATTGCCTATAATCTCGGCACCCACCGCCGTCTCCACGTCAGAAAACCGGGTGAGGCTCAACTGCCACATGAGGTGATCACCGAGCGTGCCCTTGCGGGTCAGGACATTTTCGTAGGAGGGGCGATCTTCGTCGTCGTAATACTGCTCGCCCGCGCTGAAATTATAACCTTCGAGATAGCTGTCCCAGTCGGTTTCGCGCAGCGTTTCCTCGCCCGCTTTCACCTCCTGGAACTCCTTGTTGTCCTCACCAGAAGGTGTCTCTTCCTTTTCGGACTGCTCCAACTGGTCCTGCTCTTTGGGTTCCTCCAGTTCGAGGGTTTCCTCAAGGACCGGATTCTCCTCCATTTCCTGACGGACAAGATCCTGAAGCTCAAGCCGTGAGAGCTGGAGAAGCTTGATGGCCTGCTGCAACTGGGGAGTCATCACCAGTTGCTGGGTCAGCTTCATCTGTTGACGCATTTCAATGGCCATAGCTGGAACACCCTAGAAACAGTTTCATGCTGCAGGATCAGAAACGCCCGCCCCGTGACGCCTGAGGCGTAGCTCACCATGGATACTGAAACGATTAAAGCCTGAATTTTTCTCCCAGATAAATCTCCCGGGCCTGCTTGCTTCCGGCAATTTTGACCGGATCGCCATACTCTATCACTTCGCCGGCGCTCATGATGTAGGCGTTATCGCATACACCGAGGGTCTCCCTCACGTTGTGGTCAGAGATCAATATCCCTATTCCACGCGCCTTCAATTCAGTAATGATCCCCTGAATATCGATCACCGCAATGGGATCGATGCCGGCAAAAGGTTCGTCAAGAAGGATGAAAAGGGGATCCGTGGCCAGTGCCCGTGCTATCTCGACCCGCCGACGCTCCCCACCGGAGAGGGCGTATCCCTTGCTTTTTGCTATATGATCAATCTTGAACTCGCCGATAAGCTCCGCAGCTCGATCACGCCGTTCAGATGACGAAAGATCCATAGTCTCCAGCACGGCCAGTATGTTTTCTTCCACCGTAAGTTTACGGAAAACTGATGGTTCTTGAGGGAGATAGCTGATCCCCATGCGCGCACGCTGATACATGGGAAGAGCAGTAATCTCTTCGTCGCCGATAAAGACCTGCCCCCCATCCGGTCGGCAGAGCCCCACAACCATGTAAAACGTGGTGGTCTTTCCAGCGCCGTTGGGTCCCAGCAGCCCCACCACCTCGCCGGTGGCAACCCGCAGGTCAACCCCATTCACGACGACACGCTTGCCGAATCCCTTCCGGAGGCCATGCGCCTGCAAAACCATATCAGCGCTGTTGGCCGCCATCCTTCCCCTTTTCCTTTGGCGTAATGACCGCCTCTACCCTTGTGTCCGGACCGCCCGTGACAATGCTTTTCTCTTCGTCTACAAAGTAGGTGATGACTTTGCCGGACACCGTATTCTCACCTTGAAAAACCTTGGGGTCGCCGGTCAGAACGATCTTCTGCTCGGCACTCTGGTAGACCCCGTCGCGAGCCGTGGCGAGGCGATCTCCCTGGACGATCCGCACGTTGCCCGATGCTTCAACTCTGTCGAGATCGCCACCATCAGCCTTGTAGTGGACAACCAGCTTGTCTGCGTAGATCGTCAGATCACCTTGGCGAGCGATGACTTTGCCGGTGAATGTTGCCGTATTATGCCTGCTGTCCGTGGACAGTTCATTGGATTTAATGGTAATAGGCTGCCCTTGCCGCCCCCCCTTTGGGAGTTGTGCGGAATGCGCGGTCCCCAGTGATACCACCACGAGGAAAAGCAGCACCGTGAGCATTCGTTTCATATTATCCCTTTTTCCCCGGCGCGACAGTCGCGGTTACGTCTCTCAAAATCCTCACCTGACGCGTCTTGACGGATAGTTCCATTCCCACGCCAGAGACGCTCATCCCACCATCGGTAAACCTTACCCTGTCATCGGTCACCACGAGGGAGCGGTTCGACTGGTAGGATGCCCGCCCCGTGGTAAACTCCATGCCGGACTCACTCTTTGCCACGACGTTTCCGGTAAGCGCCACATTTTTCGCGGCATTGAAGTAATCGGCCTGATCTGAAACAAGAGTTATCTCGCCGCTCTTGCCTCTCTCATGAAGCACCAGACGCACATCTGTCAACCTCGTAACGTCCCGCGCCTTGTCGTATTCACCCTTGCCCGCGTAGAGGTCCCACTGCCTGACACCATCCTTGGTTTCAGTGTAATGAATCTTGCTGAGGGATATCTCCACATTGCGAGGAAGGGCCGGCAACCCCTCATCTTTCTTGCCACCCGCCCCAAGCTTCAACGCCAGAGAAACGGCAATATAGAGAGTAGCAAGAACAATGACAGAGGCAAGAATATGCCTGATTTTATTGGGTTTTACCATATATTTTGCCGAAGTATACCATCTCGCCCAATCACTGTAAAGGAGATTCTAGATGTCAAGGAGAAATTTGGCACGGAGATTGAAAGATTGCATTACTCTCGCCACAAACTGGGCAAATACCGTTATGTTATGGGGAAAATGGACCGAAGACGTTCCACAACTCTCTCTTCCTGAGTTGAACATGGCCATCCTCTGCATATACAGAGCTTATCGGGAAAAGTGCTATCTGCCTTAACAGAAATTTACAGAAACCTTGAGTATGGGCTGATGTAATTTTCGTAAGCCGAGAGTTGGGTGCGTAACCAGCAGGAGGGAGTTGATGGGTGGAATGAACCTTAGGCGAGAAAGCTGAAAATCAACTAAAATAACGTGCTGTTATCTCATCCCATTTCCCCTGCCCCCTGAGCAGCAGATCACAGACTTCGCGAACGGCTCCCCAGCCACCGCGATTGCGGGTAGTGAAGTGGACATGAGGAAAAACATCCTCCACGGCATCGGCCGGAGCCGCCGCAAAGCCGACCCGGCGCAACACCGGGATATCGATGACATCATCTCCCACGAAGGCAACCTGATCATCGGTGAATCCGGTTTTTCCCAGAATCTCCCGGTACGGGGTTAGTTTGTCGAGGGACTTTTGGTAGACAAGAGAAATCCCCAGTTCCGCAGCCCGGTTAGACACGACCACCGACCCGCGGCCCGAAATGATTCCCACCTCAATCCCTGCCCTCTGAACCATTTTGATGCCATGACCATCCTTGACGTTGAAGAATTTGCTCTCAATTCCGTTGGAATCGAAGATAATCCGACCGTCGGTCATGACGCCGTCCACATCGAGGAGAAGAAGCCGTATTTTGCTGAGACGCTCTTTCATCAGGCCAGCCCCGCTTTAAGGAGGTCATGCAGGTGGATGACTCCAACCGGTTGCGCATCGTCGTCACCCTCAAAGACAAACAGTGAAGTAATGGAATACTGCTCCATCCGCTGAAGGGCTTTGGCAGCCAGTTCACCACGCTTGATCCGCTTGGGGTTGCGGCTCATGAGCTCGCCGGCCGGCAACTCCAAAACCGCGAGCCCCTTGCTGAGCGCCCGGCGGAGGTCGCCGTCGGTAATTACCCCCAGAAGCGCCCCGCTCCCGTCTACTACCCCGGTGACGCCGAGCCCCTTGGAGCTGATCACGAACAGCGCATCCCGCATGGGTGTATCGGACGTAACGATCGGCACGGCATCGCCCGCGTGCATCAGATCCCCCACCGTGAGAAGGAGCTTCTTGCCGAGGGAGCCCCCGGGATGAAACAGTGCGAAATCCTCGGGACGGAATCCACGCTCGAGCAGAAGCGCCACGGCAAGGGCGTCACCCATGGCCAAGGTGGCCGTCGTGGAAGCGGTAGGCGCCAGTCCCAGGGGACATGCCTCCTCCTTGACCGATATATCGAGAAATACGTCACCGGCCTTTGCCAGGGACGACTTCGGATTACCGGACATGGAGATCAGGGAAGCACCGAGCCGCTTGATGATGGGAAGGATTCGCACCACCTCGTCGGTCTCGCCGCTGTTGGAGATGGCGATCACCACATCACCCTTCATGATCATCCCCAGGTCGCCGTGGATTCCCTCGGCGGGATGGAGAAAGAAGGCGGGAGTGCCGGTGGAGGCCATGGTGGAGGCAATCTTCTGGCCGATAAGGCCCGATTTCCCCATACCGGTCACCACCACCCTCCCCTTGGTTGAAAGGATGCGGCGAACGGCCTGCTCAAATTCGCCATTGATGGAATCCGCAAGAGCCATGAGGGCGTCCGCTTCAATGCGGATGACTTTGCGTGCTTCTTCGATAATCATCTGAAATCCGTGATCGAGGACCGAGGACCAGAAACCGGTAAATGCATCTACCTGCTCCAGGGCGCCCGCTCCAGACTCCTATTTTACTATGGCGTCTATGGCCTTGAGTTTTTTCAGCAGAACGGGAAGGTCGTCAAGGGGGACCGAATTGGGGCCGTCGCAAAGGGCCTTGTCCGGCTCCTCGTGAACCTCCAGAAATACCCCGTCAATGCCCGTTGCCACCGCGGCACGGGAAAGATACTCCACGAACTCTCGCTGTCCGCCGGACGAACCACCCTGCCCCCCCGGGAGCTGGACGCTGTGGGTTGCGTCGAAAACCACCGGAAAACCGAACCGCCGCATGATGGGGAGGCTCCGCATGTCGGACACCAGGTTGTTGTAGCCGAAGGAGGCACCGCGCTCCGTGAGGATGATCCGCTCGTTCCCACTGGCAACGATCTTGCCGACCACATTCTCCATGTCCCACGGGGCAAGAAACTGCCCCTTCTTCACGTTCACCACGCATCCCGTACGGGCTGCTTCCACCAGGAGATCGGTCTGGCGGCAGAGAAACGCCGGAATCTGAAGAATGTCGAGAACCTCTGCCGCAGGCTGCACCTGCTCGATGGAGTGGATGTCGGAGATAACCGGAAGGCCCAGAGACTCCTTGACCTTGGCGAGGATGCGCAGCCCCTCTTTAAGCCCCGGTCCCCGAAAGGCGGTGACCGAGGTGCGGTTCGCCTTGTCATAGGAAGCCTTGAAAATGAGCGGGATCGACAACCCGTTCACGATGGTCATAAGGCGTTCAGCGCAGCGGAGCGTCGCCGTCTCGTTTTCAATAACGCAGGGACCGGCGATGAGCACCAGGGGACGGCTGCCCCCCATCTTCACGTTGCCAATGGCGATTTCTCGGGTCATGGGAACCTCGGTACCTAGACAGATGAACTAAGCCTGTGATCTCTTGCCCCGGTGTTCCAGGGCAGCGGCAATGAACGTCCTGAAGAGCGGATGGGGATTGAGGGGCTTGGACTTGAACTCCGGATGGAACTGGCAGCCAAGGAACCAGGGGTGATCCGCCACCTCGACGATCTCGACGAGGTCACCCTCCTTGTAGATGCCGGAGATGACGAGCCCTTTGGAAACCAGAATCTCCCGGAAGGCGTTGTTGAATTCGTAGCGGTGGCGGTGCCGCTCGGAGACGTCAAGGGAGCCATAGGCCCGGTGGGCGAAGGTCCCCTTCGAGAGTGAACAGGGATAGGCCCCAAGCCGCATGGTTCCTCCCTTGCGCTCCACCCCCTTCTGCTCCTCCATAAGATGAATGACCGGATTCGCGCAGTCGGGTCGGAATTCGCTGGAGAAGGCGTTGTCAAGGCCACAGACGTTGCGGGCATACTCGACAACAGCCATTTGCATGCCGAGACAGATGCCGAAAAACGGAACTTTCCGGGTCCGGGCGTACTCGATGGCCTTGATCTTTCCTTCGGTCCCCCGTTCTCCGAACCCGCCTGGCACGAGAATGGCATCGACGTCGTCCAGAAGACCGCCGAGGCCTTCGCTCTCCAGCTTCTCGGAATCGAGGTAGCGGAGGTAAACGCGGCAGTCATTGGCGATCCCGCCGTGGGTTAGGGCCTCGGCAAGGGATTTGTACGATTCGGTGAGGTTCACGTACTTACCGACGATGGCAATGTGAACCTCGCCCTTGAGCGGGTTGCGGAGCTTCTCCACTACGCTTTCCCAAGGGGCCAGGTCCGGGGCCTTGGTCCAGATGTTGAGCTTGTCCACCACCTGGTCGTCGAGCCCCTGTTTGTGGAGCGCGAGGGGGACTGCGTAGATGTGCTCGGCGTCTGCGGAGGTGATGACCCCCTTTTCCTCCACGTTACAGAAGAGGGCGATCTTCGCCTTCATGTCGTGGGGCAGATCCTTCTCGCAGCGGCAAATGAGAATATCGGGCTGGATGCCAATTTCCCTCAACTCCTTGACCGAGTGTTGGGTCGGCTTGGTTTTCAACTCGCCGGCGGTCTTGATGTAGGGAACGAGCGTCACGTGGAGATAGAGAACGTTGCCTGCGCCACGGTCGGCCTTGAACTGGCGGATCGCCTCGAGGAACGGCAGCGACTCGATGTCCCCCACGGTGCCCCCGACCTCAACGATAGCCACATCGGCACCCTTGGCATTCTCGAGAATCTTATGTTTGATCTCATCGGTGATGTGGGGAATTACCTGGACGGTCCCTCCCAGGTAATCGCCGCGACGCTCCTTCTCGATGACCGAAAAGTAGACCTGGCCCGTGGTGAAGTTGCTCCGTTTGGAAAGCCGTGCCGACGTATAGCGCTCGTAGTGGCCAAGGTCCAGGTCGGTTTCGGCGCCATCATCGGTAACGAAAACCTCACCATGCTGGAAGGGGGACATGGTACCGGGATCGACGTTAATGTAGGGGTCGAGCTTCTGCATGGAAACCCGCAGGCCCCTGGCCTCCAGGAGAGCCCCGAGGGATGCCGAGGCAAGCCCCTTGCCTATGGAGGAAACAACTCCACCGGTCACAAAGATAAACTTGGTTTTCATGAATGCTCCTAAAACAAGCCAATGGTAAGGGACATCAGAAAGGGGATTGCCTGCTTTAACCGTCCCCTCGTGCCCGCGAACCTTCAGATTTGGAATCTCGACAACTTTTCGACGACCTTATCCAGATCGCTCGGCGTATCGACACCGATCGACTCGAAGGACGTTTCCACCACCCTTATGCGGAAGCCGTTCTCCAAAACCCTCAACTGCTCCAGTTTCTCCGCAAGCTCAAGGGGAGTGGGCGCCATCCGGGCGAACGCCAGGAGGAAGTCGCGTCGATAGACATAGAGCCCCACGTGTTTGTAACACAAAAGCCGTCCGGTGACGAACGCCTCGTCCTTCAGGTCGTTCCACTTGTCGCGGAAGTTGGGGAGAGGCGAACGGGAGAAGTACAGGGCATCTCCCTCGCGATCGGTTACGACCTTAACCACATTGGGACTCAGGAAATCGTGCAGCGACTTGATACGGCTCTTGAGGGTCCCCATCCGGATCGATGCGTCGGCAACCAGAGGCGCAATTGCCTCGTCGATCATGGCAGGTTCGATAAGGGGCTCATCACCCTGAACGTTCACAATGATATCTGCATCGATGCGGGCAGCAACCTCGGCAAGACGGTCGGTACCTGTTTCGTGGGTCGCGGAAGTCATTTCCACCCGGCCTCCGAAAGCACGAACGGCTTCGGCAACCCGCTCGTCATCGGTAGCGACAATAACCTCGGACACCAGACCGGCCTTGGCTGTCCGCTCGTAGACATGCTGAACCATTGGCTTGCCAATGATCTCGGCGAGAGCCTTGCCGGGGAAACGGGTCGAGGCGTATCTGGCAGGAATGATTGCTGTTATTTTCATAACAATAGTTCCGGCTCCACCCCACACAAAACACGACGGCACGCATAAACGCCACGCATCGATGATGCCCGGCACTGAGCGCTGAATAAGACAACCGACAATAGTCCTGATGGGGGCAAAAGATTTGCTGCTGCTAGGATTGTGTCCCTTCGGCAGGTGGGACGGATAACGCTACCTCAAAGGCCGTAGCGTGTCAAGGGATGAAATGCGTTGCCGCACGGGGTTCCCTTTGGTACAGTGCCGCCCATGGGTACTATCGGACTTATTGCGGCAATGCCCGACGAGATACGGCCTTTCCTCCGACTGGCAAGCCCTGCGGCACGCTTGCACGGCGGGAGATTCCCCATTTGGCGGTTGCGGGTCGGCAATGATGACATCGTTCTCGTGGAATCAGGGATGGGGATCGACAGGGCGACAGCGGCAACCGATGCGCTCGTGGCTGCAGCCTCGCCGGTCGCCATCCTTTCCTTCGGTTTTGGTGGTGCCGCGTTGCCCGGCCTCAAAGTGGGAGACCTGGCGGTGGGAATGACAAGCTGGTTTGCCGGTACGGAGGGGATTGTCCTCCGCAGGGGAATCGACCGGAACCTGGCCGAAAAGCTGGCCGAAGAGCTCAACAGGATATGCAACGGGGTCACCCGGGGTGAAATTATCACATCCGCCCGGATTCTCAAGAAGGGCGATCTGGCTCATTCACTCCCGAACGGAATATCCTCGCCGATTCTCGACATGGAAACGGCCGCAGTGGCCGAGGCAGCCCACCGGCGCGGGATACCAATCGTGGCCCTTCGCGCCATCAGCGACGACGCTGAAGAAGAGCTTTCCTTCTCCCTCGACGAATTCACCGACGATGACATGGCAATCCGCCCCCGGAAAGTGCTGGCGACCATCGCCCGAAAGCCCTGGATCATCCCCCAGCTTCTGAGGCTTGCCCGCAACTCCCGCATCGCCGGCAAACGGCTCGCCCAGGGGGTTCTGGCAACCGCAGAGTTTCTTTCCCGCGGATAAGGGGCGGGACAGTCCCTCCGTCTATCCCTTGCGGGCCGATGCGACAGACCAGGGGAAGTCCCTCAGATGTTCCGCCAGTTCCTCCTTACGGTATCGGTTAGTGCGGCGGATAATAGTCACTGTCGATATTGCCATGGCGGGGATGATGATGAAAAGGCCGGTCAGCGCCATGAGGCGCTCGCCAATCCAGAGGGTCACACTGAGGTTGAAAACAAGGACCGAGACATAGAGGATCGGCCCGTAAAGGGCGCGCAAGGGCGGATTCGCCACCCCTGCCGGTCGTTCGCTCCGACTGCTGCCGCCCCAGGCGTCGATTCGCTGCAGCGCAAAGACGAGCATGAAACTCACGAGCCACCACCCGAGATAGTTGGAAAGGGGGACTCCGAAATGGGCTCCCACCTCCCGGTAGCCGTAGATTTGCCCCAGAAACCAACGGCTCCCCTGGAGCGCCACTGGATCGATAATGATGTCGAGGAAGACCTGGAAAAGGGAGCCCAGAAAGAGAACGGCAAAGGAGTTGCGTAGGGAGCGGGTCTCCAGCGTCACCAGATCCCAGCGCCACGCTTTGATGGGCGCAACAACGAAAATGGCAGTGGCATAGCTGCAGTAGGTGAGAAAGACATAGGAGAGTGAATCGAAAAAGGGTACCCCCGCTATCCAGAGTTCCCGGTCGCGGGTCACGTCGATGTAATAGTACCATCCGTAGGGAATGCCGGTAGTTATGGAACTAAACTCGGAAAGAAATGCGGTGAGGTATCCCACAACCGTGAAGAGAGCTATCTTGCGCCACCCCAGATGGGGAACGGCTGCCACCAGATAAGCGGCGAAAAACGCGAAAACGTAGGGGCGCATCGTAACGGTCCCGGCGGCAATTCTGAAAACATCCTCCATTCATCCCTCCTGACAAACGAAGCGCGGAAGCCGCATCATGCGACCCCGCGCCCCAATAGTACCTCATGTTTTACATTTCATCCGTTCTTCGCGCTAGAACAACGTCCCCACCATGCTTCCGATGACTGAAATGGGGCCCGTGTCGGACAGCCCCTCGGTCGCCTTGTCCAGCTTCTTCATGGCTGCCGTGGTGTCGCGGTACAGGGTATCGTCATTCACGAGCTTGCCGAGGGTACCTTGCCCATTGTTGATTTTTTTGGCGACCTCTCCGACGTTCTTTGAAGCGTCCCGGAGCTCATTGTAGAGGCTCTCGTCGTTCACGAGCTTGCCAACACTCCCCTCACCCCGGTTGATCTTGGCGGCAATCTCCTTGATGTCCTTGGCTCCGTCGTTCAGATTCGCCACGGCCCCCTTGGCATCACGGTAGAAGGCATCGTCGTTGACGAACTTGCCGAGGCTCCCCTCCCCCTTCTCGATCTTCGCGGTGACGTTCTTCATGCTCGCCGCCAGCTCGTTGGTGTTGCGGTAGAGGGATTTGTCGTTGAGAAGGAGGGCCAGCGATCCTTGTCCCCGGTCCATCTTGGTGGTGATACTGTTCATGTTTTCGATGGCGCCCCGCAGGTTCCCCCGGTTTTCGTCAAGCATGGAGGAGACCTTCTGAAACACCTCCTTCTGATTGACGGTCAGGTCCTTGATCAAGACTTTTGCGTCCTTGGCGAGGTCACCTACGTTATCCACGATGACGTCGATATTGGCGGTCTCACGGCTCTTGACCGCACTGCCGGGCGGTAGCACCGGTGCGTCGGGCGACCCGAAGGAGAGACCGAGGAACTGACCTCCGAGGAGGTTGGTGAGCCGGATGGTTGCCACCGAATCGGCTTTGATGGCAGTACCGGGCTTCACCTCGAAAGCCACTTCAACCCGGCTGTCGGCAATGGCAATTTTCGTGATCTTGCCGACCTCCACTCCCGCTAGCCGGACCGGATCGCCCAACTTGAGACCTGTGGTGCTTGAAAGGTAGGTTTTGTACGGAATGGCCTTTTGAAAGGGATTCCATTTCTCCCCAAGCTCCAGCATCACCCCGAGAAGCACAAGTCCGGCTATAAAGAAAAATCCGACCTTTTTTTCAATAGACATAATACCTCGCGCCCCCTCCGCACCGGCCTGGGCGGCCGCATTGCACACCATTTTCGCAAACCATGAAATTCCCCGATTGAAATCGACTGTTCAGAGCAGAAGCCTCGTCAGAAAATAATCAGCCGCCAGAATCAGCATAAATGAGAGGACCACAGCCCTGGTGGTGGACTGGGCGATTCCCCGGGCCCCTCCGGTAGTCTTGAAACCGGTGTAACACGACACCACCCCGATGATACAGCCAAACACCGTGGCCTTGAGAAGCCCGGCACCGATCTCCTTCAATTTGAGCGCCGTATTGAGGCTGTCGTAATAGGTTGAATAGGAAATAAAAATCTTCGGATGCAGGTGACTCAGGAGCGCCCCCCCCAGAATCCCCACGAAATCGGCGTAGATGACCAGCGCCGGAACACAGATGAGACAGGCGATAAGCCGTGGCATGGCAAGGTAGCGCACGGGGTTGATATCGAGGGTCTTGAGGGCGTCGATTTCCTCATAGACCTTCATGACCCCGATCTCGGCCGCCATGGCTGATCCGGCCCGCCCGGCCACCAAAAAGCTCGTCATGACCGGCCCCAGTTCCCGAACCATGGAGAGCCCCACAATGCCGCCGATGATGTTCTGGGTACCATACTTCTGAAGCTCGGCCCCGGTCTGGAGCGCCAGGACCATCCCCACGAAGAATGCCATGACTGAAGCCATCGGCAGCGTTTCGTAACCGATGATCGACATCTGGGTAAAGATGCTCAGGATGTTGCGCGGCGCCTCACGAAAAAACCAGACGGTCTGGCAGAGGAGCATGACCATCTCTCCCACGATTTCGTTAAACGCAATCACCCGTTTCCCTACGCGCTCGAACATGCCTGTCACGGTTCAAGCCTCGCACTGTTCGTCATAGTGCTCTCCTGTCCAGCCGCAGCCTCTCCACTCGCATCCCAGGTTATGCCGAAGGGAAGCCAGAAAAGGCTCAGGGTCTTCACCCCTTTATTTTGTCGTAACCGAATGAGTCCCTTCAGCACGGAAACGTCGGCCCGTGTGCCTTCCGAGCGGTATGAAACTAACGGAAACAATTCATAAGCCAGATCATTTCCCCTCCGCTCGTGCCAGTAAAGGTTCCAGAGAAACGATACAGTGGAATCACCGGAATCGCTCCATCGCTGGATATAGACCCGCCAGAGGGGAGCCCAACTCTGCTCGATCCCTTCCTGAGGCAAAATGGGCTCCATAAGTGCCGGAAAGCTGAACTGCTTCACTCCATGAGTGCCCCGAGTGAAGACAAAGAGAGGCCAGAATGTTGTCCGTCGCCGTTCTGCGTGGTCAACGGGCCATTGCTCCCGCAAGTCCGAATACAGGAAAAAAAGAATACGGTCGCGATCACGGCAATAGGTGTCCGACGCAAGCTCGTCGTGCCGATAGAGGGGCCAGAGATACCACCGTTTGAGGGTTTCCTTGCTCCGTTCCTCGGCATAGAAGGGAAGATAGCGCTTTACGTCTCGCTTTTCGCCCGTGGCGGTCATGATCAGGGGCCAAAGGTAGCGTCGCTCCTCCTGCTTCGCCTCCCGGTCGCTGGTCCAACCCATAAAAGGCCAGAGATAGGTACGGGAAGAGAGCCGGGGGGATTCGGTAGCCGAATAAAGAGGGAAAACGGTGAGCCGCTCCGTTGGGTTGTCCGTGTCGAGCCCCTTCCGCTCATGGAAGTAGAAGGGCCAGAGGATGAAGCGACGTTCGTAGCTCCCTTCCTTGGCGGCGCTGCCGTATAGGGGCCAAAATTGGAAGCCGTTCTCCCCCACCCCTGAGGTGGTCGAGAAAAACGGATAGAGGTAGTTTCGCGTCGTGGTATCCTTCTTGACCGTGCGACTGTAAAGCGGGAAGAGGGTGAAGTGGATCTCGTCCCGCCAGAATCGCTCATAAAGCGTTCCGTAAAACGGAAATACCGAGGTATACGGTCCATAGGTTTCCGATTTGCCGCGAATATAGAACGGAAAGAGCATGGAATCGCTCTTCACCTTGTCCGGCTCATCCTTGCGGAACGTATTAACCTGTAAGAGCTGCAACACCTGAAAGGTCGACACTTCCGGAGCTTCCCGCGACGAGGCGAGCGGATAGAGATAGCTCGTTGTTGCGCTATGCTCCCGTTCATCGACGGTGCGGTAGACAAAGGGACGGACCGCAGTTGTCCTTTCTCCCCCCTGCTGCTGGACCTTGATCAGGGGACCCAGGATCGAAAGATTACTGAAGCCGTTGCCGGGACTCTCCCGATAGTCGAAGAACGGCCAGAGGGTCACTATCGTTCCCTGCTCCGCCTCATCCCCTGCCGACGCTTCAAGGGGCGCAGCCAGGAACATCGCGAGAACACAGAGGATAAACAGGATGCGAAGACGCATGGAGGGTAATTCCACCGTGTCAAAAAAATGTACAGACTGCTTACATACCCTCATGAACCGGGGTGAGTCAACAAAAAATCCCCTCTAGCGCCCGTTCATAGAGAAAGAGGCCCACGTATGACGCAGGCCTCTCGGAAATGCTCACGGGGTAGATCTACTGCTCAGTATTTCTGGTCGGCATAGTCGACCCACCCGCCCGCGAGGACGAGGGCCCTGTCGAAAGGTGAAACATCGAAAGTAATTATCTCTTTCCTTCCTCCTCCCGAAATGGTCAGGGTCTGCTTCTCAACATCGATGCCAATGGCGGTGTCAGGGCAGTTGTCAAAGGAAAAGAGGAGATCGATCTTCTCCTTCGGCAACTCGATGGCTGCCATGCCACAGTTGAACATGTTCTGTCGGAAAATCCGGGCAAAAGACTCCGCGATAACGGCGGTGATGCCGTTGACCTCGAAAACCCAGGGTGCATGCTCCCGGGAGGAACCGCACCCAAAGTTTGCCCGGGACACGATGACCCGTGCGGACCTGGTCTTCTCACCCTTCGGATCGAAGCCCGGGAGCTTCAAGTCCTCAAGAATATAGGGTTTCAGATCTTCCTTCGTGATTTCGGTCAGGTACTTGGCCGGGATGATCTCATCGGTATTGATATCGGCGCGGTCGAGAAAGAGTACGGGGCCGCCAAATTGTTTCATGGTGCATTCTCCTTGAAAAAGTCGGTCACAGGTGGCCAGTATCCAAAAGGGCTACCGTCCCATCCATTTGCATGATTACAGGTACTTCCGGGGATCGGCGATCACCCCTTCGATGGCCGTTGCTGCGCTCGTGGCCGGGGACATGAGGTGGACCATCCCCCCCTTCCCCATCCGCCCCATGAAGTTGCGGTTCGTGGTGGATGCACAGACCTCCCCTTCAGCCAAGACGCCGTTGCTCATGCCAAGGCAGGCACCGCAGGTGGGATTCGTGACGCAGAAACCCGCCTCCATGAAAATGTCGATAAGCCCCTCGGCCATGGCGTCCTTGTAAATCTTCGGCGTGGCCGGGGAGAGAATCCCTCGCACCGACGGGGCAATCTTTTTCCCTTTGAGAATCCGGGCAGCAATCCGCAGATCTTCAAGGCGGCCGTTAGTGCAGGAGCCCAGATAGACTTGATCAACAGGAGAACCGGCAATTTCGCTGATCGGCTTCACCTGATCGGGCTTGTAGCCGAAGGTGACGATCGGCTCGAGGACAGAAACGTCAAAGTCGAGCACCCGCTCGTAGACAGCGTCGTCGTCGGAGCGCCATGTGCTGAACTCGGCGAGGGCAGCCTCTTTGGACGGGTACTCGTTCTCAATGAAGGGCCAGAGGTATTCCACCGTCACCATGTCGGGCATGCAGATGCCGGAGGTGCCTCCCGCCTCGATGGCCATGTTGCAAAGTGTCATCCGCGACTCCATGGTCATGGCGTCCACCACCGGTCCCCGGAACTCCATGACCCGGTCAGTAGCGCCGTTGACGCCGAGCTGGCCGATGACGTAGAGGATGACATCCTTTGCATAAACGCCCTTGGGAAGGGTGCCGTTCAGGTTGATCCGGATGCTCTTGGGCTCACGGAAAGCGCAGACCCCTTTGAGAATACCGACCTCCAGGTCGGTAGTGCCGACACCGGCGGCAAAGGCACCGAAGGCGCCATGGGTGCAGGTATGGGAATCGCCCATGATGACTGTGTAACCGGGGCGGATGTACCCCTTCTCGGGGAAGAGTGCGTGACACACGCCGTTATGCCCCACATCGAAGAAGTCCTTGATGGCGTGTCGCCGTGCCCAGTCGCGCAACATTTTCGCCTGGGTGGCGGTCTTCGAGTCCTTGCTCGGCGTGACGTGATCAATCACCGCCTTGATCTTCGTGGGGTCAAAAACCCGGTCTTTACCTCGCGCCATCAGGTCGGCAATGGCTATGGGAGTGGTAATTTCGTGGCACATCACCACGTCGAGCCGGAGCACCTTGGTGCCGGAAAACGGCTCATCGACCAGGTGGCTTGCAAAAATTTTTTCCGCTGTAGTCTTCCCCATATGAACTACCCTTTCGCAGTGTAATGAAAGTATGGTGGCCACTCTAAACAAAGCCCCCTAATAAATCAACGTAATATTTGTTCGGTCCGGCTTAACATTTGCTTGCACGATTATGGCGTGCTATCATACCCAAATTTCAGAGGGAGTTGGCAGGCAATGGAATTGAACTTTACCCGCACTAATGGCGAAATTGACACTCTGATCGACACCCTCATGGAGAAGGTCGATGCCATCCATCACCCGGCGATGATCCGTGAGATGATCATTTCCGCCCTCAAGTCCGGCCAGGAGTGCGATTATCTGGCAGACCTGAAACTTCTCAACAACACCATGAAGGAGATGCGTTACACTACCAACGTTTTTGCCCCCTACCGGGAGAAACGGAAGGTTACCATTTTCGGGTCGGCGCGCACGGAACCCCAGGAATCTATCTATCAGACATGTGTCCGTTTCAGCCGTAAACTTGCCGAGAAAGGTTTCATGATCATCACCGGTGGCGGACCGGGGATCATGCAGGCAGGAAACGAAGGCGCCGGCAGCGAGCACTCCTTTGCCGTCAACATCCGTCTTCCCTTTGAGCAACAGCCCAATCCAGTCATGCTCAAAAACCCCCGACTCATCAACTACAAGTACTTCTTTAACCGGAAGGTTGCCTTTGTTAAGGAATCGAACGCCCTTGCCGTCTTTCCTGGCGGTTTCGGCACTCTTGACGAGGCAATGGAGGTATTCACCCTCATTCAGACCGGAAAGACCTCACCAAAACCCCTGGTGCTCATTGACGATAACACCGGCTATTGGGATCGCTGGTTCGACTTCGTGAAGAATTGCATACTTGGGAAAGGGTTTATCTCTGCGGAAGACTTCTCCATTTTCACCATAACCCGCGACGAAGACGAAGCAATCCGTGTCATCGATGATTTTTACCGCAATTACCATTCACTCCGATTCTTCGAAAGAAGGCTCATCATCCGCCTCAACAAGGAGCTGACCCCCGAACAGATCGAGGAACTGGAGAATGAGTTTCCCGAATTACGATTGCCGGGGACCCGCATCCTCCCCTGCGCTCCTCTCCCAGAAGAGGCCGATGAACCCAACCTGTTGAAACTGCCCCGCATCTCTCTGCAGTTCAATCACCAGCATTACGGCCTCCTTATCGCCTTTATCCGAAAGCTCAATATGTTCTAAATACGGAAGGGAAAAACCTTGACAACGTAATTATACGCTGTTAATTTTTTAAAGTAGCAAGTTTCGGAAGCTTTACGCAGCAAATGAAAACCAGAACAAAGACGTACATGCTTTGCGGTTTTCCTGCCCCAAGACTCCGGAAACTTTAGCAACATCCCACGAAGTTCCGGCACTGATCCGGAGGCACCAAAAAAGGAGGTAGGAAAATGGCACAGGGCAAGGTTAAGTGGTTCAACGACGCCAAAGGTTTCGGCTTCATTGAGCAGGAGAACGGGGAGGACGTGTTTGTTCACTTCTCAGCCATCCAGTCCGACGGGTTCAAGACCCTTGCTGAAGGCGAAGCTGTCACCTTCGATGTGGTCACCGGTCCCAAGGGACTCCAAGCAGCCAACGTAAAAAAAGCTTAATCGATTCATCCCCTAACAGACACGAAACCCCGCTGAATTATTCAGCGGGGTTTCGTTTTTTCAGACAAGCGCCTCATTGAAATCTCAACTGTCGGCGAGAGCCACCGAGGTCTCTCACCGACATCAGATCACAGACTTTCGTGGATTCGCTCTATCTTTGCATTGAGTCGATTGAGCGCGTTGATATAAGCCTTTGCCGACGCCTCAATTATGTCTGTGGAAGAACCTCGCCCCACAACCGTTTCGTTGCCGTCTGTCACCCGCACGGTCACTTCGCCTTGGGCATCGGTCCCGCCGGTAATGGATCCGACATTATACTGCTGAAGCTTCGCCTTGGTCTTGGTCAGCTTCTTGATTGCCTTGAGAGTCGCATCAACCGGGCCATCCCCCAGTTCGGCAGTTCGCACCGCCGTACCGTCAATCTCCATTTGCACCGTCGAAGTGGCGACCGCAAAGGAACCGCACGTGACCGTGATATGAGAGAGCCGGAACTTCTCCGCCGGACGCATCACTTCGTCTGCAACCAATGCGTCAAGATCCTCGTCGAAAACCTCTTTCTTCAGATCAGCCAAGGCCTTGAAACGCTCAAAGGCGCGGTTCAGGTCTTCATCGGAAAGCTCGTACCCAAGTTCCGCAAGCCGCTTCTTGAATGCGTGACGTCCCGAATGCTTGCCGAGCACCAAAACGTTCGTCTTGAGCCCGATTGATTCCGGAGTCATGATTTCGTAGGTCGATTTCTCCATGAGCACGCCATGCTGATGTATGCCCGACTCATGGGCAAAGGCGTTGGCCCCTACAATCGCCTTGTTGGGCTGAACTCCGATGCCGGTAATAGTGGAGAGAAGCCGACTGGCAGGGACGATCTGTTCGTGGTCAACGTTCGTCCTGAAGGGAAGGATGTCGTGGCGGGTCTTGATAGCCATGACGAACTCTTCAAGGGAGCAGTTTCCCGCCCGCTCACCAATACCGTTGATGGTACACTCCACCTGACCTGCCCCAGCCTGAACCGCTGCAATGGAGTTCGCCACGGAAAGCCCCAGGTCATTGTGGCAATGGACCGAAATGACCGCCTTTTCAATATTGGAAACGTTTTCCTTGAGGTGACGGATGATGTTGAAGTACTCGAAGGGGATCGTGTAGCCGACAGTATCGGGAATATTCACCGTCGTGACTCCGGCGTCGATTACCGCCTCCACCATTTGCACCAAGAAGGCCAGGTCGGTACGGACGGCATCCTCGCAGGAAAATTCCACATTTGGCGTGTAGGATTTCGCTCGCTTCACCGCTTTGACCGCATTCTCAAGCACCTGCTCACGAGTCATCTTCAGCTTGTACTTCATGTGGATATCAGAGGTGGCGATAAAAGTATGGATACGCCCCTTCTCACCTGCGTACTTAAGTGCCTCCCAGGCCCGGTCGATATCCTTGTCGCTGGAACGGCAAAGGCCAGCGATCTCCGGTCCCTTGATGGTCTGGGCAACCCGTTTGACCGCCTCGAAATCCCCCTCGGAAGCGATGGGAAATCCCGCTTCGATGACATCGACGTTCAGCTTCAGAAGCTGCTTGGCAACGCGCAGTTTCTCATCGATGTTCATGCTGTTGCCCGGCGACTGCTCACCGTCGCGAAGCGTTGTATCGAAAATCTTGATGGTCTTCAGTTCCGCCATGGTCTACCTCCCTTTGCGTGATGGATGTCTCATGCCACCGACGGGTTGATCAAGGCCGTCAGTGTTCACGTGAGCGCAAAAATAAAAAAAGCCTTCGCCCAGACAAGGGACGAAGACTTTGCTCCGTGGTACCACCCTTTTTATCCTCCCCAAGTGAGTAAAAATCTCACTGAAGCGGACCTCATTTTTCCCTTCACGCGGGCGACGTCTCCGGCTAGGGGACACTGGTCATGTCCGCGTTCACCGGAGCAGCTCCGAGGCGAGTTCATCCGTCCTTATACCGGTTCGCACCACCCACCGGCTCTCTGGAAACTGTACAATAAGGATGAGGACTACTACTCCTCTTCTCTGCCTTTACGATTTGTCCTGTGATAATAGGAAACAACGAGACAGCATGTCAAGACAATTCCACTTGGATTCCGCAAGGTTCCAAAGCTTCAAATCTTGTTTGTCCTAACCAAATTCAAGGCCGCTTCATATCCGTGGATAGCTCAGGGCTCTTCCTTGGTGTGTTTGTTATGGATCGCCTTCTCGAGTCTGCGCCGCCGTGGCCAGGTCATCAAGAAACCGACAATCCCCGAAAACGTGTAGCAAATGAAAATCAGAAAGAGCATGACGACCGGTTCTGCCGCAATAACCACCAGGAGAAGCACCGCAAGCACGAGAAAGGCAAAGGGCTGGCGCTTGATCAACTCAGGATCCTTGAAGGAGTAGTACCGGAAGTTGGAAACCATGAGAAAGGCGAGAAGATAAATGAGGACCAGGATCGCCAGTTTCTTGTAAGAACTGGGCCAGCCGAAGTGGTAGAAAAGAAGCACCATGGCCGACACCATACTCGCAGCCGCAGGGGTCGGTAGTCCCACGAAACGCTTGCTCTCCACCGTGTTGACCTGAACGTTAAAGCGGGCCAACCTGAGCGCCCCGCAGGCGACAAAGAGAAACGCCGCAAGCCACCCCAAGCGGCCAAAGGGTTGGAGCGCCCACTTGTATGTGAGGAGTGCCGGAGCGACACAGAAGGATACCACATCCGCGAGCGAGTCGTATTCGACCCCGAACTTGCTGGAGGTGCCGGTAAGCCGCGCAACCTTGCCGTCAAGGCCATCAAAGATGGAGGAGACAAGAATCCAGAGCGCGGCGGTCTTGAAATCGCCGTTCATGGTGGCGACCATACCGTAAAAGCCGGCAAACAGGCTTCCCGTGGTAAAGAGATTCGGAAGGATGTAAATCCCCTTCCGCATGCTCTCGCTCATGTCAATCTTTTCACCATTCATGGCAGTAACCCCAGGATAGTTTCGCCGGCAACGGTCTTGTCGCCCATCCTGACGCGTACTGCAGTTTCACTCGGGAGATACACATCGAGGCGGGAACCGAAGCGGATCAAACCGTAACGTTTTCCGCGCACGAGTTGATCTCCCTTGGCAGCGTAACAGACAATGCGGCGTGCGATGAGGCCTGCCACCTGAACAACAATCATCTTCATTCCCTTGGCAGTTTCAATGATAAGCCCCGCCTGTTCGTTCTCGAACGTTGCCCGGTCGTCGCGAACATCAAGGAACTTCCCCTTGATGTAAAAGGTGTCCAGCACTTTGCCGGTTATCGGCACCCTGTTCACATGAACATTGAAGACCGACATGAAGATGCTGATCTTGGTCATCTCCTCGCCCAAGTGCTCTTCGCGGGAAGGCCCCAGGTAGATGACCACGCCGTCAGCCGGAGCAATCACCGCGTTTTCATCCGCCGGGGTGGTGCGCTCGGGATTACGAAAGAAAAAAACGATAAAAAGGGTCAACGCTCCGAAAAACACCGCCAGAAAGAAGAATGCGGGAATTTTTGAGCCGAGGACGGCCAGCACTACGGCAATGAGCACGGCACCGGCGATAAAGGGGTATCCCTCCGCAGCTATGGGAGTATTTGAGTTGCGCATCAGAGAACCTCGGGTTTTGGACAATAATAAACCAAACGACCGCCCCGTGGCGACCGCATTTTTCGCGCAAACCACAAAGAGACCGGATACGGTTTGGGTCCTTTTCCCCTCTCCTGTACCCGGCCTCCCTGTCTCTGGTTCAGTCTATTGTTAGTTCTTCGCTTTATCGACGATCTTGGAAGCACCGATCCAGGACATCATGGAACGGAGACGAGCGCCGACTTCCTCGATCTGGTGCTCGGCCCCCTTACGGCGCAGGGCGGTGAATACCGGCTTATTGGCTTTGTTCTCGAGCATCCACTCCTTGGCGAACTGGCCGGTCTGGATCTCATCAAGAATCCTCTTCATCTCCTTCTTGGTTTCGTCGGTAACGACCCGCGGCCCGCGGGTGAGGTCACCATACTCGGCAGTATTGGAGATGGAGTAGCGCATGTTGGCGATGCCGCCTTCGTAGATCAGGTCAACGATGAGCTTCGTCTCGTGAAGACACTCGAAGTAGGCCATCTCCGGCGCATAGCCTGCTTCGACCAGGGTCTCGAAACCAGCCTGGATCAGGGCAGAGATACCGCCGCACAGCACAGCCTGCTCACCGAAGAGGTCGGTCTCGGTCTCTTCCTTGAACGAGGTCTCAATGATGCCGGCGCGACCACCACCGTTGGCCGAGGCATAGGCAAGGGCCACGTCGCGGGAATTGCCGGCAGGGTCGTGGTGGATGGCGATGAGGCTCGGCACGCCGCCCCCCTTTGTATACTCATGGCGAACCAGGTGGCCCGGACCCTTGGGAGCGATCATAATGACGTTCACATCGGGCCGCGGCACGATCTGGCCAAAGTGGATATTGAAACCATGGCTGAAGGCGAGATAGGCACCCTGTTTGAGGAACGGGCCGATCTCCTCCCGGTAGATATCCCCCTGGGTTTCATCAGGGAGGAGAATCATCACCACATCGGCGATCTTAACCGCTTCAGAAGTGGGGAGCACGGTCAGGCCGGCCTCGGTGGCCTTCTTGACCGAAGCGGAATCCGCACGGAGCCCTACCACAACATCGATGCCCGAATCCTTCAGATTATTAGCATGGGCATGTCCCTGGGAGCCGTAGCCGATGATGGCAACCTTTTTCCCTTTGAGTACGCCCATATTGCAGTCTTTGTCATAGTAAATCTTCATTCTTTCCTCCTCGAGTGTAGTGAATCAATTATTACGTTGTATTGCCAGGCACGGAAAAAACATACTAACCCTTCAACGCCTTGGCACCGCGGCCTATGGCAACCGGCCCGGTCCTAACCAACTCCTTGAGCCCCAGGGGGCGGAGGAGTTCCAGAATGGCGTCGATTTTTGCCGGGGCCCCAGTCGCCTCAATGGTAAACGATTTGGGGGTTACGTCTATGATCTTCGCCCGGAAGATATCGGCAATCCTGAGGACTTCAGCCCGTGCGGAATCCTCGGCGGTAACCTTGATGAGCGCCATCTCCCGCTCGACCACCTCGCCATCGGTAAAGTCGATTACCTTGATGACGTCGATGAGCTTATTGAGTTGCTTGGATATCTGCTCAAGAATCTGATCGTCCCCGCGGGTCACAATAGTCATCCGTGAGATGGTCTCATCGTTCGTGGGAGCCACCGAGAGAGAGTCGATATTGAAGCCGCGGCCGGAAAAAAGGCCGGCAACGCGGGATAACACACCAAATTCGTTTTCCACCAGAACGGTGATTGTATGTCTCATAAAAAAACCTCCTGAAGAGCAGGCAAGATCGGAATCCCTGGCGCGTAACGGCGCCAATCAGGCATTGAGCACCATTTCATTGAGCGACGCCCCGGCAGGAACCATGGGGAGAACCTTCTCCTCCCGGGCGATCTTGAATTCCATGATAACCGGTCCTGGCGTCTCGAAGGCCTTCTTGATGGTAGCTTCCACCTCGTCGGATTTTGTCGCCTGGAACCCCTTAGCCCCGAACGCCTCGGCAAGCTTGATGAAATCAATGGGAAGCTCCATGCAGGTCTGTGAATAGCGCTTATCGAAGAAGAGTTCCTGCCACTGGCGCACCATGCCGAGGAAGTTATTGTTGAGTATGACGATCTTCACGGGAAGCCGATTCTGGACCAGCGTTGCCACCTCCTGGAGGTTCATCTGGAAACCGCCGTCGCCGCAAACCGCGATGACCTGCCGGTTCGGGAAGGCTGCCTGGGCCCCCATGGCCGCTGGCAATCCGAATCCCATGGTTCCGAGCCCGCCGGACGACAGGAGCGTACGGGGCTCACGGAACCCGAAGAACTGGGCAGTCCACATCTGGTGCTGCCCCACGTCGGTGGCCACAATGGCGTCGGGATCAGAAAGCTCACGAAGTTTCTGGATCACGAACTGGGGTTTGATCACCGTGGATGCCTGCTTGTAGGTTATTGGATGCTTCTGCTTCCACCCCTCGATTTCCGCAAGCCACGGTTCGATCGCCGTATGGAACGCGGCTACCTTGTCACCGCTCTCATCAAGGGACTTGAGCATGCGACCAAGGACTTCCTTGACCTGACCAACAATCGGAAGGTCAACCCGGACGTTCTTCCGAATGGATGTCGGGTCCACGTCCATATGGATGATCTTTGCATGGGGAGCGAAGGTGGCGATCTTTCCGGTCACCCGGTCGTCGAAGCGCGCCCCCACGGCAACCAGCAGGTCGCAGTTGGTCACCGCCATATTGGCGAAATAGGTGCCATGCATCCCGAGAAGCTTGAGAGAGAGGGGATTGTCCTCGGGGAAGGAACCGAGTCCCATGAGGGTTGTGGTGACCGGGATGTGGAGTCTGGTGGCTAGGGCAGTGAGTTCACCGGCGGCATCACCGGAAATGGCGCCCCCTCCCACGTACATGACCGGCTTCTTAGCCGCCAGGAGCATGGACACGGCCTTCTCGATCTGCTTCGGGTGACCCTCCACGGTCGGTTTGTAGCTGCGAAGCTCAATGGCTTCGGGATACTCAAACTCGGCCGTGGCGATCTGCACATCCTTCGGCAGGTCCACGAGAACCGGCCCGGGACGCCCGGTGCGGGCAATGTAAAAGGCTTTCTTGATGATCGTGGCGATATCCTTCACGTCTTTCACGAGAAAGTTGTGCTTGGTGCAGGGGCGGGTAATGCCGATGATGTCCACCTCCTGGAAGGCATCATTGCCAATGAGGGCCGTGGGCACCTGGCCGGTTATCACCACAAGGGGGATGGAGTCCATGTAGGCGGTCGCGATACCGGTAACCGTATTGGTGGCACCGGGGCCGGAGGTGGCGATGGCGACACCGACCCTGCCGGTGGCACGGGCAAATCCATCAGCCGCATGGACACCTGCCTGTTCGTGGCGGGGCAGAATATGGCGGATATCCTTGAAGCTGAAAAGCTCGTCGTAGAGATTGATCACCGTGCCCCCGGGGTAACCGAAAACAGTATCAACTCCTTCACGCTTGAGACATTCAAGGAGGATTCGTGCACCTGTCATTTTCATAGAAAAACCTCCCAAAAGGGAAATCAGATAGTGGAGCGACTGGTCTACGGGAGCGATTGCAGAATCGTTCCTATTCGGCTGTGGTAACCGCGCCGGTGTATGCCGAAGTAACCACCTTGGCATAGCGGGCAAGCCATCCGGTCTTGATCTTGGGCTCAGGGGCTACCCAGCGGCTGCGGCGTTCCGCGAGGATCGACTCATCCACAAGGAGCTCCAGCTTCCGGTTGGGAATATCGAGACGGATCCTGTCCCCCTCTTCAACCAGGGCGATGGGGCCCCCTTCTGCCGCCTCCGGGGATATGTGGCCGATACAGGGGCCACGGGTGCCGCCGGAAAAACGGCCGTCGGTAACAAGGGCAACGGAATCGCCGAGGCCGAGTCCCATGAGGGTTGCGGTCGGTGCGAGCATCTCCCGCATCCCCGGACCACCCTTGGGCCCTTCGTAACGAATGACCACCACGTCGCCAGACGTGATCTTCCCCCCCATGAGGGCGGCCATGGCGAGTTCCTCCGAGTCGAAACAGCGGGCAGTCCCCTCGAACTGCATCATGGGAGCAGACACCCCCGACTGCTTCACCACGGCACCTTTGGGTGCGAGATTACCGAAGAGGACAGCGATTCCCCCTTCTTTCTTGACCGGGTCGGAAACGGGACGGATCACCCGCTCATCCACCGATTCCACCGTGGAGGCCAACTCGCGGGTGGTAAGCCCCAAGACGGTCGGGCTGTCCTTAATGGTGCCACCGAGTTGTTTCAACACCCCGACAACACCGCCGGCCGCGTCGAGATCCTCCATGAAATACTCTCCAGCGGGATTCATGGAGGCAATCTGCGGCGTCTCCTTGGAAAGGATATCGAAGGTTTCGAGAGGGAGATCAACCCCTGCCTCCCGGGCAATGGCCAGGAGGTGGAGGACCGTATTAGAGGAACCGCCGAGGGCGAGATCCACCCGGATGGCGTTTTCAAATGCAGCACGTGTCAGGATCTGGCGCGGGGTAACCCCATTGCGGACCAGGTCCACGATCTTCTCACCCGAGGCGAATGCTATGCGACGCTTGAGGGCGGAAACCGCCAGGGCCGTCCCACAACGAGGGAGACTCATGCCGAGGGTTTCGGTGAGAATAGCCATGGTATTGGCGGTAAAGAGCCCCTGGCACGACCCCATACCGGGACAGGCGTTGTCCTCGCAGACCTGAAGCTCCTTCGCATCGATGACACCGGCCTTGTAGCGTGCCATGGCCTCAAAAGTATCGGTCACGAAGGAAAAGCGGCGCCCTTCAACACCGCGGCCGGCCATCATGGGGCCGGCGGTTACCACGATGGTGGGGATATCAAGCCGAGCAGCCGCCATAAGCATACCAGGGGTGATCTTATCGCAGTTGGTGAGCAGCACGAGGCCATCGAGGCGATGGGCTTCGGCCACCGACTCAACCATATCGGCAATCAGTTCGCGGGTCGGGAGAGAGTAGTGCATCCCCTTGTGCCCCATGGCGATTCCGTCACAGACACCGGGAATGCCGAAGAAAAAGGCGTAACCGCCGCCGCTGTGGATTCCCTTCTCAATAAATCGCTCCAGGTCACGCATTCCTACGTGACCAGGGATAAGGTCAGTGAAGCTGGTGGCAACGCCGATGAAGGGTTTTGCCATTTCGCTTTGGGGAACCCCGGTTCCCTTGATGAGGGCTCGGTGCGGAGTCCGTTCGATCCCCTGCTTTATGGTGTCACTGCGCATCTGAAAGACCTCTGCTGTAGAATCTAATGGGGTGGTACCCAAGAAGAGCCTTCGATCCGACCAACTGTTTCGCGAGCATAATCCAAAATTCAATTATCTCAAACAGATCGAAGTACAAAAGGAAAGTGTGAAAATAATACATCCGGGTGGGACTGTCAACACCATTTAAATGGCGTTATAGCGTTTCCCGCATCATTCTTGACAGTTCGGCCTCGGATGGACGGATATAGGTGGGGTTCAGGAAAGGCAGTAGTGTAAGAGCGCCAGAACGGAACGCCTCGAGAGCAAGAACCGCACCAGCCGCCGCCCGAGGCTGATGGCAGTGGGCCGGCGCAAAGACGGCACGGTCGCCAAGGGTCTCCACGATAAGTTCGTGGTACCGGAGCGCCCCATTGCCGACAAAAAGAGCCGGACCGTCGACCAGATCCAGGAAGCGTTCCGGAGCCATGACACAGTCGGCATGGAGTGGTTCGGGAAGTGAGCCGCAACGGTAGAGCCCTGCGTAGACTTCCTTTTTCCGCGCATCAAAAAGGGTGCAGACAGGAAGTGAGTTGACCGGGAGGTTAAGTGCAAGCATGGCGAGAGAAGAAAAACCGGCAACCGGTTTTCCCGTTGCCAAAGCTAGCCCCTTGACGGTTGACACCCCGATGCGGACTCCCGTGAAGGAACCTGGCCCCAAGGCAACCCCGAAGCCATCCAGATCGGCAAGAAGGAGTCCGGCATCGCGCAGTATCGTGTCGATCGATGCAAGGAGCCTCTCGGAAAGGGTACGCTCGCTGTCGAGCAGGGACTCGGCCACGAGGCTCCCGCCAATGGTAAGGGCCACGCTGCAGGTAGAGGTAGAGGTGTCGACAGTAAGGAGCTTCACTACCCGTTCCCCACGAGGTAGCGGGCAATGTCGTTGTAGAAGGCAAGCACCATGAGCCCGATGAGAAGCGCAAGCCCCACCTGCTGGGCAATTTCCCGGGCCCTCATACTTACCGGTCTCCGGAAGATCAACTCCCAAAGGTAGAAAAAGAGGTGACCACCATCGAGAATCGGGATGGGAAGAAGATTGAGCACCCCCAGGTTGACCGAGAGGAGCGCCATGAAGGCAAGAAAACTAACCCCTCCAGCCTCAGCCTGCTGGCCGGCCATCTTGGCGATCATAATCGGCCCGCCGATAGTGTCCAGGGGAATGGCCCGCTCGATGATCCTCACCAGCGAGAGGACCGTCAGTTCGATGACGTTCCAGGTCTGGACACTCCCACGGGAGAAGGCTTCTCCGGGAGGATAGCGGTCGATAACCGTCTCTCCCGCGGCAACTACACCTATTACGGGTGAGGTCACGGTTTCGCCGAGGAGATTCTTGCCGGTTCTCATCTCGGGCTTAAGCTGGAAAGCCTTCGTTTCCCCGCCGCGCTTGATTTCAACAAGGAGGGATGGTCCTTTCGAAGCTGCGATCTCTGTGGCCATTTCCTCCCAGCGATCAACCTTCTTGCCGTTCACAGCAGTGATTCTGTCGCCCGCAACGATACCAGCCTTGGCCGCCGGCTTGTCCTTGACCACTTCGCCGATTTTAGTGGTCGCGGAGGGGACCCCTACCATGAATACTGCAATGAATACGAACCAGGCAAAAATCAGGTTGAACCCGGGACCCGCCACCACAATCCCAATACGTCTGAGGGGCGATTTTTCTCCAAAAGAACGCGCCTTTTCCTCATCAGAGAGTTCATCCCCCCCACCCTCGCCCACCATTTTTACGTATCCCCCCAAGGGGAACGCGGAAATGAGGTACTCGGTTTCACCCATCTTCTTGCCGATAAGCTTCGGCCCGAAGCCGAGGGAAAACTTTTCGACCCCGACGCCAAAGAGCTTGGCAAAGAGGAAGTGCCCAAACTCGTGAACAAAGATGAGTATGCCGAGAACAATAATTGCCGAAACGATACTGGTCATCTGGTGCCTCGATAAAGGTGACGGACATCCCGTCAGGACAACCCTATGAGCTCCCTGCTCTTCTCCCTCGCCCAGAGGTCAGAGGAAAGGACATCCTCGATGGTGGCAAGGGTATGGGGCTCGTGTGCATCCATGGTTCGAGCGATAGAAGTGGCGATACCGGTAAACCCGATTTTCCCCTTGAGGAAGGCCTCGACAGCCACCTCGTTGGCGGCGTTCATGACCGCCGGCATGCTTTCTCCAGCGGCAAGGGCATCGTAGGCCAGTTTCAAGGCGGGGAAGCGCTGATAGTCGGGAGCCAGGAAGGTGAGTCCGGACAACGCGGTCAGGTCAAGGGGCTTCACCCCCGTAGGAATCCGTTCCGGATAGGTCAAGGCATAGGCAATGGGGGCCTTCATGTCGGGAACCCCCAACTGGGCCATAACACAGCCGTCCACATACTCAACCATGGAGTGAATGATGCTCTGGGGGTGAATATTCACGGCAATCCGCTCCGCCGGCGTGTCAAAAAGCCAGCGGGCCTCGATCACCTCCAATCCCTTGTTCATCATGGTGGCCGAGTCGATGGTTATCTTTTGCCCCATGCTCCAGTTGGGGTGATTGAGGGCATCGGCGACCGAAACCCGTGAAAGGCGGTCAAGGGGAAGATTCAGAAATGGTCCCCCCGATGCGGTCAGAATAATCCGCTTCACATCCTTTCCGCTCTGCCCCTCCAGGGACTGAAAGACCGCCGAGTGCTCGCTGTCGACAGGATAGAGCCTGACCCCGTTTTCCCTGACGAGGTCCATCATGATCCGGCCGGCGGTGACAAGGGTCTCCTTATTTGCCAAGGCGACGTCCTTGCCGGCCTTGATTGCGGCGGCGGTCGGCACGAGGCCGGCAGCCCCAACAATAGCGGCAACCACGACATCGGCCTCACCGGCAGTGGCAGCGGCGATAAGACCGGGAATCCCATGATGGATTTCCGGTTTCGGATCCGAGAGCATCCGGTCCAACTGTCGGGCCAGGTCAGCGGTCAGAACGCTGACAAGCCTGGGCCGAAACACTTCAACCTGTTGTTTGAGAAGCTCCAGGTTACTCCCCGCCGTGAGGGCAATCACCTGGAATCGGTCCGGGTGCGCTGCGACGATCTCCAGAGTGCTGGTCCCGATGGAACCGGTTGAGCCAAGAATGGTGAGTTTTTTCATGTTCCCTCGTCAGGAAACCTATCGGGCCATGACCACCAGATAGGCATAGTAATACAGTGCGGGTGCGGCAAAAAGAATGCTGTCGAGCCGGTCGAGGATGCCGCCGTGTCCAGGAATGATAATGCCTGAATCCTTAACGCCGAAGCTGCGCTTGAGAAGCGATTCGAACAGGTCTCCGACCTGCCCCAACGCCCCTACGGCCAAAGCAGTGACCACACAGTCAACGACCGTTAGCTGATGCAAGAATGTGTATTTTGCAATCAAGGTACCTGCAAGACTCCCGCAGAGCCCGCCGAGAGCACCTTCGATGCTCTTGTTGGGACTGACAATAGGGTAAAGCTTCCGTCTTCCGAGAGTGCTCCCCACATAGTATGCCGCAGTGTCGCCGGACATGACTATCAAAAGCATCAGAAACACCCATGAGACTCCATCAGGGAGAGCCCTGAGAAGGACAAGGTGCGAAAGGAGTAAAGGGACATAGGCAAATCCCAACCAGATGAGGCCTGCTTCGGCCGCACTCTGACGGATATCTCTGATACTGAAGAGAAAAAAAATGGCAACGGCAGAGAATAGAAGCGTCAGAGCTAACAACACGCCGTTCCCGGCAGGGACCGGCACAAAGCGCAGTAGCAACTCAGGGCTGACTAAAACAGGCAGGACGAGCATCCCTGACAGCGACGCAACGGTCCCTACCACGGGCCGTTTCGGAAGTGCCATCCGGTAGAACTCGCCCAGACCAAGTAACACCAGGAGACCAACAAAGCAGGCAAAGACGAAAACGCTCGCTTTAAGGATGAACAATATCAACAGAGGCAGGGCAATGACCCCGGTCAGTAGACGCTTGATGGTCAGCTCCTGTTCTGCAGTTGCGCACTCGTACGGCCGAAGCGCCGCTCGCGGGACTGATAGTCGTGCAGAGCACGGTGGAGCTCCTTAGCGGTGAACTCGGGCCAGTTGACCTCGGTAAAATAGAGCTCTGTGTAAGCGAGTTGCCAGAGGAGGAAATTACTGATCCGCATCTCCCCGCTCGTTCTGATGAGGAAATCGGGATCGGGCATGCCAGACGTAAACAGGTATGAGGAGAAGGTTTTCTCGTCAATATCGCCAAGGGAGAGATGGCCTGAGGAGAGGTCGGCAGCAATGCGCTCGGCCGCCAAGAGAATTTCCTGGCGTGCACCGTAGGAAAGGGCAAGCGTCAGCACCATACCTGTATTGCGCGCTGTCCTGTCGATGGCCTCCTGCACAGCCTGGTTCACGTCCGGCGGCAGTTCCTCCCGGGCACCGATCACGTTGAACCGTATATTGCTGTCAAGCATCCGTGCTGTTTCGACCCTGATGTACTTCTTGAGAAGTGACATGAGGGCTTTCACTTCCGTCTTGGGTCGGAGCCAGTTCTCCGCGGAAAAGGCAAAGAGTGTCAGATACTTGATGCCAAGACGGGAACACTCCTCAACAATCACCCGCACCGTCTCGACCCCCTTCTGGTGGCCAATGATCCTCTTGAGCATCCGCTCCTGGGCCCAACGGCCGTTTCCGTCCATAATGACGGCCAAGTGGCGGGGAAGTTTGTCGTGTGAGAGACCGTACATGGGATACCCAGAAACAAAAAATCCCCTTTAATTGAGGGGTTAAAGGGGATTAAAGCATAAAAGCACTTGGTGCGCAAGCAAAAAGCGGAAAAATACTTTTTTCCCGCTTAGCGCGGCATCAGACCTCCAGAACCTCTTTCTCCTTGTGCGTAAGCACTTCCTCAACCTTTGCCACGAACGTGTTCGTGACATCCTGCACTTCCTTCTCGGCGCGCTTCAGATCGTCTTCGGAAATCTTCTTATCCTTCTCCAGCTTTTTGAGGCTATCAATCCCGTCACGGCGAATGTTGCGAACCGCAACCTTGGTATCCTCAGCCATTTTCTTGAGTGTTTTGACGATTTCCTTCCGGCGCTCTTCGGTGAGAGGCGGAAGGGAAATGCGGATCGTCTTACCGTCATTGGCCGGGGTAAAACCAAGATTCGCGTTCATGATCGCCTTTTCGATAACCGGGATCAACTTGGCCTCCCAAGGTTGGATGGTTATCGTCCGGGGCTCGGGGACAGAAAGGGTCGCCACCTGACTGAGGGGCGAAGGATTCCCGTAGTATTCAACCTTGATATCATCGAGAAGCCCGGTGGTGGCCCTGCCGGTGCGCACCTTCTGGTATTCGCGGCGAAGTGCGTCAACCGACTTTTCCATGTGCGCCTTCATGTCGGCAATGACTTCTTTCGTCATGCTATTCTCCTTTCACAACGGTGCCGATCTCTTCACCGCACACCACCTTTTTTATGTTGCCATATGTGGTGATGTCAAAAACGATAATGGGGAGATTGTTGTCCATACAGAGCGAGGTAGCAGTTGCATCCATTACCTGAAGCCCTTTTTTGAGGACCTCCAGATACGTGAGCCGGGGGTATTTCTGGGCGGTGGGATCTTTCTTTGGGTCGGCCGAGTAGACGCCATCCACCTTGGTTCCCTTGAGAATCACATCTGCTCCGATTTCCATGGCTCGTAGGCTTGCCGCTGTATCGGTGGTGAAATACGGGTTACCGGTACCGGCGCCGAATATGACGACCCGCCCCTTCTCCAGGTGCCGCATGGCACGTCGCCTGATGTACGGCTCTGCGACCTCCTGCATGGCAATGGCCGACTGTACCCTGGTATCGACACCTATCTTCTCAAGTGCGTCCTGCATGGCCAGTGAATTGATCATGGTGGCCAGCATCCCCATGTAGTCGGCGCTGGCACGGTCCATCCCCTTGGAGGAAGCTGCCAGACCGCGGAAAATATTCCCGCCTCCAATAACGAGGGCGAGTTGAGCCCCGGATGCCACCACCTCTTTGATCTCGGCGGCAATGGTCGTGATCGTCAGAGGATCGATGCCGTAGCCCTGGTCGCCCGCAAGGGCCTCGCCGGAAAGTTTCAATAATACTCGCTTGTAGTACGGTGTTCCCATGGTGTGTCGGCCCTCACGCCTGGTAAATGGAACTCATATTCTGCTGTGGACGTAAAAAAGGCCGGCCATGGAGCATGGCCGGCCCGTCCACCTTCTTACAGACCAGCTGCGGCAGCAACCTCTGCTGCAAAATCGGTTTCCTTCTTCGCAAGCCCCTCACCCAGCGCGTACCGTACAAAGCGGCGAATCGAAATATTCTCACCGATCGACGCGATGGTCTCGTTAAGGAACTGCTGGACGGTCTTATCCGAATCCTTCACATATTGCTGCTCAAGGAGACAGATGTCGGCATAAAACTTATTAACCTGCCCCTCGATGATCTTCTCGATAATATTCTCAGGCTTGCCGGTTTCCCGTGCCTTGGCGCGGTAGATTTCCTTCTCGCGCTCGACAACATCCGCGGTCACTTCTTCGCGGCGCACATACTGGGGAGCGGCCGCCGCAATGTGCATGGCGATATCCTTCACGAAAGCCTGGAAGTTTTCGTTACGCGCAACGAAGTCGGTCTCGCAGTTGACTTCGACGAGAACTCCGATTTTTCCGCCAGCGTGAATGTAGGAACCCACCGCGCCCTCGGAAGCCACGCGACCAGCTTTCTTGGAGGCGGCGGCAAGCCCCTTCTTCCGAAGGTAGTCAATGGCCTTCTCATGATCGCCGCCGGTCTCAGTAAGGGCCTTCTTGCAGTCCATAAGTCCTGCTCCGGTAGCTTTTCTCAGCTCGTTTACCTGTGCAGCTGTGATGCTCACTGTATCCTCCCGGACAGGGCCGACGCGCCGTGCGTCAGCCTGTTCTTTGAATTTGAATGATATACGCCCCGTGCCAAACGGACAGGGTAAAACGACTTACGCTTCTACCTGCTCCGACTCACCTTCGGCAGCAGCCATCTCTTCTTCCCCGGTCTGCAACTGCGCATCCCGGGCCTGGGCACCTTCGAGAACCGCATCGGCCATCTTAGAGGTCAGAAGACGAATGGCGCGAATTGCATCATCGTTTCCGGGAATGACATAATCGATCGGATCCGGATCGCAGTTGGTATCAACAACCGCCACGACAGGAATGCCGAGCTTTTTGGCTTCGTTGATGGCAATCGTTTCGTTCTTCGGGTCAATCACGAAAAGCGCACCGGGAACCTTTCCCATCCCCTTGATACCGCCGAGGGTCTTTTCGAGCTTCTGGCGCTCTTTTTCCAACTGGAGGGCTTCCTTCTTGGTGTAGGCTTCAACGGTACCATCGGCAAACATGGCATCAAGACGCTTGAGGCGATCAATGCTCTGCTTCACGGTGGCGAAGTTGGTAAGCATCCCGCCAAGCCAGCGTTGGTTAACATAATACATATTGCAACGCGACGCTTCCTCACCAATGGCGTCCTGGGCCTGCTTCTTGGTCCCGACAAAGAGTATCGTCTCACCGGACTGGGCACACTCGCGAACAAAGCTGTAAGCATTTTTGAACAGGCGGACGGTCTTCTGGAGATCGATGATATAAATCCCGTTCCGCGCCCCGAAAATGTACGGCTTCATCTTCGGATTCCATCTCTTGGTTTGGTGACCGAAATGTACGCCGGCCTCCAGCAGCTCCTTCATTGTTACACTGGACATACTTTTTTCTCCTTTTTGGTTGTGCCTCCGCTTCCCCGACAGCCGGAACCCGCATCAGACGCGGACACCACCGGCCGGACAGAAAGCGTGCGAATTAGAAACCGAACTCGTATAGCACATGAACAGACAATTGACAAGGGCAAACTGTGATGCACACCCCTCTGTTATTTACAACCCTCATACCTTCGTGTATCATCGCGCCTCCATGACCAGCATTCTGTTCCGTTACATTTTCAAGGAAACCGCTGTTCCGTTCGTTCTCGGCATGGCGGTTTTTACCTTTGTACTTCTCATGGGGCGCCTGCTCAAACTGGCAGAGATGGTCTTCGCCAAGGGAGTGCCATTCCTCGACGTTTGCCGACTCATCCTCTACATGCTTCCTTCCTTCTTGCTCGTTGCAATCCCCATGGCATTTCTGCTGGCGGTACTTCTTTCCTTCGGCAGACTGTCCGCGGACAGCGAAGTAACAGCCATGAAGGCGGGGGGGGTTGGCCTCGGATCGCTGCTCACGCCAGTCTTCACGTTCGCCGTCCTTGCCTATCTCGTCACGACGTTCATCACGGTCTTTGCACTCCCCTGGGGCAACACTTCCTTCAAGCGATTTCTCTACGAGGTTATTGAGTCGCGGGCTGCCACAACCATCAAGGAAAAGGTATTTATCGACGATTTCCCCGGCTTGGTTGTGTATATTGACGATTATGACCAGACGAGCCACCAGATATCGGGCATCCTGATCCATGACGAGCGCAACCCGGATGAACCAATGACCATCTTCGCCTCAACCGGAATAATCGCGGCAGCTCCCGAAGAAAAAAACGTCCGACTTCACCTTGTGAACGGGAGCATTCATCGGGGGATAGATCCTGGCGGCTACCGTCTTGTTGAGTTCCGCAGCTACGACCTCCATGTGGACCTGCGCCAGAACGCGAAAAAAAACCAGTTCGACGAACAGGATATGACCCTCAAGCAACTTATTGCCAGTCGCGGGAACCGACAGAACAACGAAAAGTTCCGCCGCGATGTCTCGATTGAGCTTCATAAACGGTTTGCGCTCCCCTTTGCCTGCATCGTATTCGCAATGGTAGGCGTTCCGCTTGGCATCCAGAACCAGCGGTCGGGAAGAGCAGGAGGTTTTTCAGCGGGCATCATCATCCTCATGCTGTACTACGTGGTCATGTCCGCCGGCAAGACCATTGCGGAGAAGGAAATTCTTCCCATCCCGCTTGCTGTCTGGCTCCCCAATGTCTTCTTTACCGCCTTTGGCGTTTATCTGCTGAGGCTCGCGGCGACTGAACGGCCCTTTCCTCTGATAGAGAGAGGGCGAACGCTTATCGGAGAGGCGCGGGAGTGGCTCCACCGGAGGAAGGCTGCGTGAGCATCCTGACTCGTTACATAGCCTCCGCCTATTTGCGGGTTTTCTGGCTCTGCCTTGCATCATTCATAGCCATCTACCTGGTGATTGATTTTCTGGAAAAGATCGGACGTTTTCTTCGCTTCGATCCCCAGTGGATACATGTTGCCCAGTTTTTCCTCTACAAGATCCCCGAAATCGCCACCCAGGTAATCCCTCTTGCGGTACTCATGGCCACCCTGCTGACGCTTGGGATGCTGTCGCGCAACAGCGAGATCATCGCCATGCGCAGTTGTGGCGTGAGCCTCCGCAAAATCAGTGCGCCAATCCTGGCCATAGCCTGTGCGGCCAGCCTTTTCGTTATCGTGTCAAACGAGCTGATTCTGCCGAAGACCTACAGCCAGATGCGCTTCATTGAGGAGGTCCTCATCAGGAAAAAAAGCTCGAATACGTTCTTGCGCCAGAACAATATCTGGCACAAGGACAACAAAGCGATACTCATGGCACGGGCCTTTGATCCCGACCATCAGACGTTGAGGGGGGTAACACTGTGGTCTTTTTCGGAGGGGATGACTCCCTCACGGAGAATAGACGCCGAACAGGGGAGTTGGGACGGTGGCCAATGGACTCTCTGGAAAGTCACCGTGCGGGATTTTCAGGGGGGCGGCGTTGCCAATACAACCCAGATCGCCAGCATGCCGGTCAACCTCAACCTCCAGATAGAAGACCTCAAAGTGGTGGACAAATACGCCGACAACATGGGATTTCTGAAGCTGAGAGAGTATATCCAAAAGCTGAAAAAGGGGGGGTACGAAACCACCCGTTACGAAGCCCAGATGCATTCAAAAATATCGCTTCCCTTTGCCTCGCTCATCATGGCCTTTCTCGGCATCCCGTTCGCACTGCGGGGAAGCCGCTCCAGCGGTGTCGCCCTCGGCATCGGCGCCAGCATCGGCTTCGGCTTCGCCTACTTCATCATCAACGCCATTCTCATCTCCTTCGGCCAGACCGGCGTCCTTCCCTCCCTGGTTTCAGCGTGGGCGGCAAACGTCATTTTTGCCCTCTCGGGCATCTGGCTCGCCATGACACTCAACCGTTGACATCGCACGACCAGGTGATTTAATTGGTGCGAAGTACGCTTCGGACGGGAGGCTCCATGAAACAACGTGTAACTGCACTGGTGGCGCTTGCGGCGCTGTTGCCTGCGGTGGCCGCCCAGGGCGCCCCCCAAACCAAGTCCAGGAAGACAAGCTCAACGGTGGCAGAGAAACCGGCCCCCGCCCCTGCTCCAAATATCCTGAGCATCATTCCGGCCCAGGGCGAGCCGAATATCACCGTTACCCTTTCGGGAACCGGCTTTACCGCGAAGACATCGGCATTTCTGGGCACAATCGAAGTGCCGACCACGGTCGTTGGTCCGGAACTGCTGACCTTCACCATACCGAAACTCCCTCCTGGACTTTACGCCCTTTTCCTCAAACGCGACGGCGCCACGAGCCGTACCTACAATTTCTCGATCCAGGCACCGAAACCCTTTGTCGAATCCATTTCTCCCGACACTATCAGCGTCTGTTCCTCTGCGGGCGAGCGTGTCCTATCCATCACCGGCCGCAATTTCCAGCCAGCAAGCCAAGTGCTTTTCGATGGGTCGGTGGTGAAGAGCAGCTTCGGTTCGGAGCAATCTCTCACCTTCACTGTCCCCCAGGCCCCTGGAGGACTCCATCAGGTCCAGGTCAAAAATCCTGACGACACCTTCACCACCCCCATGACTCTTACCATCGTGGCAACCCCGGAAATTTACAGCGTTACAAGGAGCGACGCAGCGGTCACCTATTACAAGCTGGTTATCGAAGGGAAGAATTTCCAGCCAGGAACAACAATAGTAGTGGAGGAAAACAGTCTGCAGGTGGGACTGAACGCGGGAGCCGGCAAACGACTCAGGGCGGGTGCGCCGCCATCAGGGGAACGGGAGTTTCTGACCTTTGTGGACTGCTCGAAACTGGTCTACCAGCGCTATCCCGCCGATCCGACGGATAAGGATCTGAGGATTCAGGTGATTAACCCCAATGGCGAAACAAGCTCGGTAGTGCAGGTGACAGCGCCGTAACCCCCGTCAATCGAGCAGTGCTTCACGGAATCAAATTCGTCTCCGGCAAAGTTATCGTTTACGGGACGTGTTGGCCATCTCTTGCCGGACATACCGCTCAAGGGATGCTTCGTAGTAGTCCCTTCGGCAGTCCACCCCATTAATCTCCCCCGTCTGCGCGAGCCGCGAAAGCCTGCACCCACCGTAGCAGAAGGGGAGATACTCACAGTCGAGACATTCCTCGTTATTCCAGAGATCGAGATTGTGAGATTCCCGGTACTCCGTGACGCCCGCTTCCAGCGTACCAACCGCAAGCCCCTTCCGCCCCATGAAAGCCGGGCACTTGTACAATTCCCCTTCGTGGGTAACCACGAGATCACGGGCCAATTCCACCATGCAGAGCGGCGGACGGAGCTTCGCCACTGAGTAGCCCCGCTTCAGAGCCTCCTGACGCAAAAAGAGCTGCGATTCGTAAACCCACGGCATATTGTGGGAGGCACAGCTATCGTTGAACTCGGGGGGAAGCTCCCCTGTGCCGATTCGGGAGATGGGGGCGAAATTGACAGCAGCAATCCGTTCGGGCTTCAGGCCTACTTCAAGGAGATAATCGAGCAGGGAGGGGAATCCCCAGTAATTCTCCTGGGTGTAGTTGCAGACGATGCTGATATCGAGCAGATCGCATGCTTCCAGCAGATTCCGCACTATCACATCAAAGCTTCCCTTTCCGGAGACAAAGGGTCTGTATCGATCATGGTTCTCGCGAGTGCCGTCAAGGGTAACCTGGACCCCGGTAACGCCCAGCGAGGCCAACTCGCAGGCCACATCTCCGGTCAAAAGCGTACCGTTGCTGACCATGCCGAAGGAACAGGAAAGCCCACGTCCGGCAGCACGTTCTTTCAGCCTCGTGGTGATGGAACGGATCAGATCCAGACTCAAGAGGGGCTCACCACCGTAAAAATCCAGATTGGGGGCAATGCCTTCGGCGAGGTAATGGCGGTCCAGAAAAGATACCAGTCGTTCTGCCGTTGCGTGATCCATGTACCGCTTCCCCTTCAGCCCACCCTCGAAGCAGTAAGTGCAGGCCAGGTTGCAGTCCATGTTCAGAACGGCGATGATGGTGGCAACGGTGCGCTCCCCATTGATCGTCGTGAACAACTGACGTACCTGTTCCGCCTCGACCTCGGTATCGGGGACAAGAAACCCGAGACGCGAGAGGGTTTCAGCGGTCGCCGGACTGATGGCTCCCTGTTCGATATTGGCAATGACCTTCTCGGGAACGATGGCGATGGCAGCGGTTCTGGTGGAAAAGAGAAGCAGGTGCCCCGGCCGCTCATGGCAGGAGTACCGTTTCAGATAGCGGGAAAGGTGCATGGCGGCCCTCCCTGGCGCCAAAGTAAGGAGTGCATTGCGATCCATCACCATGACACATAAAAAAAAGGGGGAATAGCTCCCCCTTCCTTCATGCTTCAGGTGATTATCATCCTCTTATGAGGAAGTACGAGCCGAAGCAGACACCAATTTGAGGACCGGAACCGATTGTCCCCTCCGACACCACCATAACCTCTTCTGTCACTTCATTCTTCACGTTCTGAACATCCTGTTGCATACGTACCTCCCTCCTGTGAGATATTTACCGATAGAACGTCATTCTACTTTCTGCACACAAGTAATCAAGAAGAAAAAAATTAATAATATTCAATTTATGAATTTCGTCAACTCAAAAGTTAAAGCGAAGCCCTCCCTCGAACCAGCGACCAGGATTCCTAAAGAAGTAATGGAGATATTGTGAACCATTGAAAAGGTTATGGGCAACGAAGAATATCTCGCCGGATACCTGCCCGGTCAGAAACCGGACCCCTCCGGTCAGGTCCCAGATCATGGCGTTTTCGCGGCTGTTAAAATCCTCTCTGGCGTTCCATTGGGTATAGCGCCCAACAAGCCCTCCCCGCAGGAGTTTCCGGTCGTCATAATTTATGGATACGTCCCACGTTTGCCGAGGGATGTTCGGCACGCGTTCATCGGCAAGCCGATCACGGGCATCGATGAATGTATAGCCGACGCCGATGGTGGTGTTGAAAAAGGGGATGGATTTCACCTCCACCTCTACCCCCTGCCGACGCTGCTTCCCCTGATTGACATAACTGTTGGTCGCACCATCATAAGCAAGGAAGTCAGAGACATCATGACGGAACACCGTATTCTTCAGCCAGAGATACCTGAGAAAGGTCGTCTCGAAGCCAAGCTGATAGGACCAGACCTTCTCCATTTCCAGATGAGGGTTAGGCTGCAATCCCTGCGCGCCGACGGTAGTCGCGGTCAAAGAAGGGACGTTAAAGCCCCGGGCCACATAAGCCCGCAGGACCGTGTGGTCACTCAGGTTATATGTCACCCCTAGGCTCGGGCTGAAGAAATCATCGCTGGTGCTGGTCCAGTCGTAACGCAGACCCGGGGTGATCGACCAGTTGTTCCAGACGATTGTGTCGTTGGCGAAAATCGCCCGCCGCTCCAGGCGGCCATGGGTCTTCGTGCGAACGGTGCCGCCATTTTCCCTTAAATCTGCGTCTATGGTACCGTTGTCGTAATCCGTTCCAATTATCACGCTGTGAATGCCCGTGCGCCAGGCGAGCTTGGCGCTTGCGCCGAGGTTGGGCTGCTCATAGCTGTTGTTGTTCAATCCCTCTCCCGCGCCCAAGGCACCGGAAACGTCACTGTAATCGCGGTGCGAGAAGCGGCCCGCGATATCCAGATCAAGGCTTTCACTCAAGGCATGGCTCATGCCGAGGGTTGCTATCAAATGCTCATAGTCCCCCTCCTGACGCAATCCATACTGGGGAAACTCCCCCAACCCCCTTTTCCCGCGGGAATAACTATACGTGGCAAACACGCGGGTATCCTCCTGGGGGTCCCATGTCATCTTGCCGTATACGCTGCCGCTGTCCACGCCCGTATGGGGAAGGAGACCGTCGGAGGTTATGCCGTCGGCAGCCAGGTAATATCCAAGAGAAGAACGGGTGCCAGAGAGTTCCAGGCGGAAGTCGCCGGTGGTACGCTCACCCATGGAGGCCGAGACCGTTCCGCCCAGTTTCCGTCCCTCGTCCGGAGACTTGGTGATGATGTTGATGATCCCCCCCAGTGAAGAACCCCATGCCGAGGACGCCGGCCCTTTGATTATCTCCACCGCCGCGATCCGCTGTACAGGGATGGCCCCCACATCCGCCAGGAAGTCGGAAACGTTGTTGATGGTCACTCCATCCATGATCACCCGGACATGGTTGCTCTCGGACCCCTGGATGGAAAGTGTGGGGGATAACCCTCCCGGCGTCACGCGGGGCTCCACATGGACCCCCGGTATGGTATTGAGAACCTCTCCCAGGGTGTGGGCATTGAGGGCCTGAATCTCCTTGGCGGTGATGACGGTGACGTTTTCCGCCACCTGGGAGATGGGCTTCGGATCCCGCGTGGGAGTGACCACAAGTTCTTTGTCCTCGTAAAACATCTCAAGGACCTTCATCTCGTCGTTTTCGGCCCAGGCCGGGACAACCGAGCCATGGAGCCACAGCACAGCCCCTGCACAGGCTATCGTGGCCACAGAAATCCGTTTCTTGATCGCTTTATCCTGAAACGACATCCATCTCCCCCAACCCTACAGAAGTTCCCGATAGTGTTATTCGCTGTCACGATGCTGCAACCATTAATGCATTTTCAAGAAACCGGATCATGCAAAAAGAGCTCCTTTCAAACCTTTCAAATCCCACAGATGTTAGAAACAATATCCCTTCCACCCTTAAATACATCGAAAAATCAGCACCATTGAATCTCCTCCGGGTTACCCGGCAAGAGAAATTTCTCTCTCGAATAATCAACTCTTCGGTATCATTACCAAAATGGCATTAAAATCGCACAACTCCCTATCTTTACCGTACGCTCCCATCAGGAGCACACCGGCAAACATCCTGTTTTTTATGGACATTCAAGGGCTTAATTACTATTGCCAGCCTATAAAGCAATTCAAATTAACGACTTAGACAAACAAAAAATTGGCAACCATTACCTCCAACATGTCAAATCGTCGACAAGACCATAGTTCGATCCAGAGCACCAGGGCTTTCGGCAAAGATCACACGATCCCGCCATTCCTGGGCGCAAGCGACGTGAACAGAGCCATCCTCTTCATGAGGCTTGTCACGTTCGTGTTTGCGTTCACTCTGGTGCTCCTTGGCGGAACAAGTCAGGCGGCCCAGAAGGTGCTCGTCCTGCAAAGCCTCAGGGTCGCCCCCTATGAGGAAGCGGCGAAGGGGGTGCGAAGCGTCGTGGCCGGGAACTTCAGGAAACTGGTCCTGTCTGATCTCGACGGTCTCGATGTGGCAAAAGCGGTTCGGGATGAACGGCCCGATGTGATTGTGGCCATCGGCACGGAGGCCATGAACAGGGTAAAGAGAATCAAGGACACTCCCATCGTCTACCTTATGGTCTTCGACCAGCATAACTCCCTCACTACTGGATCAAACATCACCGGCATCGGCATGCACGTGGCGCCGGAGCGGCAATTAGTTTCAGCACAGAAGGTAATGCCGCGGCTCAAGCGTGTGGGGACCCTGTACAACCCGGCGCGAAGCGGAGCCCTTTTCCGTAAATCGCAGGCAACGGCCCGCTCTCTCGGCATAGACCTCGTGGCGCGGGAAGTCCGCTCGTCACGCGATGTCCTGAATCTTGTCGAAGGGATGAAAGGCGACATCGAGGCATTCCTCATGCTTCCCGATGCCACGCTTTTGACACCGGAAGCGATCGAGTACCTCCTGCTCTTCTCCCTGAACAACAGGATTCCCATCATCACGTTTTCGGATAAGTATGTTCAGATGGGAGCACTCATGGCGCTCGATGTTGATCCGTACGAGGTGGGGCGGCAGGCCGGCGAAATGGTCAGAAAGATACAGTCGGGAACCTCTCCTGAAAGCATCCCGCGCAGCGAACCCCATGGCGCGGTCATCACGATAAACAGCAGGATAGCGCGCAAACTTGGCCTCTCCTTGAACGAAGAGGCTTTAAGTCGAGCCAAAGTCATACGCTAGGGGAAAGAATGGATTTTTTCGACGAGCTGAAAAACCGTCGTGACAGCGTGGGACTGAGGTTCTTCCTCCTGTTCACACTCTTTATCGCGGTAATTTCGATTTCGTTTACGGTTTTCTTCTTCCAGCAACAGCGAAGCGCCCTGAGGGATAGTCTGGTCAACGAGGGGAAACTCCTGGCGAGACTCCTGGCCCACAATACCCGTCTCGGTGTTTTTGCCGAAAATGCAGAACTTCTGCGGGACCCCATCCAGGGTATTCTGGAACACGAAGGAGTCCTTTTTGTCACCATCGTGACGGCAGAAGGTAAAGCACTCCAGGAACAGGCACACAAGAGTGTTATCAACAATTCCGGCCGGGCCTTTCCCCATTGGAGCACCCGCTTCGAACGGCTGAAAGGGACAACCGAGCCCTCGGTCTTCGAGGGAGATGACATCTTCGAGTTCTGGGCACCAGTACTGTCGAGTTCATCCTTCCCCACGGACGGATCATTGTTCCTCGACCAACCCCCACGGCCAACGCCCCGCGTTATCGGTTATGCGCGAATCATCGTCGACAAGAGCCTTCTCGGGAAAAAACTCGACACGCTCCTCTACACAAGCGTCCTCATGGCAGCGGGCTTTCTCCTCCTCGGCACCTTCTTCACCTACGTCATAACCCGTAGAATTACGCGCCCCCTCGACCGACTCACCGAAGGGATCAGGGTTCTCGAAAGTTCTGGTTCATTCGAGCCTGTCCCCGTGGAATCGAAGGATGAGATCGGCCGGCTCGCCACGGCGTTCAACCACCTGGGCACTACACTGAAAACCCGTGAGGCCGAGAAGGAACTCCTGGCCGAGGAACTCCGCCATGCCCAGAAGATGGAGGCTATCGGAACACTTGCCGGGGGGGTAGCCCACGATTTCAACAACATACTCACTGCCATCGTTGGCTTCGGAACGCTTCTGCAGCGCAGCCTCAAGACTGACAACCCCTATCGCATTTACGTGGAACAGATTCTCTCAGCCGCTGACCGGGCCACCAACCTCGTCAAACGGCTCCTCGCCTTCGGCAGGAAGCAGGTAATCTCTCCTCACCCGACGAATCTGAATGACATTGTGAAGGGTATAGAGAAACTTCTCCATCGACTGGTGAGCGAGGATATCACCTTTGTAACCTCGCTCTCCAGCGAACCCCTCGTGTGCCATGTGGATGCGGGGCAAATCGACCAGATCCTGATGAATCTCGTGACAAACGCCCGCGACGCCATGCCGGACGGCGGCACGCTTACTGTTACGACGGGGAGCGACTTCCTGGAAGAAGATTTCTTCGGTCCCCTTGAAAAGGGAAAAACCGGCTACTACGCAATTCTGACCATTGCAGATTCGGGCACCGGCATGGACTGCGAAACACAGGAACGCATCTTCGACCCCTTCTTCACCACCAAGGAGGTCGGCAAGGGAACAGGGCTCGGCCTCTCCATGGTCTACGGCATCGTCAAGCAGCACGAGGGATTCATCACCGTTGATTCAGAGATAGGGAAAGGAACTGCCGTCAGAATTTACCTTCCCATCGTGGCGCCAAAGGAGACCACGGAGCACCGCGACGCAACGGCGGCCGCCCAGGGGAACCAGGAGACCATCCTGATAGCCGAAGACGACCGGGACGTGCGCAAGCTCTCGAAGCTCGTTCTTGAACGCAACGGCTACACCGTCATCGAAGCGAGCGACGGTGCCGAGGCTGTCCGGCGGTTCATGGAGAACAGCACCCGGATAGACCTTCTGCTTCTCGATGTGGTTATGCCCAAAAGGAACGGCCAGTCCGTCTATGAAGAGATCCGGAACATCCGGCCGGAGATGAAGGCGCTCTTCATCAGCGGCTACACCCAGGACATCATCAGCCGGAAAGGGGTCCTCGACGAGGGGATCAACTTCATAGCGAAACCGGTGAAACCGGACGAACTCCTGGCAAAGATCAAAGAGGTATTACAGAACTGAAAAAGCCCGCGGAAGCGGGCTTTTCTTTACGATGCAGCACAGTGGTGCCGGCAGGTGTCGCTACTTTTTTGCCTCGAAGAGGGTTACCTTCCCGTCGTCAAGATCGTACTTGGCGGTCACGATCTTCATCTTCCCTTCCTTGACGAGCTTGGCAACGACCGGCGACTTCTTGGTGATATTGGCCGCAACGAGCTTGACGTTGGCATCGCAGGCAGCTTCCACCAACTCTGCCTTGGGCTTGCCTTTCATTGCCTTTTTAACCTTCTGGACGGCAGGAGCGATGGTCTTCACCAGAGCGCCGATATTCCCTTCAGCCTTCCCCTTGCTGTCGACGGTGGCGGTCACGGCACCGCAGCGCTCGTGTCCGAGCACCATGATGAGGGGAGAACCAATGTGCTCGGCAGCGTATTCGATGCTCCCGAGAACGACGGGATCGGGGATGTTGCCGGCAACCCGCACCACGAACAGCTCACCCATGGACTTGTCGAAAATGATCTCGGGCGGAACCCGCGAATCGGAACAGGAGAGAATGATCGCATAGGGTTTCTGCCCCTTTGCCAACCCTTCCCGTTTCGCCGTATCGCTCTCGCGGCAGGCGCCCATCTGACCTTCCACGTAATGCTTGTTTCCGTCCATGAGGCGCTGGAGCGCTTCATCGGCGCTGACCCCCACGCCCCCCTCGGAAGCAAACGCCACTGCTGCCGATGCGGCGACAGCCACACCGATGATGAGTCGTGCAATTCTTCTTCCCGTCTCGTTCATGCGCAATCCCTCCAGTGGTTCAAATTTTTGAAATTATTCATTATCACCATACAAACGGCAAGTCAATGGAAAGAGCTTTCAATGTCAGCAACAGCCACCGCCTCTTGTTTTCCTCGCGCCGATACTCGCCAGCCACTCATTTATCATCCCCGATGCACACCCGACTCCCGAATCGACCTCGATGGCACCAACGGGGCAGTTGACGGCGCAGGCGCCGCATTCCATGCAGGCGTCGAAATCCTGCATTTCGGCCTTGTTGCCCTGCAGCGCGAACACTCCATGGGGACAAACCGCCACACACATGCCACAGCCGATGCAGGCTTCGCGGTTGAGTTCAAGGGAGGCAACGTTTGTGAGGTAGGAGAAACCTTTCACGTCAGACAACTCCTTGCGGACTCAGAAGAAACGGGCCGCGATCCAGAGGGAAATGCCGGCAAGCAGTGACACTGCCATCATCGGCAGCCCAAGCCGCATCTCCTTCTTCACCCCTGAGCGGGAGGTGAAGGGGGTGCTGCCGGTGAAATTAAGGGTCAGGAAGGCGGTCACGGCCGGCACGGTGAGAAAGAGGGCCATGGCGTCAAGCCATCCCGTTGCCCCCCTCCCTACCCCAATAAACAGAACTGCCCAGCAGCAACCGGCCACTGCCCCCTTCACGGCAAAACTTTTACCCGGAAGCCAGGGAAGAAGTACCGGAGCAGCAACGGCTCCGGCCAGCACGGTCCCCACGAAGAGAACCAACGAAGAGACAAGGGTTGGGGAGGATAAAAGCCCGCCGGGAACGATCGACAGAACGACGAGTAGCGCCACGAACGGCACGACCCACTTCCCGGTCGTCACCAGTTCGATTGGGGTGAGGGCGAGCCGCTCACGGGTGGTAAAGGTAAGCTGACGCATCTCAGGTGTAGTCACCATGCCGTTATCGAGGTACTCGGGGAGGTCGGCGGCGCGGATCGTGGCGTAGTGCACCCGGAATCCGCTCCGCCGGGCAACCTGGTGGGCGGCCACGCCGGGAGCGCCGAGAATGGGGAGAATGAGCGCCCGGTGTTTCACCACCGTGGCAAGTTTGACCATTCCCACGCGACGGACCAGTTCGTCGGTGCCGAAGGTTCCCTTGCCGGCAGCGCACCAGACATTGATCCCGAAGGTTTCGAGGACGAGGAACCAGACGTTGCGCCCCGAAAGCTCCCTCCTGACCAGGTCGTAGCTCATCTTGTAGTTGGCGGTCACCACCACGGGGTCTTCGGGGCCGGGGGAGCCAATGGCGTAGAGGCCCGGTGGCACCAGGTACGACATCCGCCCGATCCCCCACCGGGCCTTCCAGGCACCGAGCCGGTCGGCAAACCGGAACTCCGTCGAAACAATCGGCACCCTGCCGGCAGGAGTTTCATGCCAGCGGATAAAGCCAGGGACATTTTCGTTGATGGTCCCGCTGACCGCGGGAGTCTTGGGGCCTCAGCACGGTTCCTTGGCCAAGTCGGCTCCTGCCTGTCCCGGACGGAATCCGCCCCTCCCCTGCTTTATCACCGTAACTTTGCGTACTCTGTAAGCCATTGTCTACTTCTCCGCCGGCAATGCCACCCGCAACCGCCCTGCAAGATCGTCGACAAACTGCCGCGCAGACCTTCCGGAGCGGCTCCCCTTGAAGATGGCCCATTGCAGAGCCTCTCTCCTGAGGGCCTCCCCGCCCATGGGCAAGGAAAACTTCTCAGCGTACCGTGCAACGATGGCGAGGTAGGTGTCCTGATCAAAGGAGTAAAAACTCAGGTTGAGGCCGAAGCGGTCGGCCAGGGAGAGCTTCTCCGACACCGCCTCCTCGGGATGGATCTCTCCCCCCAGATTGTCCTCCATCCGTTCCGGCAGGAGGTGCCGCCGGTTGGAGGTGGCGTAAAAGAGGATATTGGAAGGACGCTCCTCGATCCCCCCCTCAAGGAGGACCTTCAACTCCCGGTATCCCCCTTCCCCTTCGCCGAAAGAGAGATCATCGCAGAAGAGGATGAAGCGCTGCGGCATTTTCCTAAGAGGAGCGATGATGGCAGGCAAGGTGCAAAGATCGTCCCGGAGCACCTCCACGAGTCGGAGGCCCTCCTCGGAAAAGCGCCGGAGCAGCCCTTTCACGCAGGTGGATTTGCCGGTCCCCCGCTCCCCCCACAGGAGGACGTTGTTGGCCGGATAGCCAACCACGAATTGCCCGGTGTTGCGAACAAGCTCATCACGGACGAGGTCGATCCCCATCAGATCGTCCAAGTCGGGGAGGTGGGGATGCTCCACCGGCAGAAATGCCCCCCCTTCCCCTGTCCGCCGCCAGCGGAAGGCGAGGTGGCGCTCGAAGAGCCGGCCGTCGGGCGGTGGTGGTGGAATATGACCGTCCAGAAACCGATCAAACCGGTCCAGGAGAGTATCCAGTTTGCCGGCAATGCGGTCCCAGCGTTCGTCCCGATCGTTCATCACTTGATACGCGCCCTGATCTTCTGCAAGTCGGTATTGTCAACAGGCGGATAGGTGCGGGGAGGAAGCTGGGCTATCTCCGCCTGAACCCGCTGGATCCGTTCCGACGTAAGGGGATGCGACGAGAAGAACTTGGTGAGGGCGCTCGGATTCTGTTGTCCCATGGTATCAAGCTTCTGGAAGAAGGAAACCATCCCCTGGGGGTTGTAGCCCGCCTTGGACATGGTTTCCACCCCGAGGAAGTCGGCCTGGTTCTCATAATCCCGGCTGTAGGACATCATCCCCGCCTTGCCGAAGAGCTCTCCGGCAATCTGTGCCAGCATGTTCGAGTTCTGCCCCAGGACCAGGGAGAGGACCAGGGAATAGCCATACTGCTGGGTCATCTGGCGGGTGCCGTGCCGGGCCACCGCATGGCTGATCTCGTGGGCCATGACCGCCGCCACCTCCGTCTCGCTCTGGGCCGCCTTGAGGAGCCCGGTGTGGACATAGAGCCGGCCGCCGGGAATGGCAAAGGCGTTGACGCTGTCATCCTTCACCACCTTGAAGACGTAGTCGAAGCTCACCTCCCGGGCTCCGGTCAGGAGCCTGCGGCCGAGACGATCAACGTACTTCTGGGCTTCTGGGTCGTTATAGACCGGATACTGCTTTTCGATCTCAGCCGCGAACTTGGTGCCGAGCTCCTTTTCCTGTTCAAGGGAGATGACGTTGAAACCGTGGATGTCCGCCATGTTGACGGCGCAGCCGGACAACGTTCCGATGACGATAAGGGGCAGCAACAGCAGTCGTGCGAATCTCATGGTTCTCCTCCCTGATTTCAGTCCTGTTTCAGTGAACATTCACGTTCCCATGCAAGATACCCGTCACCCTCGATCTCCCAGAAGCTCCGGATGCGTCCTTCATAAAAAGCCCCGTCGCCGCACTCCTGCTCCATGACGGCGAGAAAATCCCCACTGACAAGCCCTTGGCCATGGAGGAAGCGGTAAAAGGAGCGCACCCCGTGCAGATGTCCGGCAAGCTCCTCAATGGAAGGTTCGATAGTGTTGACGATGTACCAGTTGCCGGCGAACTGCCGGACAATTCCCGGCCGCTCGTCGAAGAGATTGCGGTGCTTGTATCCAACGATGAAATCGCGCACGTAGTAATCGGCGCCGCTGGCCACGAGAGTTGCCTCCTGGGGATCCATCCCCCCCTCGAGGAGCGAATCATAGAAGCGCTTGAGCAGAGACTGACAGAGCCCGTCAGCCCTGATCTCGTCATCGACGGTAACAATTGCGAACTTGTCCTTGTTGACGGCGGGCTCTGTCATCTGCTGCCGCGTGGACTGGTTGTTGTCTGACATGGTACTCCTCGGATTTATCAAAAATTTCAGCGATTCAGCCGGGGGTCGAGGGCGTCGCGAATCCCCTCCCCCAGGAGGTTGTAGGCAAGGACCGTCACCAGAATGGCCAGGCCGGGGAACAGGGAGAGCCACCAACCGAACTCGATGTAATCCTTGCCCGACGTGAGGATGTTCCCCCAACTGGGCGTGGGGGGTTGCACGCCGATGCCGAGAAACGACAGGGCCGACTCCGTGAGGATGGCCCCTGCCACGCCAAGGGTAGCAGAGACGAGCACCGGTGACAGGGCGTTGGGAAGGATGTGACGGAAGATGATCCGCGCATCGGACGCCCCCAGCGCCCGGGCCGCCAGAATGAAGTCCCGCTCCCGCAGCGACAGCACCTCGGCCCGCACGAGCCGCGCCACCCCCATCCACCCCGTGAGGCCGATAATCGCCATGATATACCAGATGGACGGTTCCAGAAAAGCGATCACCGCCAGGATCAGGAAAAAGGTGGGGAAACAGAGCATGATATCCACAAACCGCATGATGACGGTATCGATGATGCCGCCGTAGAAGCCGGAAACAAGCCCCAGCACCACCCCGATGGCCACGGCGATCCCCACCGAGACGAACCCCACCTTGAGGGAAATCCGCGCCCCGTAGACCACCCGGGTAAAGACGTCGCGCCCCAGCTCGTCGGTGCCGAACCAGTGGTTCGCCGAAGGGGGAAGGAGCACATGATAGGCGTCGATGGCGTGGGGGTCCCAGGGGGTGATATACGGAGCCAGCAGCGACACCACAAAGAGAAGGAGCACGACACACCCGCCGGCCATGGCAAACCGGTTGTGCCGGAACCGCTTCCAGAAAACCGTATGGAACCAGCTTTCCCGAAAGGCCATTTCCTACCCCCTCCCGTGCCTGATACGCGGATCGGCCATGGCATAGCAGAGATCGGCCAGGAGATTGCCGACAAGGGTAAGGAACGCGCCAATCACCAGAATTCCCATGACAAGGGGATAATCCCGCCCCATGACCCCCTGGTAGAAGAGCTGCCCCATGCCGGGGATGGCGAAGATGGTCTCGAAAATGACGCTCCCCCCGATGAGGCCGGGAAGGGAGAAGCCGAGGAGCGTGATGACCGGCAGCAGCGCATTGCGCAGGGCGTGCCGGTAGATGACCGCCCGCTCCGTGAGACCCTTGGCCCGGGCCGTGGTGATGTAATCCTGTCGGATCACTTCCAGCATGGTGGAGCGCATGTAGCGGGAGAGCCCCGCCAGACTCCCGAAGGTGGCCACGGAGACCGGGAGGATCAGGTGCTTCGCCAAATCCACGAACCACGCCATAGGGGAAAGTGTCTCGCTCCCCAGAGAGTGGAGCCCCGAGATGGGGAGCCACCCCAACTTAACGCCGAAGAAGTACATGAGGAGCAGCGCCAGCCAGAAGGTCGGCACCGCGAACCCCAGGAAGACGAAGATGGTGATCCCCTTGTCGTAGAGGGTGTCCCGGTGGGTGGCCGCAAAGATGCCGATGGGTATGGCAAGGCCGAACTCCAGGATCAGGGCGATGACGTTGAGGGAAATGGTAACCGGAATCCGTTCCTTGATCTTGTCGGTCACCGGCCGATTGTCGGGGGCGAAAGAGCGGCCGAAATCGAGGGTGGCCACCTGTTTGAGCCAGGTGGCGTACTGGACGTGGAGCGGCTTGTCGAGACCATAGAACTCCCGGAGCCGCTGGCGGGTCTCGGCGGTGATTTTGGGGCTCATGGCGGTCATGGCCTCCACCGGCTCGCCGGGGGCCAGGCGGATCACCACAAAGGAGATGAGGGTAATCCCCAGGAGGAGCGGAACCATCATTATTAGTCGCTTTGCAAGATAAGTGATCATAAGTCGGAGAACGGGGACCATGAACCGTGGGCCGGTAAAGATTTAAGCCTTTACTGGTCCCCGGCACCTGGTCCCGGCAGTTAATGCACCTGCTCTTCCTTGGGCACATACCACCGGATGATGTTGTGCATGATTCCGGCCGGCGCTGGCTCGATCCCCCGGAAGCGGGCATTCACGACCGGCAGGGCATCGGGGACGAAGAGAAACGTGTAGGGCTGCTCCTGGGCGAGTATTTCCTGGATGCGCCAGTAGCAGCGCCTGCGCTTTTCCTGATCGAAGGTACTGCGCCCCTCTTCGATGAGCCGGTCCACCTCGGCGTTCTTGAACCCGATGAAGTTCAGTTCCTTGGGGCCGGTCTTGCTGGAATGCCACACATCAAAGATATCCGGATCCTGGGGAATGGTCCATCCCATGATGAGGGCGTCGAAATTCCGCTTGTCGATGAAGTTGGTGAGAAGCGACGCCCACTCCAGAACCCGGATCTTCACCTCGATCCCAACCTTTGCGAGGCGACGCTGGATGATCTGGGCGGTCTTGAGCCGCTGGTCGTTTCCCTGGTTGGTAAAAATCGTGAAACTGAAGGGCTTGCCGTCTTTCGTAAGGATACCATCGGGCCCGACCGCGTGCCACCCCGCCTCTGCCAGCAACGCCTTTGCCCGGGCCGGGTCGTAGCCGAAGTCCCTCACGGAAGGGTTGTATGGCCAGGTTCCCGGCTTGAAGGGCCCGTGGGCCACCTGCCCCAGCCCCAGAAGCACCCCGTGGACTATCTCGTCCTTGTTGATGGCGCAGGCAATGGCCTGTCGGACCCGCCGGTCGGCGAAAAGAGGGTTGCGGAGATTGTATCCCAGGTAGGTGTACGCAGAGGCCGGATAGCGGAACTTATTGAAACGGGCCAGGAAATCGGGGGTATCGGTCTGCCGGGCGTACTGGACCGGCGTAAGCCCCATCATGTCGAGGCCGCCCGCCTTCAGTTCCAGGTACATGGTGGAAGTATCGGGGATAATCCGATAGACGAACCGGTCAATGTAGGGCCGCCCCTCGAAGTAGTCGGGAAATGCCTCAAGGACGACCTTCTGCCCCGCAATCCACTCCTTGAACCGGTAGGGGCCGGTCCCCACGGGATGGCGGGAAAGTGGGCTTTTCGTGATGTCCTTCCCCTCAAGGAGGTGGGCCGGCAGGATTCCCGCCCCCCAGGAGGCCAGAGCCGGGGCAAAGGGCTTGCCGTAAGTCACGCGGAAGGTGTACCGGTCCGGCGCTTCTGCGCTCTTCACCTGCTTGAAGTCCTCGGCATAGGCAGTGGGGGTCTTGGGATCGATGGTGACGCGGTAGGTGTAGAGGGCGTCGCGGGAGGTGAACTCGGTGCCGTCGTGCCACTTCACCCCTTTGCGCAATCTGAAGGTGATGGTGAGGCCGTCGGGGGATACCTGCCACGACTCCGCCAGATCCCCCACCAGCTCAAGATTCTTGTCATACTTCACAAGGCCGTTGAAGACGTTCCCCGCCACATCGTGGGAGGCGGAATCGGAGGCAAGCAGCGGGATCAGGTTGGATGGTTCGCCAATGGTGCCAACCACCAGGGCATCGCCGTAGGCAGGGGCCCCTGCTCCACGCCGCGGCAGTTCCGCAGGAGGCGTACCGCCGCTGCACGAAACAAGGGTAACCAGTGCCGCAAGACAGCAGAACAGCCGTGCCGTCATTTTTCCAGACTTTCCGCCCTGACCTTTTTCTTCTTTTCGGCGATATCCTTGCGACCCGGGTCGGCGTCGAGGATCTTTTTGTAAAGTTTCAAGGCATTGCGGTATTCATGGTTGGCTGCATAGGCGTCGGCCAGGTGCTCCATGACCGTCAGATCGTCCTCCACGACCTTGAGCGACCGCTCCAGGAGCGGCACGGCCTCGTCATAACGCTTCATCTTGAAGTAGACCCAGCCGAGACTGTCGAGAATAAAACCGTCGTTGGGACGAAGCGCCACGGCCTTCTTGAGGTACTGGAGGGCTTCATCCAGCTTGATGCCCATCTCGGCGTAGGTATAGCCCAGATAGTTGAGGGCCTGGGCATCGTCGGGCGTAATGGCGATAACCCGCTTCATCCGGGCGATGGACTCCTCCTTGTTCCCCATTTTGTCGAGGATGGTTCCCATCCGGAAGTGGAGCCTCGGGTCCTCGGCAAATTTCCCTTCAACCCCCTTGAGAACGGCAAGTCCTTCTGAGAACTTATCCATTGATTCGTACAGACCGGCCAGATAGAGATAGAGGTCCAATTTATCGGGATTGGCAGTAATGGCATCCGTCAGGATCTGGATTCCCTTCTCAGGTTTTTCCTGATCCCGGTACATGAAAGCGATGTGCCCCAAGGCCTCAACGTAATTGGCGGTTCCCGGAGGAATCTTACTGAATTCCTCTATGGCCTTGTCGAACTCCTCTTTCTCCTCGTAAGCGCTCGCAATGTAGAAGCGAATCTGGTGGGCCTTGGGTTCCCGGGCAAGGATCTGCTCGAATTCGGCGATTGCCTCGTCATAGCGCTCCAGTTCCATATAGATGAGGCCGATCTTGCGCTGGGTTTCCAGGCCGCCGACACCCCGATCCTTCATCACGATGAGCAGTGGGAGCGCGTCCTCCAGCCGCTGCTGCTGGAGGTAAAGCTGCACCAGGTGCTGCAGCACGTTCATGTTGAACGGATTTGTCTCAAGCAGCCGCTTGTAGGTGGCGATGGCATCATCATAGAGGCCGAGCCCCTCCTGGGAAATCCCCAGGTCGATTATGGCCTGCTCGAAATCGGGCTTGATCTCGATGGCCTTCTTGTAATAGTTGGCAGCCTCCTTCTGGAGCTTCATCTGGTCGTAGGTCTTGCCCAGGTAATAGTAGCCCAGCGATGACTCGGGGTTGATCTTGATCAGGGACTTGAGGGTGTTAACCGCCTGCTCGTAATCGAAGGTTCGGACATAGGAGATGGCCAGGTGGAGATAGGCATCCTCCTTGGTCGGATCAAGCTCAATGGCCTTGCTGAGATGGACAATAGCTTCCTTGTCCCGCTTGAGGTTTGCCAGGATGGTCCCGGCAATGATCCGTGCCGGACGGAACCCGGGATCGACGCGGATGGCGTTTTCACATGCACGGAGCGCATCGTCGAGTTTGCCCGATTTCAGATAGATCTCGGCGGCTGCCGTATGAAGAAACGCGGAGTTGGGGTCAGCCTCAATGGCACCATTCAGGAGCGTGAGCGCACCCTCGAAATCCCCGTCCAGCTCGCGGAGACGCGACAATGAATAAATGTAGAGAGCCCTGGATCCGGCAATATTGACGGTCGGCTGAAATGAATGCTCGTTGGCAGGAAGAGGCTTTCCCGCGCCGTTTGTGGCGCATCCCGGAAGAAAGGAAAGAGCCAGGAATAATGCCACGACAATACGTTTTTTCATGCAGTTACCCGTGCCTACGTCTGCCTGAAGCGGGAAAGACGCCCGAAAGCCCCGCATCTACTCCGTTGTTCCGAATATGGTAAAGTGAAATAAGTGTTCAGGATGGACAGGGATGAGAAGACTTGCATTCCGTCGGAATACAAAAGCCGTTCCAGTGGAACGTGTGTCCCAAAACTCATCAAAAAAGCTAACACAATAACCCTGACCCGTCAAATGAATATAAGGAAGCGCAAACCTTGCGCGGAGCGGCGTTTATGGTACTGTGTATGGTAACTTTCCGCCCTGTGGGGACGGCATGGAAAAGCGATTCATACGGTCACTCCTGAAGCCTTCAGCCTACCCGGAACACACGGACTCCGTGGAGCTCGTCCAGACCCATGTCTCCTACATCTTTCTGACTGACCGCTTCGCCTACAAGGTCAAAAAGCCGGTGGATTTCGGCTTCCTCAATTTTTCAACCATAGATCGACGCCGCTTTTACTGCAACGAAGAAGTTCGCCTCAATCGACGCCTCTGCCCTGACATCTACCTCGGCGTGGAGGAAGTGAGGGAAACGCCTGGCGGGGCCGGATTTTCCGGCGATGGACGGGTCATCGATTACGCGGTCAAGATGAAGCGGCTCCCGGCGCAACGGATGCTCGACCGACTGCTGAGTGCGGGTGAGGTTTCCGTGGCTGATATCCGAGCCATTGCCCGGGTAATCGGCGAATTTCACCGCCGCGCCGGACGGAGCAGGGAGATCGACAGCTACGGCGGAGCCGACGTCATTCGAGCCAACTGGGAAGAAAATTTCCGTCAGACCCGCCAGTTTGCGGGAGAAACCCTGAGCGGCCGGGCTCTTCGCTTCATCGAAGAATGGGTCGAACGCTTCATGAAAGAAAATGCCGTCATCTTCGCCCAACGCGTTGCCGGCGGCTTCATCCGGGACTGCGACGGCGACATCCACCTGGAAAACATCTGCCTGGATTCCGACGGCAGTATCTGCATCTTTGACTGCATCGAATTCAATACCCGTTTCCGCTACAGCGACACGGCCGCCGACATCGCCTTCCTCCTGATGGATTTCGACGTTAACCGCAGATCTGACCTCTGCTCGCCGTTCCTGGATGAATACATACGGGCAACCGGCGATGACGGAGTCACCGACGTCCTCGATTTCTACAAGGTCTATCGGGCCTGCGTCAGGGGAAAGGTGGAGAGCATGCGGCTTCTCGACCCGCAGATTCCGCCGGCGGACAAGGCCGCAGCCAAGGAACGCTCCCGGCGCTATTTCCGTCTTGCACGCGGCTACATCGCCCGCCGGGCTTTCCCGCCGTCGCTCATCCTGACCTGTGGCCTCACGGGAACCGGCAAGAGCTACACGGCGCGGGAACTGGCCTTCGACCTTGGGCTGGAAATAGTCAGTTCCGATGTGGTAAGAAAGGAGCTGACAGGTTCAGCACCGGAAGAGCACCATTGGGACCGCTACAGAGAAGGCATCTACACGGAGTCTGTCACCGCCCGCACCTACGGAGAGCTCTTCAAGCGGGCCGAGACGGCCCTGAATGCGGGACGCAGCATCATCGTGGACGCCACCTTCCGCCGCAGAACCGATCGTGACCTCTTTCGTCAACTGGCCGATCGTCACGGTTCCCGTTTCCATCTGCTCCACGCCGTCTGCCCGGAAGAAGCCGTCAGGCAGCGTCTGGAGGCCAGGAGAAACCAGTGTGATGAACCTTCGGACGGCCGGTGGGATATCTACCTTTTACAGAAAGAGGAGTTCGAAGCCCCTGCCGACGACGAATCAGGCACGATCAGGATCGACACCTCCAAACCGGTCACCGAGCTGCTCGAAACGCTCCTTGACGCCATGGGGATACTGCCGTGTGGATGAAATTGCGGGTTGCCCTCTTCAAACGGTTGAGACTGAGCGAATCGTGGGTGATTTTCTTCATCCTGGGCTTCGTCATGATGAACTATCCGTTCATCCAGATCTTCAACAAGCCGTACCGAATCTTTTCCATCCCCCTGCTCTATCTCTATTTCGTGGGGGGATGGGCACTATCAATAGTTGTCATCTACCTCTTCACCAAGGCCATCGACCAGCCTGAAGACGAGCAGGACGAAGGAGATCACCGTTGATCCTGAGCATTGAACTGGTGGTCGGAGTATCGCTCCTCTACATCGTCCTGCTCTTCGGGGTTGCGTACTATGCCGACAGAAAGCGGGAAGAGGGAAAGAGCATTATCGCCAACCCCTATGTCTACGCTCTCTCCATCGCCGTGTACCACACCTCGTGGACGTTCTACGGCAGCGTCGGCAAGGCGGCCACCACCGGCCTCGACTTTCTTCTCGTCTATCTGGGTCCCACCCTCATGGCATTCACCTGGTGGTTTCTCCTGCGCAAGATCGTCCGGATCAGCAAGGAGAACAACATCACCTCCATCGCCGACTTCATCAGTTCCCGCTACGGCAAATCCCAATGGCTCGGGGCCGTCATCACCATCATCGCCATCTTCGGAGTAATGCCCTACATCGCCCTTCAGCTCAAGGCGGTGTCCAGCACCTTTGACATCATCTGCGGCTACCCCTACATCCAGCTCCCGCTGCTCCACAAAAACTACCCCTTCTCGCTGCACACCAACTTCTTCGCAGCTCTCATCCTGAGCATCTTCAGCATGATCTTCGGCGCCCGGCGCCAGAATTCCTCGGAACGACGCCACGAGGGTCTCGTGGCCGCAGTTGCCGTGGAGTCGGTCGTCAAACTGGCTTCATTCCTCGCCGTCGGCACGTTCATCACCTACGGGCTCTTTGGGGGATTCGGCGACATTTTCTCCCGCATCGATGCCCAGGGGGACCTTCTCAACCACCTGACCACCCTCGGTGACCCTGGCGAGACCACCTACGCCCGATGGCTGACCACCCTTTATCTTTCCATGGGCGCCATCATGTTCCTTCCCCGCCAGTTCCACATCATGGTCATCGAGAACTGCGATGAAAACCATATCAAAAAAGCCATGTGGCTGCTGCCGGCCTACATGTTTCTCATCAACCTGTTCGTGGTCCCCATCGCCCTCGGCGGCATCCTCCACACCGGCGGAGCCCTCGGGGCCGACTTCTTTGTCCTCTCCCTCCCGCTGCAGAGCGGCCACTCGTGGCTGGCGCTGCTGGCGTTTCTCGGAGGCTTCTCGGCCTCCGCCGGGATGGTGATGGTGGAGTCGGTGGCCATCTCCACCATGTTCGTCACCTACCTCCTCATGCCAATCGTGGTCCGGTTGACCCCACGCCCCTGGTTCCCGGCCATGCTCATCAACCTGAAGCGGCTCTGCATCGCCCTGGTGATTACGCTCGGCTTTCTTTACCAGACAGTAGTGGGCGAAACCTTCATGCTCGTGAACATGGGGCTCATCTCCTTCGCCGCGGCGGCCCAGTTCGGTCCGGCGCTCGTGGGGGGACTCTACTGGCGCCGGGCGAACAAGGTGGGAGCCCTGACCGGCATCATACTAGGCTTCATCCTCTGGCTCTACACCCTGCTCCTTCCCTCCTTCATCATGTCGGGCCGGTTCTCCCGGGCGATCCTCGACGAAGGCCCCTTCGGCATTGCCCTGTTGAAGCCGACAGAGCTCTTCGGCCTTGCCGGCTTCGACCTCTGGTCCCATTCCCTCTTCTGGAGCATGCTCTTCAACGTGGGGGGATACGTGGCTCTCTCCATCCTCCTCCCCCAGGGCGACAAGGAACGGGACCAGGTGCGGAAGTTCGTCGACGTCTTCACTTCAGATCGAAACGGCGTCCCCTGGGAAACCAAGCGGATGTCGAAGCCGGTCACGATCATGCAGTTCGTGAACCTCATGTCGAAGTTCATTGGCGAGAAACAGGCCAACACGGCCATTGCCGAGTATTTGGGGAACCGGGAGATCACTGCGCAGGGAGGGGTGTCGGAGTTCGAACTGCCGAAACTGAAGCGCTTCACCGAAAAGACCCTGGCGGGGTCGGTGGGTGCTGCGGCTGCAGGGGCCATTGTGGAGAGCTACCTTTCGGACCTGGGATCACGGATGGAACCGGTCTACGACATCTTCAGCACGGTCCAGGCGTCGCTCGCCGAAAGCCGCGAGGCCCTCTACGTGCGCCTCAAGGCATCGGAGCTCATCAACAGGACCCTGGACCTCCAGATCATCATGGACGATCTGCTGGCGCTTATCCTCAAAGAATTCAAGCTCGATCTGGCGGTTATCAGACTTATTGACGAAAAGGGGATCCTGCGGGTCAGGAGCTACCGGGGGAAGGGAATAGCCGCAATCATCGGCAAGGACTGGGACCCCGAAAGCGAAACATACATCGGCGAGGCATTCACGGCCAACCGGATCCAGTTCGTCAATGATACCCAATACATCACCAAACCGCTCTCACGGGACCTGATGGCACGGGAAGGGATCAAGTCCTTCGCCCACATCCCCATTGCCCGCAAAGGAGAACACCCGCTTGGTATTTTGTCGGTCTTCTCCAAGAACATCGTTGGTCTCTTCAACGAACCGTTCCTCGACCTCCTGGAGAGCCTGGCGGGGCAGTTGGCCCAGGCAGTGAAAATAGTCACGGAAATGGAAGCAAGGGAGCGGGAGCGCGAGGAAAAGGAACGCATTCTCCTGGAAAACGCCCGGGTTCTCAAGGAGATGGAGATTGCGAAGCAGATCCAGCTTTCGCTCCTCCCCTCCAGCCCTCCGGCAGTCCAGCGAGTAGAGCTTGCGGGGCGCTGCAAGCCGGCAACCCATGTGGGAGGGGACTACTACGACTTCTTCCTGCACGGCGCCAACAATATCGACATGGTCATAGCCGACGTATCAGGGCACAGCGTGGGGGCGGCCCTCATCATGGCGGAAACCAGGAGCGTGCTCCGGGCCCAGGCCCGCTCCGACAAGACGGCCGGGGCAATCCTCGCGACCCTCAATGAGCTGCTCCACGACGACCTCTCTGCCGCCGAGCTCTTCATCACCATGTTCTACGTCCGCTACGACGCCGAACGCTGCATCCTCGCCTACGCCAATGCCGGCCACAACCCTCCGCTCATCTTCCGCGAGGGTCAGCGTGCCTGCGTGGAGTTGGATGCCGAGGGGCTCATCCTTGGCGTAAAACGGGACGTTCAGTTCGAGGAAAAGATCATTTCCCTCCAGCAAGGCGACGTGGTGCTCCTCTATACCGACGGCATCACCGAAGCCCAGAACCCAGCTGGAGAATTCTTCGGCTCAGGGCGCCTCTGCGACATCCTCACCCAAAACCATGCCCGGCCCGCGGAGGCCATTATCGAAACCATCCTCGCGGAAGTTGAAAGCTTCAGTGCCACATCGGTCATCAACGACGACATTTCCATGGTCGTTTTCAAAGTATTTCCGTCCCGACAGTTAATGAAGCAAAATCAGAGCGCAGCGGAACCAATTGGTGTACAATAACAAAAGTTGAACATCATACAATGACGGTCGTTTTTTCGAGAAAGCCTGACCTCAAGGAGTGGACCATGAACCTCAAAACGGAAGAAAAAAAACGAAATCCTGATCATCTTCGTAAAGGAAGAGCGGCTCGATGCCCATAACTCCAACGACTTGAAGGGAAAGATGCAGGAACTCTTCGAGCAGGGGAAGAAGAACATCCTCGTTGACCTTACCGATATCCGCTTTATCGACAGTTCGGGCCTGGGTGCCCTGGTTTCCGGATTCAAAAACGCCATATCCCATCAGGGGAGCCTCAAGCTTTCGAGCTTGCAGCCCCAGGTCAAGTCCATGTTCGAACTGACCCGCCTGCACCGGGTCTTCGAGATATTCGGCTCAACGGCGGAAGCACTTGAAAACTTCTAGGGGTGAGGGATGGACAGGAAAGAGATCGAAGTTGATATCAAGGTGCCGAACCAGACCCGTTACCTGAGCCTCATCGGGAGGATCGGCGAAGACATCGCCAAGGAACTCGACCGCTACGACGGCGACCGGGACATGCTGGCCTACCATATCAACCTTGTCCTTACGGAGGCGATGGTAAACGCCATCAAGCACGCCAACGCCAACGACCCTGACAAGATGGTCCACGTCTACATTAATATCACTGACCAGGACCTTCTCATCCGGGTCTTCGACGATGGCCAGGGATTCAACATCAACAGCATCCCCCCGCCCGACTTCGACCAGCTTGAAGACCGAGGCCGGGGGATTTTTATCATCAAGCAGCTGATGGATACGGTGAAATACGAGAAGATTAACGGCGGGAATATGCTGGAGATGACCAAGTGTCTGCGCTGCTGCCCGTGAGTTCGCCTGTCATTCGGTGCGTTTCCCCTTCTTCGTGATGATCAGCACCATCGCGAGTCCGAGAAGAAACATGGGAAAACTGAGCAGTTGCCCCATGGAAAAGGGGCCCATGATAAAACCCAGCTGAGAGTCGGGCTCCCGGAAAAATTCGACAAAAAAACGGAACAGCCCATAACAGGAGACAAAGGTCCAGAAGGCCACCCCTGCCGGGCGCTCCTTCCTCCCTACTACCATCAGAATTATAAACAGCACCGGCCCTTCAAGAATCGCCTCGTAAAGTTGAGACGGATGCCTCGGCATCGGGCCTCCCTCACGGAATACCACCCCCCAGGGCATATCGGTGACTCGCCCGTAGAGTTCCCCATTGATGAAATTGCCCAGCCTCCCCAGACCGAGCCCCACCGGAGCGGTAAGGACACAGAGGTCTGCCAGGGTAAAGAACCCCAGCCTCTTTTTCCGTGCCACCAAAAGCCCCGCCAGCACAACGCCGATGAGCCCTCCGTGGAACGACATTCCCCCTTCCCAAACGGCGAATATCTTCAGGGGATGTTCGAGATAGTAGGGGGCATTGTAGAAAAGGATGTATCCCAGCCGACCGCCAAGAATCACCCCCACCGCCAGATAAAAGATAATATCAGCCACATCGTCCGCTGAAAGGAGAAGGGAACGCTTCCGGGCCCTCCGGAGGACGATAAAATAAGCTGCAATGAACCCCAGTATGTACATCAGACCATACCACCGGAATTCCAGGGGGCCGATGCGCAGGAAAACCGGATCTATGTGCGGAAGCTGCATGGTTGCTCCTCTCAGGGCGAAATCGGTCTACCCTAGCAATAATGCTGCCCCGTGTCAATCGACGCCCGACTGTCAGGGACAGGAGTTATCGGCAGCAAAAAAATTCTTCCTCCCCCGTTGACAGCATCATCAACGGAGATACACTTCAGTCAAAAGGTGCCGCTCTTTGAAAATTGCTCTGGGAATCAGGTAACGACCGGTTGAGGGACCTGACGGTTAACCCATGACACCAATACGGGTTCAGGTGCGGTGAGCAAGCCCGCAGCTCAGGGAAGCCTGAAGCGCCTTCCCGACAAAAAGTTTACCAATGGTCAGAGGGTCCAGCGGTTGTACGGTTATCCCGGAGCAACGTAACTAATTGACGTCCAGGGAATGGCGCAGTAAGCGTACGTCTCTTCCGTCAGGCGCGTAACAACCGCCACCAAAAGGGGAAACGACTGCGAAGACCCAGGCCCGACGGTCGCAAAAGAGCGTCCTGCCCGGTTTCACGACCGCTTCTACCGACGGATACGAGAAAGCATCCCCGCTGGGCGTCAATTACCAAAAAGCCCGGAGGATTACCCCTCCGGGCTTTTTCTTTACTGAAACTCCTTTGCCCTACTTCCGCAGTTCCAGCGGCACGCCGGCCCGTTGGGCACTCTCTTCAAGGGTGTTAAGCTTGGTATTCAGGCCGGTCAGCGTCTCCTCTATCCTCTTTGCTTCCCTCTGGACCCCCAGAAAATCGCCACGGTTCATGGTGCCGGGATTGGCCAACCGGCCACGACGCGCGGCGAGTTCTGCCTCGTTGGCTTTGATCTCACTCCTCAGCGTCCTGAACTCGGTTTTCCAGGCATCCTCATCCTTGCCGCCGTAGACCATCTTCTTTTTTTCCTGTTTCGGCGCCAGTGCGTTTTCAACTTCCTTCTGCCCGGTTTCCGGCTTCTTCTCTTTGCCTCCCCGCTCGACGACAGTTTCCGTCACCTCGGCCGCAGGCGCCCCACCTTCGGGAATAACCGTTACTTTCTTCCGGTATTTTTTGGGAACCTTGCCAAGGTCTTCAGTGTAGTTGACCGTCCCTCGCTGGTCCACCCACTTGTATATGTCGGCTTGGGCCGCCACGGCCAGAGCCAGGATCATCACGGTGCATGCAAAGCGCGTCATGGGTTACCTCCCGCATATCTCGTTGGTTCGGCACAGACAGGACACAATGAGGCTATCCCGGCGGCCACCCCAGATGCCGTCCCGCAAGGAGATGGAAGTGGATGTGAAAGACCGACTGGCCTGCATCGGCATTGGTGTTTTGAACGATGCGGAATCCCCGCTCGTCCACCCCACGCTCCCGGGCAATGGCTGCCGCGGCCCGGAAAACGCGACCGACAAGAGCGTCATCCCCGGCGGTCAGGTCAAGGGCGTTCACGATGTGCTTGCGGGGAATGAGCAGGATATGGTGCGGTGCGACCGGGTTGATGTCCTCGATGGCGACGAGGTCGTCGTCTTCGTAGACCTTCCTGGCGGGAATGGTCCCGTTGATGATCTTACAGAAGATGCAGTTGTCCATCCGGTTTTCCTTTCATGTCGATTCGGATTCGATGCCAGAGGTCTGCCCCCTTGAGCCGGAGATAGCGTTCGTCATGAACAAAGAGGATGACCTGGTGGCCTGAAGCAATGAGGTTAAGTGTAACCAGAACGGCAGTTTTTCGCTCGTCATCAAAATTTACCAAAGGGTCGTCGAGAAGAAAAGGCAATTTTCTCCCCCGAGAGAGTATCCCCCCCAGGGCAAGCCGGGAGGCAAGATAGGCCTGGTCCTGGACTCCGCAACTGTAGGCCTCTGCCGGCCTGAGCTCACCGTCGGCGCCGATAGTGAGGTTGAAATTGTCGTCGAGACGGGCCTCGCGATACCTGCCGGCCGTGAGGTTATAGAGCTTCCCGTTGATCTCCGAGGAGAGCCGTGCCAGGTACGTGGCCCGGTATTCATCGAGGGTTTCCCGCAGAAGCTCCACGGCGAGCCGCAACGCGCCGGTCCGCCGCACGAGTCGCTGCTCACGGGACTTGAGTTCTTCTCCCTCCTCGGCGATGGCCTCAAGGTCGAGCCCCCCCGTGCGAAGTACCGCCAACTCCTGCTCCTTGACGAGGGCGGCCCGCTCCTTCTCCTTCACCTCCCCGGCCAGCCGCTGCATCTTCGCCTCGGCGGCGGTGAACTCCTCGTGTGACATGACCGGAAACCCCTTGCCGACAACGCTTTCCATGGTTTCCCGCACCACGGCCAACTCCCGAGCTAGCTCCGCTCCCTGAGCCTTGAGATCGTCCAAAGGAGAGAGCACCTTGAGGGCGCTTGCCACCTGGTCGCGCTCGGCAACGATCTCCTCGACTCCTTCCATCTCCTCAAGAATCCCCCGGGCGCTGGCCGGGTCGATGTCGCCAAGATGCTCCGCAACCGCTCCCCCGTGACGGGCTGCCTCGCTGCGTAGTCGGTCGATCTCGACAGCGAGGCCGTCGATCCTCCCCTGGCGGCGGGCTGCATTGGCATTGCGCGCGCTGCTCAACCGGGCGGCATAGACAACAACGGCCAGGGTCGCCGCAAGGGCAATGCCGGTCACCACGTAGGCAGTGGCGGGCACGAGGAACCAAGCCGCAACAGCCGCCCCCCACGCGAGAATGGGTGACAGAAGCAGCCCGAGAGGCACTTTGCGAACATCATCTGCCTCCACGGTCAGCCCTGCCATCTCCTCTTCAAGCTGCTCCAGCCGCACGCTGGCGGCGCAGTAGGCCTCGATGGTCCTGTCGAAGCCATCGGGCAATTCCGTCAGATTCCCCAGGGGGGCAAGCCGTGCCTCAATGGTCCTCCGCTGCGCCTCAAGGGCCTCCACCTTTTCCCGCTCCGTCTGGATACGGTCGAACTCCTTGCTCAGCACCGCTTCACGGACCGTGGCCTCATGGTACTTTTTCACCCGTTGAAGGTACTTCTCCCCCTTCTCCAGGTCGGCCCGGCTGGCGTCGATGAAGCCCCGAAGCTCCGCCAGCTCCGCTTCCGCCTTGCAGACTTCCTCCATGGTCCGACTGGCCGAGCGCCAGGCCTCGGCCAACTCGGCCATCCGAGCGCGCACCTCTTCCAACTCACGATCCTTGGCCCTCCCGCCGGGGCGTCTGGTCAACTCGTAGAGCTCCTTTTCGAGGCTGTCCACCACCGCGTCGTAATCCATTTCGGAGAAACCCGAGAGGAGCTGTTTGATCCGGGTGGTGAGGGCGCCGTCCCCCTCGATCTTCAGGTCCCGTTGGCCCACGAAGACCGAGTTCCGAAAGATATCCCCCTCGGCAAAGCCCCAGACCTCCTCGATCTTCGCCAGGTACTCCTCCCGCTCGCTGCTCCGCCCCGCCGGAGAGACCTTTCCCTCGAACCGCCACAGGAGCCTGTCTCCGGAACGCTCCACCGCCTGGACCCGGTCGGTTAGGAAATCGCGGACGATGGTCATTTCCCGGTCGTCATAGGCGAAGCTCACCCGGGCCTCGCAACGTTCACCACCGCCCCAGGGGACGAACCGGTCCTTTTCTCTCCGGAAGCCGAAGATGGTCCCGGCAATGGCAGCCAGGAGCGTTGACTTCCCCGCCTCGTTCTTGCCGCACACCAGGTTCATACCCCGGCGGAAGGTGAACTCCTCCCCCCCGAAACGGCCAAAGGCGGGGAGTTGCACGGAGGTTATCCAGAGCATCAGTCTCCCCCCCCTCGCATGAAGCGGCCCATGACGAGCTTCAGGGCATCGCGGCAGAGTTCCTGCTCGGCCTCGGATTCCGCTTTCTCGAACCGGGCATGGACCTTCCGGATGAAGAGCCCCCGGATCGAGTCCTCCCGTTCCATCCGCTTCACATGGTCGCTGTTGTAGATCTCGGTCTCGTCCAGAAGCTCGAGCCAGGCGTACGTCCCCTGGAGCCGGCCCGCCAGATTCGCGATGTCGAGGGGGTCCTCCACGGTGCCCGCGAGCCGGATGCGGGCAATGAGATCAGGAGAGGCGAGCCGCGCAAGTTCTCCCTCCAGGGCACCCGCCTCGGGGAAGAGGGAGGCGTCAACCGTCAACTCGTCCATGATGCGGCTCTGCACCGGCACCTTCTCGACAACTGCGCTCCCCTCCCCCACCTCGACAATGAGGACGTGGCGCTCGCCGTTCTCGCCGAACTTCTTTCCCTCGGGGGAGCCGGGATAGCAGGCAACGACCCGTCCCTGATCCTCCAGGCACCCCACGTTGTGATAGTGGCCGAGGGCGATATAGTCGAGCCCCAGTGCCGCCAGTTCCGCCGTCGTAAACGGGATATCCTTCTTCCGCATTTCCCACTCGGGGCTTCCCTTGAGAGAGCCGTGGAGGAGCCCCACGTGAATCCCCCCTCCCTCGCGGCGTCGCATCGATTCCAAGGCCTCCCGGGAGCGGTCGGAGCGGTAGGCGAACCCGTAGAAATGGACCGTCGCCCCCCGAATTTCCAGCGCGAAGGGGTCCGTCACCACAGGATCTTTCAGGATATGGGCGCCGGCGAAGGTAGTACGGTTGTAGACGCTTTCGGCTGAGACCACGTTGTCGTGGGTACCGGGGATAAGAACCACGCTGATGCCACGTCCCGAGAGGCGTTCAAAGCCGTCCTGAACGCGCCCCACGGTTTCGGCGTCCACCTGTGTGGCATCAAAGAGATCGCCAGCCACCAGGAGGCAATCGACTTCGCGCTTGATGGCGAGGTTCACGATCCGGTCGAAGGTCTTGAGAAAATCGCGCCGGCGTTCCCGGGCCAATTCCCCAAAATTCTTCAGGGAAGAGCCCAAATGGAGATCGGCGGTATGGAGAATACGGATGGTCATAATCGATGTGATGGGTTTGAGGTTATGAATTAGGGGAAATGTGCCGTTTAATCAGATGGATCAGAAATTCCCGGTTCCCCTTCGGCCCGAGAATCGGCGATTCGGTTATGCCCCCCACCTGAAGATCGAGGGATTCGGCCAGGGCAACGACATTGTCAACCACCTCCCGGTGCTTCCCTTCATCCCGCACGACCCCCCCTTTCCCCACTTCGCCCTTTCCCACCTCGAACTGGGGCTTAATGAGCGCGACAACGGCGCCGCCGTCACGAATGAGGCGAAGGGTCGGGGGGAGCACCTTGTCTAGGGAGATGAACGAGGCGTCGATGACTGCCAGGTCAGGAACCTCAGGGAGTGCGTCCGGCTCCAGGTACCGGATGTTGGTCTTCTCGAGGTTCACCACGCGCGGGTCCTGACGGAGTTTCCAGGCCAGCTGGCCGTACCCCACGTCAACGGCGTAGACCTTGCGGGCCCCTCGCTGGAGCAGGCAATCGGTGAAGCCGCCGGTGGAAGCCCCCACGTCGATGGCAACCATGTCCGTCACGTCGAGGCCGAACTCGTCAAGTGCCCGGGCAAGCTTGAGCCCGCCGCGGCTCACAAAGGGGATATCCTCCCCCTTGAGGCGGATATCGGCGTCCAGGGGCACCTGGGTTCCAGCTTTGTCCGCCAGATGGTCGTTCACCACCACCTGGCCAGCCATGATGAGGGCGCGGGCACGCTCCCGGGACTGAACGAGCCCCCGGTCCACCAGGAGCTTGTCGAGGCGCTCCCTGTTGCGGATTCCGGATGGAGATGCGGGAGAGGTCATGGAGATCAGGACTTTCTGTAGGACGGACCATCCTCTGCTGCAAGAGGGAGCGCTTCGGTTGCAGGTTGATAGGCTCTTTTCCGTTCGGCCTTTCGATGGCGGTTCAGCACCCTGACAATGTCAACCACCAGGGGGATATCGTCAGGATGAAGTTGGCGCAACTCCTTGTGTAGCTCCATGGACTTCACGTCGGAGTCAGCCATGCGAAGCGGAGAGTTCGTTGCCGGCGATTCCTCCTGAAAAAAATGACTGACAGGCACTCCGAGCGCGGCGCTCAACCCCATGAGCATTTTGAGGGACGGGAGTTGCTCCCCCCGCTCGATCTTCCCGATATAGGTATAGTCGAGACCGCCATCCACCCGGGCAGCCAAATCCTTCTGCGTCAGTTCCCGGTCTTTCCTCAACCTTTTAAGTTCTCGCCCGATATCACAGCTCAACGGCAACTCCCAGGGTTTCCTTCTGCAACGCGACAAGCATCGGTAATTCCAGAGCGACGCAGGTTTGACCCAGCGCGCAAATAAGCTCATATACCCCTTTCTCCCCCCGGTGTCAACGCGATTAAAAATATGACAATATGTCATTTTTAATATTGACAAATACGATAAATAGTCACACATTGACACGGCACGCCACACCACCCCATACGACCACAAGGAATCCCCATGAACCCGACTCAAGGGCACAGGACTGCCACTATCCGGCCAACACGCATCCTCGTCGTTGACGATGACCGCGATGTCCTCTTTTTCATGAAACTGGCCCTGGAAACCGAGGGGATAGACGTCACATGCGCCGAAAGGGGCGAAGATGCCCTCGGACTGCTTGCAGAAAGGTCCTATGGAGTCCTTCTCACCGACCAGAACATGCCGGGGATGGATGGATTTGAACTGGCCCAGCACGCCAGGCGCCTCCAACCGGAGCTGATAATATTCATGGGAACCGGACACCTCTACCCGGGAATCGAAGAACGGGCAACCGCCGTCGGAATCCGTGAGGTATTTGGCAAGCCATTCAACTTCCAGCGCCTCTTTGAACAACTCCTCGAAGCGCTTTCCCACAACAAAGGCCATCAGTCTACACGTCGAGCAGAGTGACCATCACCAGAAACCCATAACCACGACGATCGGCAGCCTAAAAATTCCTTGCAATCGATTAACGACGGTGCTATAGATTTAAGTCCTAGCGCCGAAGTGGTGGAATTGGTAGACACGCAAGATTCAGGTTCTTGTGCGGGCAACCGTGTGCTGGTTCGAGTCCAGTCTTCGGCACCAGAAAATCAAGGGGTTAGCAACTGCGGTAGCTAACCCCTTTTTTCATTGCCTTAATATATCTAAATGCCCACCTCTGTCCGTTCTCCTGCCTCGATTATCACCCTCCCCCTCCTTACACAAATGCTGCATCAAGCTAACTTTCCACGAGGGCCCCGGCTGCTGGACGTCTGAGGCTGAAATAGAACGTCGCGCCCTTTCCCGGTTCGCCCTCGGCCCAAATCCTACCGCCGTGCCGTGAGATGATCCGTTGCACCGCAGCCAGGCCGACGCCGGTCCCTCCGTACTCGCCCATACCATGCAGCCTCTGAAACGGGATGAAAAGCTTATGGACGTAGGCCATATCGAAACCGATACCATTGTCGCTGACAAAATAGACCGTTTCGCCATTGGTGATACATGTCCCAAATTCGATTCTGGGACTGGAAACCCTGGTGGTGTATTTCCATGCATTGCCAAGGAGATTTTCCAGTGCCAGCCGGATGAGAATCGGGTCGCCTTCGTCCATAATGTTTTCGGCAATGATGACTTCAGCCTGGCGGTCTGGATCATGCTGTTGCAGATCCATAACGATACGGTGAGCAAGATGACTGAGGTCAATCTTCTCCCGATGCAATTCTCTGCGCGTAACCCGGGAAAGCTCGAGAAGGTCGTTGATCAACTGCCCCATCCTCTCGGCCGCCGCCCCCATCCGTTCGAGATAGCTCTTGCCCTCATCATCGAGCTTGTCGGAATACTCTTCAAGGAGGATGTTACTGTAGCCGTTTATTCCTCGCAGGGGAGTGCTCAGGTCGTGGGCGACCGAGTAGCAGAAAGCCTGGAGTTCGCGGTTTGAGGCCTCAAGCTCGGCGGTGCGATCCGCAACGCGCTGCTCCAGTTCTTCATTCAGTCGGCGAATCAACTCGTTCTGCGCCTTGACCTGACGTCCGTGAATGATTCGGGCGGCGCAGTCGTCGATAGCCTCAAAGAGCAGCTTGTGGTTAATGGGTTTCAGCACATACCTGTTGATCCCCATCTTGATGGCCTCCAGCAGGTAGTCCGTTTCACTGCAGGCAGAAATGATGATGACACTTACTGCCGGGTCCTCTTCCAGTATCCTGCGGGTCATCTGGATACCATCCATGACCGGCATGCGGATATCGGTCAGAATGATATCCGGCCGTTGTTCCCTGAACAGCTCCAATCCGGCCATGCCATTTTCTGCAGTCTGGATATCCACATTGGGGAATTTCCTTACCAACACACTCCTGAGAAGCTCCCTGATCTCGGGTTCATCCTCCACGTAAAGAAGTGACAGACGAACATCCGGGTATTGCTGGAATTCCATTTCAGACCTCTATCCTGAATTCCGCTCCTTCGCCGCTATTGCGCACGGTGAGCGTACCACCCATGTTCTTTTCGATAATGGTCTTCGCGATGAAGAGCCCGAGCCCTGTACCGCTGCTCGGGCCCTTTGAGGTGAAGTACGGATCGAATACCTTTCCAATGATCTCCCTATCAATACCACCACCATTGTCCGCAATGGTGACCACAGCGCGGTTATCTTCCGCGAACAGACGCACCAAGACACGCGGGGCCTCCACTTTCCGCTCCTGGAGGACATCCCGGGCATTCATGAGAATATTGAGGAGTGCTTGGGAAAATTCATTGGGATATCCGGCGATAGACATGTCCTGTGGGGAGTCGCACGAAACCTCTATCCCGAGACTCCTGAAGTTATCTCCCATAAGGGAAAGAGCGTTATTGATCGCCTGCTTCATTTCAAACCGGACTTTTTCCTTGTCGGGCCTGAAGAAATTCCTGAAGTCGTCGATGGTCTGGGACATGTGATAAATCAGCTGCATGGCCCGGTTAACTCTTTCATCAAGGTGGTCTTTCGTGAGCTCGCCCAACTCTTCACTCATGGAGAGCCCCTGAATGATGAGCCCCAGCGTATTCAACGGCTGCCGCCACTGATGCGCGATATTGCCGATCATCTCCCCCATGGCCGCGAGACGCCCCTGATGGATGAGAAGCCGCTCCTGTTCGCGGAGCGCCTCCAGAGCCTGGATACGGTCAGAGCTCTCTTTTCGCAAGTCATTGAGCGCGGTAGCAAGCTCCCAGGTTCGCTCCGCAACCTTCTGCTCCAGTTCGTTGCGGATAGACTGCAAAGCTTCCACGGCCCTCTTGGCTTCGGTGATGTCTTTGGCAATACCGGTCGTGCCGATGACCGTGCCGTTCTGGTCAAACCGGGGTGCCTTGAACGTTTCAAACCACCTCTCCTCTCCATGCTCAACAACCTGTTCTTCGATTAATTTTCTCTGGCCGCTCCTCATGACGTCCTGATCGTCGGCGCAATATGCCTCGGCCATGTGCATAGGCCAGAGGTCCATGTCCGTTTTCCCGACAACCTCTTTCGGCGATGTGTAGCCGCAGAATGTAGCGAACTGCCAATTCACCTTCACATAGCGACCTTCCGTGTCCTTGAGCCAGGCATTAAAGGGGATGTTGTCAAGGATGGCATAGGTGTCGAGCTGGCTCTTGATGACAACATCCTCCAACTCCTTGCGTTCGGTTATATCCATAAAGGCACCGACGGCCCCGCATGGCTTTCCTTCATTATCCCGCAGCGTTGCTGCGGAACAGTACAGATTCAGACCGGTCCCATCCTCCCGTACGATGTCGAGGGTTTCTCCGGAAACGGGTTCACCGCGGGCAGCCCGTTGCATGGGCAATTGCGATGGAGCAATCGCCTCCCCATTCTTGAAAACCCGATAACCTGCCGAGTTGAACGCATTTTTGGAAAGTTCGCTGCCGGCCGTTACTCCAAGCAACTTTTCCAGGGCCGGATTCCCCCGAATCATGACGCCTTGGGGATCGTTGGCAATAGCCAGGCCGATGGGCGAGGTGTCGAGGATAAGCTGCGACTCGGCTGCCCGCTGTTCCAATTGCTGGTTTAACAGTAAAATCTTTTCCTCTGCCTTCTTACTCTCGGTGATGTCTTCGGAGAAAATAACAATTCCAGCCACTTGATCCGACGAATCGTGCCAGGGATGAATCTCCCACCGTATCCACTGCAGCGAGCCGTCGGCCCGCATGAAACGGTCTCCTTCCGCCCGTAGTTCCTCCCCGGCCAGCCCGCGGCGTTGGGCTTCCTTCCACTCTTCGGGAATCTCCGGGAAAACCTCGTAGTGGCTTAATCCGCGCAGATCACGGTCGCCGAGCCTGTAGTCGGTCAGCCAGCGCCGGCTGACGTTCAGGTAACGCATATCGCGATCAAACATCGCGAGTCCTGCGGGAGCGTGCTCGATGAAGAGCCGGAGCCGTTCCTCGTTTTCTCGCAGCGACTTCTCGGCATTTCTGATATCGGTGATATCGTGGACATAGATGCGCACGACAGGAAACTGGGGAGTAAAAAAAATGGTCTCGCGGAAGACCCTCGTGCCGATGGAAAGCTCGCAGATAGTGCTTGCTTCGCTTTTTCCGTCCCACTCATGGAGAATAGTGCCCAGATCCGCGGGGACAAACAGGCCGGGATCGGCCCCCGCGCCGATGCTCTCAAGAACCTTGTGCGTGGCCGGATTACAGACAGTTACCCTGCCGGCGTAATCGGTCTCGACTATCGGATTCGGGTTGAACTGTGGGAAATAGGAAAGACGTTGTATTTGATTATCGAGCCTCTTGCGCTCGGTTATATCGGTTATGAAGGAGTAGTAATAGAGGGGGCTGCCTGCTTCATCCTTTTTGACATGGACGAGAAGTTCGACCGGAATCCGAGCGCCATCTTTCCGGATATATTCCTTCTCATACCTAACGGACTCGCCAGTGCGGCAAATCTCCTCCCGTATCGCCCGTTCCCTGTCCAGCCATTCGGGCGGGGTGAGAGAGCTGTTCCAGTTCATGGCCCGCAATTCTTCCCTGCTGTAGCCGGTAAGCCGCTCGAAAGCGCCGTTCACGTGGCCGATTCTTCCGTCCGGGTAACCGATACCAAAGGGCTGATCGGAGCCTTCAAGCAAATCGGCAAGAAAGGAAATTTCCTCTTCGCTCCCCTTTACCCTGCTGCTGTGCTGTTTGTTCCGGCCCGTCGACCGGGTATCTTCACCTATCCGTAACTTTTTGCCTTCCCCCTTCAACGGCTCCCCCCTCTTCATCCGCTTATGACGTCACTAAACAGTATCGTGTAATCATTAATATTCAAGCGGAACTTATGCGGAACGGAGAGCGTTCCTGGACTATCTGATTCGAACCCCGAAAGCGGCATGCCATCGCCACGACCTGCGATCCTTAACAAAAAAAAGGACACCCATTGGGATGCCCTTTCTCTTCATCGGTCTTAGCGGCAGACGCCCCGTTCACGCCGAAGGTCAGCCTGTCATTTACAGAAAGCCGGTGTCCTGCCACTTCCGCCCTCAATGGGGCAGAAGGGGCCGCGTCAATATTTCACCACCGCCCCTTCGGGGCAGGTGGTAACACTCCAGTGGTCCACAAGGTCATGCTGGCTATAGATGTGATTTCCGAGCCTCTTGGCCTCGACGCCTTCCTTGAGCGTCACTGAAAACAGGCAGATTCCATACCCATCGTAGCAGTTCACAAACATTGGCAACCTCCTTCTTCCCTTCCTGGAAAACATCTCGAAGAGCCAGCCTCTTATCAACTATTATGCAATGAACTTGCCAATGATCAAATTATAAAATTTTCTTTCAGAACCTCTCCGGATGCCTGATTTGTCGCCCGCAGGGCCTCCCTGCGTGCCGAAGCACTCTTCGTCACAGCCATGTAATAATGCCCACAAAATGTGCACCCCTGTCCGCGAATCGTTACACTGGTTACGACGGCGCTACACAGTTATCCTTTCCGTGGCGGAGCAGAAGGCCCCCGGCGCCGCGGCGCCCCACCGCGTGCGCCGATCTTCCCGTCCGACAGCGCAGCCACTTCTCCGGACGTGAGATGCCGATACGCGCCGATCTTCAGGTCTCCCATGGAGAGGGCGCCGTAGCGCACCCGCCGGAGCCGCACCACGGAGAGGCTGACTGCCTCGCACATCCGGCGGACCTGCCGGTAGCGCCCCTCGTGGATGGTGATGGAAACCCAGGTATTGTTGTCGCTCTGCTTGGTCACCGAAACCCGTGCCGGCGCGGCCTTGCCGTCCTCCAACTCAATCCCCTGCTCCAGGCGGGTGATCTGCTCCCGGGCGACCGTCCCCCTCACCCGGACGAGATACTCCTTGTCCACCTCGTGGCGGGGATGGGCAAGGCGGTTGGCCCATTCCCCGTCGTTGGTGAGGAGAAGGAGCCCCTCCGTGTTGTAGTCGAGCCGTCCCACGGGGAAAACCCGAACGCCGAGTCCCTTCAGGAGCTCGGTGACAATGGGACGTCCCTCGGGGTCCTTGAGGGTGGTCACATACCCCACCGGCTTGTTGAGAAGGATGTAGACCCGCTTCTCGTCCACGGTGACCGGCTTGCCGTCAACAGTGATAGCGTCGCGGGAGGAGTCAGCCTTGGCGCCAAGCTCGATGACCGGCTTGCCGTTCACCGCCACGCGCCCGTCGGTGATCATCCGTTCAGCCTCCCGGCGGGAGGCGATGCCGGCCTGGGAGAGTATTTTCTGCAGCCGTTCTTCCATGCATGTCTCCTGAAAAAGGCGAAAGGCCAGGGGCGAGGGATCTGAGTATTTTCTCCCCTCACCGCTAGCCTTTGCCCAGTCGATCTGCCTGAGGTGCCTACTCTGCGAAGCGGCTCATCTTCCTAAACTTCTGGTACCGCCCCTCAACGAGCTGCTCCACGGAAAGTGCCTTCAGCTCCTTCAGGTGCCGGGCAAGGGCCTCGTGGAGGTTCTTGGCCATGGTCTCGTGGTCCCGGTGGGCACCCCCCAGGGGCTCCTTCACGATCTCGTCGATGACGTCCAACTCCTTGAGGTCGGGGGCAGTGAGCTTCAGGGCTTCGGCGGCCTGGGCCCCCTTGGTGCCGTCGGACCAGAGGATGGCGGCGCACCCCTCGGGGGAAATGACGGCGTAGATGGAGTATTCGAGCATCAGGACCCGGTCTCCCACGGCAATGGCCAGGGCTCCGCCGGAGCCCCCTTCGCCGGTGATGACCACGATGATCGGCACGGTCAGCGCCGCCATCTCCCGCAGGTTGCGGGCAATGGCCTCAGCCTGGCCCCGCTCCTCGGCTCCGATGCCAGGGTATGCGCCGGGGGTATCCACGAAGGTGATGATCGGCATCCGGAACCGCTCGGCCATCTCCATGAGGCGCAGGGCCTTGCGGTACCCCTCGGGGTTGGGCATGCCGAAGTTGCGGTAGACCTTTTCCTTGGTGTCGCGCCCCTTCTGGTGGCCGATGACCATGACCGGCTCGCCGTCCAGCTTGGCCATGCCGCCGACGATGGCGTGGTCGTCGCCGAAGAGGCGGTCGCCGTGGAGCTCCACGAAATCGGTGAAAATGTGGGTGAGGTAGTCGAGGGTGAAGGGGCGGTCGATGTGGCGAGCCACCTGGACCATCTGCCAGCGGGAGAGGTTGGCGAAGATCACTTCCCGCATCTTGTCCACTTTCTTCTCCAGCTTGACCACCTCGGTCTTCAGTTCCACATTGTCGCCGGCAATGTCGGCCAGCTCCTGGATTTTCTGCTCCAGCTCAAACACCGGCTTTTCGAATTCAAGTTGATATTGGGAAGCCATTAACGTCTCCTTTGCACGATTCTTTCTGATGTATTGTCAACGCTGCGAGGCGGTTACTCAAAAGACACGGCATGATAGCCGAAGAGGTTCTTCACTTCAAGGGAGAGTTCCTCGGTGGGGGCCACCTGGTACGAATCGGAAAGGGCGATGGTGGCCCGGCACTGGGCCGGAATCTCGATGGCCAGAAGCGTCTTGCAGCTGCCGGGGTGGCGGCGCATGATCCCCTTGAGGGTCTCCAGGCGGCTCCGGTCGAGGCCGTCGCCCACAAGATTAAAGATCACTCGTTTCGTTTCCCGGCTGCTCACGTCTCGCAGGAGCATCACCTCATTGGCCATGATCTTGATGCTCTTCTCCCCCTTGTCGATGGTGCCCGATATAAGGAGCGGATCGTCGGATTTGAGGTACTCGGACCCGGCGGCAAAAGCCTCGGGGAAGACCACCACCTCCACGGAACCGAGCAGGTCCTCCAGGGTGGCGAAGGCCATCCGGTCCCCCTTCTTGGTAATCAGCTCCTTGAGGGAGGTGACGATGCCGCAGAGCTTAACCTCGCTCTTGTCGGCGCGCTCGTCGAGGGTGGCAGTATCCACGTTGGCGAAGCGCTTGATTTCCTTCTCGTAGCGCCCCAGGGGGTGGCCGGTGATGAAGAAGCCGAGGGCCTCCTTCTCCAGGCCCAGCTTCAGCTTGTCGTCCCATTCGGGGATATCGGGGAGCTGCACCTTCCCCTTGCCGTTGCCGTTGGTCCGGACGATCTCTTCGACACCGAAGAGGGAGACCTGGGCGCTCTCCCGCTCCTGCTGGATCTTCTGGCCGATGGCCATGGCATCCTCCAGGGCCGACATGAGCTGGGAGCGGCGGCCGCCGGTGGAGTCGAAGGCACCGCACTTTACGAGGGATTCCACCACCCGCTTGTTGACCTTGTGGAGATCGACCCGCTCGCAGAAGTCGAAGAGATCCTTGAAATCTCCCTCTTGCCGCGCCTCGATAATCGCCTCGATGGCCCCCTCTCCCACGTTTTTCACGGCCCCGAGGCCGAAGCGGATGGAGTTTCCCAGAACACGGAAGGAGAGATGGGAGTCGTTGATGTCAGGGGGGAGGATCTCGATCCCCATCTCCCGGCAGTCGGAAATGGTCTTCACCACCTTGTCGGTGTTCCCCATATCCTCGGTGAGGAGAGCGGCCAGGAACTCCACCGGGTAGTGGGCCTTGAGATAGGCGGTCTGGTAGGCAACAAGGGCGTAGGCAGCCGAGTGGGACTTGTTGAAGCCGTATTCGGCGAACTTTGCCATGAGGTCGAAGATGGCTCCCGCCTTCTGGAGATCGACCCCACCGTTCTTGGCCCCTTCCAGGAAGATGTCCCGCTGCTTGGCCATCTCCGCCGGGTCCTTCTTACCCATGGCGCGCCGCAGCAGGTCGGCGCCCCCCAGGGAGTAGCCCGCCAGGGTCCGGGCGATCTGCATGACCTGCTCCTGGTAGACGATGACCCCGTAGGTGTCCTTGAGGATCGGCTCCAGTTGCGGCAGGTCGTAGACCACCTTCTTGCGGCCGTGCTTGCGGTCGATGAAGTCGTCCACCATCCCCGAGCCGAGGGGGCCCGGCCGGTAGAGGGCGCAGGCGGCAATGACGTCCTCGAAGCAGGAAGGCTTCAGCTTTACCAGCATATCCTTCATGCCGCTGGATTCGAGCTGGAAGACGCCGGTGGTGTTGCCGGCAGAGATGAGATCGTAACTGGCCCGGTCGTCGTCCCGCAGGGCCGCGATGTCGAAGTTGGGGTCCTTACCGGCCCGAATGATCTTCACCGCGTTATGGATGACCGTCAGGTTCTTGAGCCCCAGAAAGTCGAACTTCACGAGGCCGATTTTCTCCACGTACTTCATGGAGTACTGGGTGGTGAGGGAGCCGGTCTTCTGGTCCTTGTAGACGGGGCAGAACTCTTCGAGCACCTTGGGGGCCACCACGACGCCGGCCGCGTGGGTGGAGGCGTGGCGGGCGAGCCCTTCGAGGCGCAGGCCAATCTCCAGCAACTCCTTCACGCGGGAGTCGGCCTCGGACGCCTCCTTCAGGCGGGGCTCCTGGGCAATGGCGTCCTTGAGCTTGATGCCGAGCACCTCCGGCACCAGCTTGGCGATCTTGTCCACATCGCCGTAGGTCATGTCCAGGGCGCGCCCCACGTCGCGGATGACGGCCCGGGCAGACATGGTCCCGAAGGTGATGATCTGGCAGACCTGGTCGCGGCCGTATTTCCCGGTGACGTAGTGGATAACCTCCTCGCGGCGGTCCTGGCAGAAGTCCACGTCGATATCAGGCATGGATATCCGTTCCGGGTTCAGGAAGCGCTCGAAGAGGAGATTGTAGGGGAGCGGATCCAGGTCAGTGATCCGGATGGAATAGGCAACCAGGGAGCCGGCCGCCGAGCCCCGTCCCGGCCCCACGGGGATGCCGTGGTCCTTGGCCCAGTTGATGAAGTCGGCCACGATGAGGAAGTAGCCGGGGAACCCCATCTGCGTGATGCAGTCCAGCTCGATGCGCAACCGCTCCCAGTACTTCTGCTCCTGCTCCGGGGACATGTCGGGGTTTTTGAGCCTGATTTCCTTGAGACGGAACTCAAGCCCCTTGCGGGCCGCATCCTCCAGCATCTGATCGAGGGTCTGCCCAACGGGGGGATCGAATTGGGGGAAATAGTAGGTCTTGAAATCAAAGTCGAGGTTGCACCGTTCGGCAATCTTCACGGTATTGGAAACGGCTTCCGGCGCGTAGTGGAACGCGGCGGCCATCTCCTCAGGGGTTTTCACGTAAAACTCGTCGGTGGAAAAGCGCATCCGCGCCGAATCGTTCATGGTCTTGCCGGTCTGTATGCAGAGGAGCACCTCATGGGCGCGGGCATCCTCCCGGTTCAGGTAGTGGCAGTCATTGGTGGCCACCAGCGGCAGTCCCACCTCCCGCGCCACCTCCAGGAGCCCCTTGTTGGCCTTGTCCTGCTCCGCAAGACCGTTCTCCTGAAGCTCGATGTAGTAGCGGTCGGGAAAGAGGTCAGCGTACCAGCGGGCCACCCCAATCGCCTCCTCCATCCGGTCCCGCTCGCAGAGATAGGCCACCTCACCCTTCAGGCAGGCGGAGAGACAGATGAGCCCCTCGGAGTACTGGGCCAAAACCTCCTTATCGATGCGGGGCTTGTAGTAAAAGCCCTCCTTGAACCCGACGGAGACCAGCTTCGACAGGTTCCGGTAGCCGGTCATGTTCTCACAGAGAAGGAGCAAGTGGTAACCGGCGCCGGCCTCTCCCCCCTTCACCTCTTTCACGAAGCGGGAGCCGGGGGCGATATAGACCTCGGAGCCGATAATCGGCTTCACCCCCTTGTCCTTGCACTTGAGGTAGAACTCCATGGCGCCGAACATCACCCCGTGGTCGGTGATGGCCACGGCGGGCATATCGGTATCCTTGGCTTTCTTTATCAGATCGCCGAGGCGTATCGCGCCATCGAGGAGGGAATACTGGGTATGGAGATGGAGGTGAACAAAACTCATGGGGTACCTGTGTGACGTTGCAGAGGAAGGATAATTTTATTTTGACTAAAAAATTCTGACGATTATGGCACGAAAGAGCGGGAAGTGTCAACATGGCAGACGTATCGGGAAACCGTGCCACGCACAAGCTAACCCATCAATTTAACAACAGCTAATCCCATTTCAACAACATCTTCCCCGAGCAAGCGTGCCGCACTTTTCCAACTTCTGGTAGCAACCCTCCAATTTTCCATTATAATGAAAGACGACACACGCGACCCTTCGCACACACGGGAGCCCCCATGCCCCTTCACGCCTTCGGGCACAACCGCAAAACAAGCCCACCCCCCACACCGTGGGAGCCGCGGCAGGTCTTTCTCTTCAGCGGCCACATGATCGACGCCCCCGACCGCCCCGAGCCCCGATTTCCTGCCGACAAGGAGACTGTCGCCGCAGCAGCCATCGCCGCCATGCTCGACGAACTGGGTGCCGGCCCCGATGATCTCGCCCTTTGCAGCGGCGCATGCGGCGGCGACATCCTCTTTACAGAGGCATGCCTCGCTCGGGGGGTTCGGGTGGATATGGGGATACCATTCGGGATTCCCGAGTTCCTCACCCGCTCCGTCACCTTCGCGGGAGAAGAGTGGCGCGACCGGTTCTTCGCCATAAAGAACAATCCCCTCGTCACCCTCTTCGTCATGCCCGACGAACTGGGGCCATGTCCCGCCGACCTGAGCCCCTACGTCCGCACCAACCTCTGGCTCCTCCACACGGCCCTTGCCTGGGGGGAAGAGAAGGTCCACTTCATCTGTCTCTGGAACCGCAAGGGAGGTGACGGCCCCGGCGGCACCGAGCACATGCACGACGAGGTCAACAAACGGACCGGACAGGTCCATGTTCTCGACACGAACAAACTTTTCACCCACGAAGGAACACCTTTAGCCGAGAAGTTGGATACATGAAAATCATCCGCCTCTTCATATCCTCCACCTTCCGCGACATGCACGCGGAGCGGGACTGGCTGAACCGGGTCGTCTTTCCGGAACTGCGGAGCCGCTGCCGGCGGCGGGGTGCGGAGTTCGTGGGGGTGGATCTCCGCTGGGGGGTGACGGAGGAGGAGTCCCGGCAACGGGGGGCACTCTCGGTCTGCCTCGACGAGATCGAACACTGTGACCTCTTCCTGGGGCTCCTGGGCGAGCGATACGGCTGGGTGCCGCCTCCGGAGAAGGTGCCGGCGGAGCTCTTTGCCGCGGTGCGGGACAGTGGACAGTTGAGCGAGGAGGAGATCACCCTTGTGGACGCCTGCTACCAGTGGGACCGGACCACGCTGCCGGCCCGTTTCCGGCTCCGGAGAGACGCGGCAATCTCCCCGGAAACGGCCGATACCCTCACCCGCCTCTGGCAGCGAGCCGGACTCCTCGGCGCCGGGGAGTCGGCGACGGCCCTTGAGATGAGGCACGGCGCACTCAACCGCAGCCTCGCCCAGGGGAAAGCCCTCATCTTTCTCCGCTCCGAGGGAATCCATCGCCACTCCGCATTCCCCCCAGCCTGCATTCCGATCTTTACGGAGCCCGAGACCGAGGCTCAACAGCGGCTGTCCCGCCTGCGGGAGGAACTCCGCGCCGCAGCCGGACCAAACCTGATCGTGCGGCAGTACCGGGCCGGCTTTGGCGGTTTCAGGATCGACCCCCTCTTCCTGCCGGCAGCGGAGGCTGGCAGCGCACTGCAGGACGGTGTCATCAAGCCGGAGGAGTGGGGTATAATCAGCGAGAAGGCCCGCCAGGCGGTGGCTACCCACGGCACCATTGCCCTTACGGGGATGGAGGAATTCGGGACCCGGGTCCTCAACGATCTCTGGTGGGCCATTGAGCCGCTCCTGAAAAATGGGAAGCGCCCAGAGATCACGGGGCAGTCGTGGCACACGCGATTCGCCCGGGAGCGGGCTGCTCGCTGCCTGGGCCGTGACGACGGGATAGCCTTGGTCATGGGGTACATCCAGGACCAAGGCGACCAATCACCATATATACTTACCGGTTTACCTGGTTGCGGCAAGTCGACACTTATGGCAGCCTGCGTCGAACGCTTGCGGGAAAAATCCCCCGACATGGTGGTGATCCCCTGGTTTGTGGGAGCGGCCCCCGGATCCACGGAGGTCACCGCCATGCTCCGCTCCCTCTGCGAGCAGCTCCGCCGCGCCTGCCGCCTGGATTTGGAACCATCTCCCGACCCCGACAAGCTGCGACTCCAGCTCCCCGCCTTCCTGGCCGCTGCCGGGGCAGTGCGGCCGGTGGCGCTTTTCATCGACGCTCTCAACCAACTGGACCCGTTGGGGGGGAGCCACGGGCTGGACTGGTTTCCCCGAACCCTGGCGCCAACGGTAAGGGTGGTGGCCAGTACCCTTGCCGGCCCCTGCCTCGACCGACTGACGGAGCGCCTGCCGGCCGATCACCTCGTTATCCTCCCCCCGCTACCGGCCGACTCTCGCGCCACCCTCGCAGAAGAGCATCTGGCCCGGCGGGGGAAGAGGCTCTCCGCCACCCAGCAGGCCCTGCTCCTGGACACCGCGGCCCGGCCAGACGCGGCCCTCCCCCTCTACCTCGTGGCGGCCCTAGAGGAACTCTGCTGCCACGGCGACTTCGAGACCCTTACGGAGCGGATCGCGGCCCTGCCGCCGACGGTGACGGAGCTCTTCGACCAGATCCTCGAACGGCTTGAGCGGGACCACGGCGCCGATCTGGCCACCGCGGCACTGTCGGCCGTGGCCGTTTCCCGGGACGGACTCCTGGAGCCGGAAATTATCGACCTCATCAGGGATGGGGGCGAGGCCACATCACCTCTCTTCTGGACCCGCTTTTACCGCGCCCTGGAGCCTTTTCTCCGCCCGTCCGGCGAGGAGGGGGGCGGAGGGCTCATCGGCTTCTTCCACGAGCAGCTCCGCTTTGCCGCCTTCCGCCGCTACCTGGCCATGGATCCCCCTGCCGCGCTGCCGAGCAGCCAGTTTCGGCAGGCCCACGAACGGCTGGCCGGCTACTTTCGGGCAGGCGCCCGGAAAAACGGTGCCGACGGAGAGTGGAATCCGGAGCACCCCCGCCCCCTGGCCGAACTCCCCTTCCACCTGGCCGGCGCGGGCAAGGAAGCAGTGCTGCGGTCCCTTATCTTCGATTTCGCCTGGCTCCAAACGAAGCTCCAAGCCCTCGACGTGGCCGCGCTCCTGGCGGATCTGAATCTTCTCCCCCCCGAGCCGGCCATCGCCCACCTGGCCCATGCCCTGCGGCTTTCGACAAGCGTCGTGGCCGTGGACAAATCCCAGTTCGCCGGCCAACTGACGGGTCGGCTCCTGTCGCGGCAGGAACCGGAACTCCGGGCGCTCATCACTCAGGCAGGAGCCCACCGGGGCAATGGGTGGCTGAAGCCGGCAACCCCTTCCCTCTATCAGGCTGGGGGGGCCATCGAGCGGATCCTCGGCACCCACACCCATCCGGTGCGGGGTGTCGCCATCACCCCCGACGGCAGGCGGGCCATCTCTGCTGCCGACGACGCGACGCTGCGGGTCTGGGACCTGGCGAGCGGCGCGGAACTGATGGTTCTCAAGGGGCACGAGTCCGAAGTGTTGGCCGTGGCGGTCTTTCCGGACGGCAGACGGATCGCCTCCGGCTCCCGGGACGCCACCGTCCGGCTCTGGGATACGGAAACCGGCGAATGCCTCCTGATCCTACGGGGACACACCCTGCCGGTCAGCTCCCTGGCAGCGGCGCCCGACGGCAGTTGGCTGGCCTCGGGCTCCTGGGACAACGTGGTGCGGCTCTGGGACCCGGAAACCGGCCAGGAGCGGGGAATCATCTGGGGACATACTTACGGGATAAACGCCCTGGCCGTCACCCCCGACGGCCAGACCCTCCTCTCGGCCTCCTTCGACCGGACCATCAAGGCCTGGAATCCTGCAAACGGTGAGCTTCGCCGCGCCTTCGAGGGGCACAGCCGGCAGGTGCTGGCCGTGGCAGTGACCCCCGATGGCCGTCAGTTCGTCTCCGGCTCGGAAGATTGCACCCTGAAGCGGTGGGATTTGGCGGAAGGGACCGAGCTCTGGACCTACTACGGTCATACCGATGGGGTCAGTTCCGTCACGGTCTCCCCGGACGGACGGGAGATCGTCTCGGGCTCCTGGGATTTCACCCTGAGGCGCTGGGACCTGGAGCAACCCCGGGCGCGGGAGGTCCTGCGGGGACACACCTTCAAGGTGAGCGCCGCGGCCATAACGCCCGACGGCGCCACCGCCGTCTCCGCCGCCCAGGATACCACCCTCAAGGTCTGGAATCTGGCCGGCGCCACTGCCTCGCCGCCACTCACCGGCCACGGTGCCACGGTCACTGCCGCGGTCTTCACCCCTTCCGGAAACCGGTTCGTCACCGCCTCCTGGGACCGAAAAATCAAGGTCTGGGGAGCCGCCACCGGCGCCGAGATATTTTCTCTCACCGGCCACGAAACCTGGGTACGCGACGTGGCCATCACCCCTGACGGCCGCCGCGCCGTCACCGCCTCCCACGACCGCACCGTGCGGGTCTGGGACCTGGAGGAGCGGCGGGAACTATGGGTCTTCCGGGGCCACGACGCGGAAGTCTGGTCGGTGGTGGTCACCCCCGATGGCCGGCGCGCCTTTTCCGCCGGTCAGGACGCCACCCTGCGGGAGTGGGACCTGGAAACCTTCCAGCCCCTCGGCGTCACGGGTCTCCCCTCCCCGGCCCGGGTTACCGATGTCTCCCCCGACGGCACGCTCCTGGCCCTTGTGGCCCACTTCCCAACCTTCATCATCCGGGACCTCCGCGCCGGAAGCCTCCGTCCCTACCCTCCCCTGCACCGGGACCAGGTGAACGACTGCGTCTTCCTCCCCGACGGACTCCGGGTTCTCACCGCCTCCAGCGACCGGACCCTGAAACTCTGGCACCTCACCACCGGCCAGGTCATGTACACCCTGCGGGGCCACAACCGGGAGATATGGAGCGTCTCCGTCACCCCCGACGGCCGCCGGGCCGTCTCCGCCTCCGACGATAGAAGCCTCATCCTCTGGGACCTGGAGGCACTTAAGCCCCTTGCCACCTTCACCGGCGACGGTGCGCTGGTACCAGCCGCCATCACGCCCGACGGCAAAACCGTCGTCACTGGTGACGAGGCCGGGGCGGTGCATCTGCTGCGGGCGGAAGGGGTGCGGTAATTCAATTCGGCGCCGACGGCAGCGTAAAGTAAAAGGTAGAGCCTTGGCCGACGGCCCCCTCGGCCCAAACGTCGCCCCCGTGCCGCTGGATGATGTTCTGCACAATTGCCAATCCGACGCCGGTTCCCTCGAACTCCTCCCGCCCATGCAACCTCTCGAAGACGGAAAACAGCTTGTGGACGTATTCCATGTCAAAGCCGGCGCCGTTGTCCCGGACAAAATAGACGGGCACCGGTCCGTCCATCACCGCGTTGACCTCAATTATTGCCGGATCCCGGTAGCGGCTATACTTGAGTGCATTGTCCAGCAGGTTGAACAGAACCTGCCGCAGGAGGGTCGGATCAGACTCACAGGGAGGCAGATCACCGACCGTCACCTGCACACGGCGGTCGTCTTGCCCGTTCAGGAGTTCATCCAGAATTGCACGTACCAGGTCCGCGATCTGAACTGGGCGCTTTTGAAGCGGGGAGAGGCTGTAGCGGGAGAAGACCAGAATGTCGTCGATGAGGGAGGCCATCCGATGGACGTTGTGGGATATTCGCTGAAGGTACAGGAGCATCCGGGGAGGGAGTTGCTCGCCAAAATCCTCAATGAGAACGCGGGAAAACCCCTCAATGGCACAGAGCGGTGCCCGCAGGTCGTGGGAAATGGAATAGGAGAACGATTCCATGTGTTTCAGGGCCGATGCGAGCTCGGCAGTGCGCTCCTGAACCCGCTGCTCCAGTTCCAGGTTCAGGCGGGATATCTCCGCTTCTCTCTGTTTCTGTTCGCTGATGTCGGCCACGACGCCGCAAGTGCCGACGGCGTTTCCTCTCCTGATGAGGGGAGCAGTGCAGACGATTGCAGGAAACGTGCTCCCGTCCTTGCGGCGGACCGTATACTGGGTAGCGGTTCCTGGATCGTGAACACCGGCAAGGAGGCCGACGCGGCTTTGGTGGGCCCGGTCCTGATCGTGGGGAGCAACTGCTTTCAGAATGTTTATCCCCTGGGCGAAGTCTTCCTCGGTAAAACCGAAGGCCGTGAATGCCTTGCGGTTGGCGAAGGTGATGCGTCCGTCCGGATCTGCCTCATAGACCGGCTGTGGCAGGAGTTCGGCCAGTTGATAGTAGCGGCGCTCGCCATCCCGCAGCAGACTCCGGATCCGTTCCAACTCCCCCGTGAGATGACGCACAAGAATTGCCACCAGACCGGCGGACAGCAGGATAAAGAGCGCCTGCCACACCATTGCCGCTCCGAACCCCATCCAGGTGACGGTGGCAAGCATCCAGACAATGCCGAACGAGAGATAGACGACGACAATTTTTGCGGCACTCCATCTCGTGGCCTCTGAATCGGAACGGCCGATTTCGGGGAGAGTGTCCTGGCGACGGTACGGCATCTATTCCTCCCGGGGGTGTCCGGATACAGTACGGCGATCAAAAATGAAGTATTATTTCATGGACATGCAGTTATTACAATCCTCAAATCATATACCATAAGACCGGGAAACCAGACTCTGGACAACAGAAAGGGCACCCCGCGGGATGCCCTTTCTGTTGCAAACCAGGATGTGGCCGTCGCTTGTTCAGTTCGGCACGGACGGCAGTTCCACCCCGGCCATTTTCTGGACCATGCGTACCACCTGGCAGCTGTAGCCGAATTCGTTATCGTACCAGACATAGAGGACGCAGCGCTTACCCTGGGAGATGGTGGCCAGGGAATCGACCACGCCGGCGTGGCGCGAGCCGACAAAATCGCTGGAAACGACCTCGGACGAGTTGGTGTAGTCGATCTGGTTCTGGAGCGCTGAATCAAGGGAGATTTGACGCAGGTAGCCGTTGATCTCCGCAACGCTTGCCTCCTGCCCCAGTTCCAGATTGAGGATGGCCAGGGAGACGTTGGGGGTCGGCACCCGGATGGCGTTGCCGGTCAGCTTCCCGGTCAGCTCCGGAAGCGCCTTGGCCACGGCCTTGGCGGCGCCGGTCTCGGTGATGACCATGTTGAGGGGGGCGCTCCGGCCCCGGCGGGACGCCTTGTGATAGTTGTCGATGAGGTTCTGGTCGTTGGTGTAGGAGTGGCAGGTCTCCACGTGGCCGCTCACGATGCCGAACCGGTCATTGACCGCCTTGAGCACCGGGACGATGGCATTGGTGGTACAGCTGGCGGCGGAGAAGATATGCTCGTCCGGGGTGATCAGCTCGTTGTTGATACCGGCCACGATGTTGGGGATGTCCCCTTTGCCCGGGGCGGTGAGAATGACCTTGTCAATTCCCTTGGCCTTCAGGTGCCGGCCGAGGCCGTCGCGGTCGCGCCACTTGCCGGTGTTGTCGATGAGGATGGCGTTCTTGATGCCGTACTGGGTGTAGTCCACGTTCTCGGGCGCGTCGGCGTAGATGATGCGGATCATGTTGCCGTTGGCGATGATGGCGTTTTCCTGCTCGTCAAAGGTGATGATGCCGTTGAAATGGCCGTGGACCGAGTCGCGGCGCAGGAGACTCGCCCGCTTGGCCAGGTCGTCGGCGCCCCCCTTGCGGACCACGGCGGCCCTGATCCGGAGCTTCTCGCCGCTTCCCGCCTTCTCCACGAGGATTCGGGCAAGGAGGCGGCCGATGCGGCCGAAACCGTAGAGGACGACGTCGCGGGGCTCGCTCAGGATGGGGCTGCGGCCGGTGTTGACGGAGGCCAGCTCCCGGCGCGCGAAATCATCCACGCCGATCCCGCTCCCCTCGGCCTTGTAGCGGACGGTCAGCTTGCCGATGTCGACCCGGGCCGGGGCCAGGTCGAGCCGCGTCATTGCCTCCACAATGGGAAAGGTGTCGAGCACGGAGAGTTCGTCATCGAGGATCAGCCGGGCAAACCGATGGGATTTGAGAATGTCGATGGTGGTACTGTTGACGAGCGTACGGCCGTAGACCGTGGTCACGACGTTATGCTCGCGGTAAAGCTTGCCGATCAGGGGGAGCATGCATTCGGCACACTCCTCCAGGTGTTGCCACTCCTTGAGGTAGGTCACCTGCATCTGATTGTTCATGCAACAACTCCTTCTCCGTTGGTTTCCTGCAGCGGATTGCCGAACAACCCGTGCAGGGCGCTCCTAGTATTACAAAATTCAGGCACAGTAAACAACAGATATTCTCATGTTCGCAACAGCCCGACAATCAGGCGCCAAACAGCCTGAACTTACGCAGCAACACATTCCTCTAGCCCCCAGCAGCAGGCAATAGGTATGTTAATTTTAGTTAAAGTAAATTTCAAGGGATTTAAAGAAGGAATGTCCACATTGTGTCGGCGCATGGGGGAGGGGCGGAGCTCTCGCTCCGAAGCGATCCAGCGTCACCAGCCGGTCTTCGTGGCACGTGAACAGCTGATCCCGGGGCTTTCCCTCCGCTCATGCCTGAGGTGGTTTTTTGCGGGGATCGCTTCTCCGCGAGAGCTCCGCCCCTCCCGGGAGCCAGTGGTAAAAAATGCGCCGACGTGGAGCCCCGACAGGGACTCCACGTCGGTTGCAGAATCGCTCACTGAGAGTCTTGATTAGAATGCCGGTAACCGTCCGAGAGGGTCTTCATGAACGCGACGATGGCGTCCTCTTCCATGTCGCTCAGGCCGAGATTTCCCAATTCGGTCTTGTTCACGTTGTCAGACACTTCCGGAGCCGGCCAGCAGGTCATTTTCTCCCCGGGGTCACCCGGGTTGCAGGTGGGAAACTTGTCCCTGGTGTTGTAGAAGTGGACAATCTCCTTCAGGCTCTTGAAGTAGCCGTTATGGCCGTAATCCTTGACGAACATCGGATAGGGACGTTTGTCCACGTTCCGCAGGGTCGGCACTTTGTGCTTCCCGTAGTTCTTGTCGGCGTACATGGCGAAATCCATGCGGCTATTGAGGAAGCCGCCCAGCCCCGGATCGATCCAGCCCGATCCGCCTTCAGGCTGGCCGTAGAACGGGTTCTCCGGATTTTTCGGAACTCCCAGGTTGTCGAAGGTGTAATCCGTGAAGAGGGGGCTCGACTTCCCGCAGTCATCGGCAACGTCGGGGCATCGTGACGCGGCGCAATCAATGCCGCTGGCGCATTTCCGTTCCACGGTGCTTATGTGGCAATTGGCGCACTTTCCCTTGCCGTTGAAGAGAGCGAGACCCCATTTTTCCTTGTCCGACAGCCCGGCCTTCCCTTTCAGGTACTGGTCGTACTTGGACGAAAAGGCGTTCACTTCTTTGGAATCCTCGAAAGCAGCAATGGCGTATGCGACGTCGTTGTACGCCACATCAACCTTCGCCCTCGTCATGGCATCCAGGCTGAATGGCCCCTGGGACGGATTTGAACAGGCGCTCTCGAAATCGATGGTGGTTGGCCAGTCGATATCGCACGCACCGGGCCAGACCTGCTGGAAAAGCATGCCGTAGTCCGGTGAATTGCACACCCGGTACACCACGCATGCGGCATCAGGAAGGGCCTGCTCCTTCGGGTTCAGGAACGGCCCCTGGGCCTGGTCGGCGGCCGGGTTTCCCAGTTTCGCGCCGGTGGCCCTGCCGTCCCAGAAGTTTCCGCCCGCAAACGCCGCGTCGGAAACGTTCACCAGCCGGAAGAAGGGGCTCGTTGTGGCATAGGCCGAGCTGGGGGGCTTGCGGTTGCCGAACTGTCCTGCTATTGATCCTTCATAGACCGCGCCATGCTTGTTGATCTCCTGGTCGGGGCCGGTCCAGCCGACCTCCGGAGCGTGGCACGCGGCACACGCCTGGTTTTTGTTCACGGAAAGCCTCTGGTCGAAGAATATCTTCTTCCCTACCGCTTCCTTGCACGTCAATTCCGATGTCCCCGCCGCCGCACCTCCGGCGGTGAGAAGCAGAGTCGCTGCCGCAGCCAACAGTCTCGTTGTAACCATCCCTGGTCCTCCTTGTGGGTTCGAATTTCCGGACCGCCAACGGTGCATCCTCACCGCCTGGCAGGTCAGCTCACCTTCACTCTGTCGTTGATCCACCTCCTTCCCAAAGAAACGATCGGCAAAAATCAGCCCCAATCCACAAACAATTCCCATTCCCGCTGAAGCCGGCCCTATTGTCGTTTGGGGAAGCTTCAGCGATCCGGCTTAACACCACCCAATAGTACTTCGAAACAGCCACGTGTCAAACGGGGAGGCAGCCGAAGCAACTGATGTAATTTCACCCTCTTCCCTTGTCGCTGCGCCCATGGCGGCTATACTCTAACAAACCATAAATTTCCCCAATGAACGGACAACTCGCTGCCAATCACAACCATGAGGAGGACACCATGCCCACGAAAGCGAATACCCAAAGAAACTGGACCATCATGGTCTATCTCGCCGGCGACAACAACCTGGACAGCGCCGGCGTAGTGGACCTGAAGGAGATGAAGACGGTGGGGACGACCGACAAGATCGCCGTCCTTGCCCAGTTCGACCGGGCCGGTGCCAAGCAGGCAACCATCCGCTACTGTCTGAAACAGGGGACCCCCTTGGCCAAGGATGCGGTGCAGTCCCTCGGGGAGACCAACATGGGAGACCCGAAGGTGCTGGAGGATTTCGTCACCTGGGGGGTCGCCAACTACCCGGCCGACCACTACCTGCTGGTCCTCTGGAACCACGGCGCCGGGTGGGACGATGCCAACCTCTACCAGGGGGATGTCTTCAGCGGGGCCGCGCCCCCCGTCTCCCGCAAGGCCCAGCCCGTTGCCACCCGCGGGGCAACCGCCGGAGCCAAGGCGATTCCCCTGGCACAGGCCCGGGCCGGCATCAGGCGTGCCCGCCGCGCCCTCTTCAGCACCACGGTGGAAGCCGCCATCAAGCAGCGGGGAATCGCCTTCGACGACCAGGCCCAGGACTTCCTCGACAACATCGAGCTGAAAAGGGTGCTGACCGCCATCAAGAAGAAACTCAAGAGAAAGATCGACATCGTCGGCATGGATGCCTGCCTCATGAGCATGGCCGAGGTAGCCTACCAGATGCGCGACGTGGCCGACTACAGCGTCGGTTCCGAAGAGACCGAGCCCGGCGACGGGTGGCCCTACGACCGCATCCTCAAGGCCCTGGCCGCCAAGCCGGCCATGACCCCGGAAGAACTCTCGAAAACCATCGTCGCCCAGTACCTGGCCTCCTACAAGGCCACTGAAAACGTCACCCAGTCGGCCATGAAGCTCTTGGCGCTCAACCCCCTCGCCACGGCCGTGGACGGCATGGCAAAGGCCCTGACGGGAATCCTGGGCGACACCGCCGCCCGCACCGCCCTCATCAACGCCCGGTCACAGGTGCAGGAGTACAGCCGCCCCTATGACGACTACTGCGACCTCCTCGATCTCTGCGACCTGATCGGCAAAGGGGTCGCCAGCCCGGCGGTCAAAACCGCCTGCGCCAAGGTCAAGGATGCCGCCGCCGCTGCCATCGTTGCCGCCGGGTACAAGGGAACGGGCGTGGACAACTCCGGGGGGATCTCCATCTACTTCCCCAAGAGGAAGCTCTCGCCCCTCTACAAGACCCTGGACTTCACCAAGAAGACCGCATGGGACGAATTCCTGGCGGCCTATCTGGCGGGGCTGGGGCGGTAGCACCGACTCGCCCGTAGCCTGAGGGGACGGCGTTCGCCAGGAGGAAGAACAATGAGCATACTCTGGTTTCTGCTGATCGGAATAGCCGCCGGCTGGCTGGCTGGCCAGCTCATGAGAGGTGGGGGGTTCGGCCTCGCCGGAGACCTCATCGTCGGTGTCATCGGTGCACTTCTCGGCGGGTTCCTGTTCGGGCTGCTCGGCCTCTCCGCCTACGGGATGCTGGGCCAGCTCGTCACCGCGACGGTAGGCGCCATCGTCCTGCTGTTCGTGCTCCGCCTGATCAAACGTTGACTGACCAGTCAGACCTGTGTCACGTGCCCCTGCCTTTTCGGGAGGGGCACGTGGTATCCGGCATTCCTGAAAAATGTTTCCAAACCCGCTGTTCCCCCCTGTTCTCCCTTGAATATTCGCCTTTGACATGAAAAAAAGGCCGTCATATAGTGCCGAGTCAAATGGGAAAACTCTTGCATGGGCCTCTTCCGGCAGCATCGCTCTGTTGGGATGATCAGCAGAAACTGCTCAACAGACCAAACGGAACATTTCTGCTTTCCACAATCATCGACAAAACAGATAGCTGCAAAATTGTTGTTGTGAATTTCACTTTAGCGGTTCAAGTGAACGAGGGAGATGGCCGGATCTGCTTAATAATGAGTTGAATCAAGACGTTATAGGAGAATATTTTGGCAAAAAAGAAACGAGTTCAGCGGTCAAAAGAGGACCTGAAACAGGAATTGCGGGATCAAATAACACTTCTGCAGCATGCGTGTGAAAAGTACGATTCTGGCCTCGAAGCGATTGGAAAGCACATAGCTTTGAGCCTACGAGTTCTATTGCATCACTATGGCCAGTCTAGAGCCTTGCTTGAGCAACTTGGTCTTCGTGACGTTAAGTACTATGACAGTGCTGGCCCTATTAATCCCAAAAACCTCCTTAGCGAGTGCAATCTTATTGTACTGCACGCCTCGTCAAACGGCGGAAAATATATCCCGCAAATATCTGCAGGTGGTGGCCCTTTTCCTCCTAGAAAAGTCACATTAGTAGAGTGGTGGAACGAACCCGTCTTGAAAGATCAGCAAGGTCGAGTATTCAATAGGCGCGACCTGATCTTGAATGTTGCCGACACAGACGGTGGGGCACATGTAGATCCAGAACTAGAAGAAGCTTACATGGACCTTTCACGTAACAACTCGCTCGGCTGGGTGTTCGGGGACGGAAATATCGAGAAAGCATTTGAAGGCCGTACTGAACTGGCATGTATGAGACAAATTGCACATGAATTATTAATGACTCTTCGCGAGATATTCCCTGATATGTTTTGACAAGATCCAACTTGCGGCGGCAGCAGGCAGGCTGCTGCGCCTTTTGACGTTGGCAAACCATGAGCAATCACCCCACTGGAGAATTACCGTGCCTGAACTCCCCGAGGTAGAACTGACCCGCCGCAGGCTGGAGCGGGAACTGACCGGCAAGAGGATCGACCGAGTGGTGGTGCGGACGCCGAAGCTCCGTTTTCCGATCCCCCAGGAGCTGCACGTTTCCCTGCCGGGGCGGACGGTGCGATCCGTGGGACGACGGGGCAAGTACCTGCTGTTTGACTGTGAAACGGGGTGGCTCATCGTCCATCTGGGGATGACCGGCTTTCTCCGTCTGGTTGCCGGGACGGCGCCCCCGGGCAAACACGACCACCTGGACATCGTCTTTGCCGATGGCACGGTGCTCCGTTTCCACGACCCGCGAAAGTTCGGCACCGTGGCCTGGACCACGGATGCCCCCGCAACGCATCCGCTCCTGGCCGCAATCGGCCCGGAACCGCTGACCGCCACCTTTGACGGCGCCTATCTCTTCGCGGTGACCCGGACGCGCCGGGTCGCGGTGAAACAGCTCCTCATGAACGCGGCCATTGTTGCCGGAGTCGGCAACATCTACGCCAACGAGGCCCTGTTCCGCGCCGGCATCCGTCCCGACCGGCCCGCTTCCTCCCTCGGCCGCCCTGAATGCGAGCGGCTGGCCCGCACCGTCCGGGAGGTGCTGCAGGAGTCCATTGATCAGGGGAGCACCTACCGGGTGGAGGAAGAGACGGTCGCCTACCATCCGCTGAATTTCGATGTTTATGGGCGGGGCACTGACGCCTGCACCCGCTGCGGCGGGGCGCTGGAGGAGATCCGGCTCGGCAACCGGAGCACGGTCTTCTGCCCCCGCTGTCAAACGTGACCGGGCCTATGATTTCGGAGACTTCATGCTTATGAAGAAAAAAGGAGTTTTATGCTTGGCTCTCTAACCCTCATTCTCATCTGCCAGCTGATCGGAGAGATCATAACCCGGCTGACCAGGATTCCCGTGCCTGGTCCGGTAATCGGGATGGTTCTCCTTTTCTGCGGCCTGGTCTTTTTCCCTCGGCGTATGCCCAGCGAGGTGGAAACCGTCGGCGGATTCCTGCTGCGTTACCTGGCCCTGCTTTTCGTCCCTGCCGGGGTAGGCGTCATCACCCATCTCGATCTTCTGATGAAGTCATGGGCTCCGCTATTCGGCGCCATCATCGTCGGCACCCTTGCGACAATCGGGGTAACCGGTCTGGTCATGAAATTCCTGAACCGCCGACTCGCCTGTGCACACGAGGAGACCCGGCAATGAGCGCTGAAATGCAGCAGGTATGGGTGTACCTGTCGACCTCTCCCCTGTTGTGGCTGACGTTGACCCTGATCGCGTACCAGATCGGCACGTGGGTCTTTCGGAGGCTCGACTGCCCTCCTTTGCTGAATCCGGTGCTGACCGCCATCATCCTGCTCGTTGTGCTGCTCAAGGTGAGCGGCATCGATTATCAGACCTATTTCCGGGGAGCCCAGTTCATTCACTTTCTGCTCGGTCCGGCAACGGTCGCCCTGGCAATACCGCTCTATCGGGAGATGGAAGTAATCCGAAAGTCCTTTATCCCGATTCTCATCACCCTGGCAGTGGGCTCCGTAGCGGCCATCATCAGCGCGGTCGGCATTGTCTGGGCGCTGGGGGGAGAAACAATCATCCTTTTGAGTGTGGCTCCGAAATCGGTTACGACACCGATCGCCATGGGAATTTCCGAACAGATCGGCGGTTTGCCGTCGTTAACCGCCGTGGTGGTCGTTCTGACCGGAATTACCGGAGCCGTTGGCGGCGACTTCATACTGAACCTGCTGAGGATCAAGGACGACAACGCCCGCGGCATGGCTCTGGGAGTCGCCTCACACGGCATCGGCACCGCCCATGCCATTCAGAAGAGCAGGATGGCCGGTGCGTTTTCGGCCCTGGCCATGGCGCTGAACGGGTTGTTTACCGCTTTGCTGCTGCCGGTGCTCGTTCATTTAATGCAGTAGAGAAACGTTGAATAGCCGAAGGGAAGAGAGAGGTGCCCCCATGAAAAGACCAACATTCCCTGCGCCATACAAACATGAACACGCGCCGGTCAAAAACGTCAACGAAGTCATCACGGAACAGCTGACCATAGGCCAAAAGGCGGCGGACTGGATCGCCGCCAGGGTCGGCTCATGGGAATTCATCATCGGGCAGTCTGTGCTCCTTACCCTCTGGGCGCTGCTCAACGTTACCGCCTGGGTCCGACACTGGGATCCGTATCCGTTCATCCTGATGAACCTTGTCCTGTCCCTCCAGGCAGCCTATACGGCGCCAATGATCATGATGAGCCAGAACCGGCAGGCGGCTCGCGACCGGATCGAGGCCCACAACGATTACGAGGTCAATCTCAAGGCGGAAGTGGAGGTCAAGGAAGTGTTGGAGAACCTCGCCGCTCAGAATATCGCCATTGCCGAACTCCAGACGATGCTCGAAACCCTGCTCGCCCGGCAAGATGATCGGGAGTAGCCCGCATTTTCGCCAATAACGAGAACGAAAAATCTCTGAATCCTGACGCGAGGTATCCTTGGATACAGCACATCTGCAGAAAAAAACAGGTTATGTGGTACGCCTGTCCGAGCATGCCCTCATAACGCTCATCCTGAACGGACTCGAAGCCTATTCCGTTGAACATGAACGGAAAACACCCCATCTGGAGACGTGCGGCGCCCTGTTCGGCTACCAGGTGCCGTTGAAGGACAACAGGATTCTCTACCAGATCGAGATTGCCAATGTGGATACATCGGCAAAAAGAAACAAACGGTCAGTGACGCCGAATACCAATGCCATGAAACTAAAGGCGGACATCATGGGAGCCTTCTGGCCGAACCTCGAATATCTCGGGGACTACCACACCCATGTCTATAAATCCGTCAGCGATGTCTATTCGGTGGAATTGGAGGAAGGCGACCGCCGGGGAGATGATAAAGGCTTTTATATCTCCAATGGAGACCGCCACTGGCTGGAAGCGAATGCGGCGCTGTGCCTCAGCTACGGCTACCGGATAGGGCTGGTCGTCACCATTGCGGGGATGAAAAGAACGGGAGGCGTGGGAGCCAAACCCGCCAACTCCAGATCCCAGGCGATTGAGTTCAACCTGGGGAAGAAGAAAGTATGGCTATCGGCGTACTATGTGTACGAACAAAACGGCACCGTCAAATACTCAGCCAACAACGACCGGCTGATTACCATCGAGTGCCCTTCCCTCCTGGGTTTTCGGGGTGAGATCTGACCCGGATCCTCTTCCGGATCCTCACCCGGCAATCCCACTCTTCACTATTCAAACAATTCCAGCCCCCTCCCCTCAACACACTTCCTTAGAAACCCGCCTCTTCCCTAAAAATTATCACTCATTTCAGTTCGTTTCCTTGAAGCGGTGCCAGACAGCCCTATACTGTTAGCAGCGAACGAGTTCGAAACCCGCAGTTCCTCCCCCCGAGGGAAACAACATGAATCCGTCCAATCCAGCATTTTCAGGCGACACTGAGCATCTCAGCGTCCTGCTAAGGGCAGTTGAACAGTGCGACATATCAATCTGGAACAACTGGAGAACGACCAATCCAGCAATACGCCCCGCCCTGACAGGTGCTACCCTTGAAGGAGCAGTTCTGTTCGATGCGAATCTGGCAGAGTCAAACATCGGGAACGCAAATCTTCGCAACTGCCGGATGATGGGGACCAATCTGCGGGGCGCCATCCTTGCCGGCACTGATTTGGACGGTGCCAACCTTTTCGGTGCAAACTGCCAGGGAGCAAATTTCTGCAACAGCAGTCTTCGGGGAGTAACCCTTCGCTGCGGCATGCAAGGGTGCATTCTCGAAGGTGCGAACCTTGAGCGCGCCGATATGATCGGGACCGATTTCACCGGTGCACGACTGGCAGGAGCATCGTTCCGAAATGCTGAAGCCTTTGGCGCCCGGTTCCGGAACGCGATCCTCACAGGTGCTGACCTATCAGGAATCAACTTGGGCACTGCAGACCTGTTCAAGGCAGAGTGCAACGAAGCGGTGTTTTCCGATGCCAGCCTCCTCAGCGCAACGTTTAGCGAGGCGAGCCTCCGCCATGCATCCTTCTGCCGGGCAGACCTCTCAAATTCCTATCTCAATAGCGCAACACTCATCGCCGCCGATCTCAGCGGAGCTAAACTTGCTTTCGCGAACCTCATGGAAGCCGATTTGCGCGACGCTATCTTCCGAGGAACGAATCTCCAGGGGGCTGTGCTCATGAATGCGAAACTGACTGGGGCCGACCTTCGCAACGTCAACATGAGTCTATCTAACCTCACAATGGCCGATCTTGCGGAGGCCAACCTCACCAATGCAAATCTGACGGGCGCCCTAATGGTCGGCACCGATCTGAGACGCGCCACCCTCAGGGGATGCTTGGTCTTCGGGATTTCACCGTGGGAGGTACTCGCGGAGGATGCCGACCAACAGGATCTGGTAGTCACTAAGTTGAACCACCCGCAGGTTACGGTAGACGACATCGAGATGGCCCAGTTTATCTATTTGCTTCTCAATAACGCCAAGGTACGCCGAGCTGTAGACACTATAACCTCGAAGATTGTACTCATCCTCGGCCGTTTCTCTCCAGAGCGAAAATCGGTGCTCGATGCCGTGCGAGATCAGCTTAGAGCCTGCAACTACGTACCTGTACTCTTTGACTTCAATCGGCCAGAGTCCCTCGATGAAGTGGAAACCGTTACACTCCTTGCACGGATGGCCAGATTCATTATTGCCGACCTGACGGAGCCTCACTGCGTTCCCGATGAACTACGCTCAATCGTTCCCGATGTAGAAGTGCCTGTTCTGCCAATAATCGAAGGAGATAACCCCTACGGAACATTTGGAACTCTCCGCAAATATCCGTGGGTGCTGGACATACATCGATATCGGGGCATTGAAGACCTGCTTGCCTCCTTTGACGAATCGGTCGTCGTCCCTGCCGAGAACATGACTCGGGAAATTGGAAAGCGTAAAGCACTTCGAAATAATTGAACAAATAATAGCTCCACGGAGGGAAATACCATGGCCGAAGATAAATCCACCATCAAACTCCGCATCCCCGGCACGGAAATCACGGGACCGCTCCCCCCCGGAACCACCGGCCAGATCACCATCAAAGAGGTGCGCACCTTCCAGATCAGCGCGGCGCGGTCCGGGGGGACGGAGACGCCGGTGATCGAGAGCCGCCCCGACGACATCGTGGAGGTGGAGCTGGAAGACGGGACCCGGTTCTGGACCTCCCAGGAGCGGCTGCGGACCGAGTTGCTCGGCCTGGCCGGCACCAGAGGGGCGGACGGGGTGGTGGAGCTGCCGGCCGCCATCGAACGGCGGGGCGCCTCGCGGGGGCTCATCGGCAAGATCGTCATCAAGACCCTGAAGTTCTTCAACATCGACGTGGCGGCGGACGCGGCCCGCTTCATCGCGGAGAAGCTGGAGAACCATCTCCTCGGCACAAAGGATGAGAACCGAGGCCCCGGGCTCCACCGGTTCCTACCGGGAGACGAGCTGGCGATCACGCCGGTTTCCGAAGCGGTGCTCGACCTCCCGGCGGACCGCCCGTCGCTCCTCTTTCTCCACGGCACCGCCTCGTCCACGACGGGGAGCTTCGGCAAGCTCTGGACCGACAAGCGCCGCCCCCAGCGGCAACAGCTCCTCACCCCCTACGAGGGGCGGGTCTTCGGCCTGGAGCACGAAACCCTCTCCAAGAACCCCATCGACAACGCCATTGCCGCTGCCGAGCGGTTGCCGGCCGGGGCGCGGCTCCACCTGGTCTCCCACTCCCGGGGGGGGATGGTTGGGGAACTCCTCTGCCGGTCCGGCATGGAGGGGGGGCGCGACCCCTTCGACGATGCCGACCTGACGTTCTTCGCCGAACGCAACCCCGACAAGGCACGGGGAGACCTGGAGCGCCTCAACACCCTCCTCAAGGAGAAGCAGTTCAAGATCGAGCGATTCGTGCGGGTGGCCTGCCCCGCCCGGGGGACCACCCTTGCGTCGGAGCGGCTCGACATCTACCTGTCGGTCCTCTTCAACCTCCTGGAGGGGTACGGCTTTGTTGCCCAGCTTCCCGGCGGGATCTTCACCAGCATCTTCAGCGAGCTGATCATGGCCGTGGCCAAGGAGCGGACCGACCCCACGGTGCTGCCGGGAATCGAGGCCATGATCCCCTCCTCACCCCTGGTGGCGCTCCTGAACAGGCCCAAGGCCCCCGTTGCCGGGGAGCTGCGGGTGATCGCCGGGGATATCGAGGGGGGCAACGTCCTGAGCGCCATCGGCACTCTCCTGACAGACCCCCTCTACCAGGACGACAACGATCTGGTGGTGAACACCGAGGCCATGTTCGGCGGCTGTGAGCGGTCCGGCGGGTCCGGATTCATCTTCCGGCGCGGGCCCGATGTGAACCACTTCAGCTACTTCGAGAACGCCGACAGCGCCGACGGCCTCGCCCGGACCCTCTCCCGGAGCGGCTCGGAAGCGGACGGGTTCGAAACGTTTTCGGTGCGGGCCACCGACAGCGGCACCCCCCCCTACGAGAAGCGGGACGTGGCCGACATGGCGCCGGTGGTCTTCGTGCTGCCCGGAATCATGGGGAGCCACCTGGCCATCGACGAGAACCGGATCTGGCTCGATCCCTTCGACATTGCCCGGGGGAAATTGCAGCTCCTGAGCTACGGTACGCCGAACCTGGTGAAACCGGACGCTCCCATCTGGCTCTTCTACGGCGACCTGGTGAAACACCTGGCGATAACCCACCGGGTGGAGCCCTTCCCCTTCGACTGGCGGCTCTCGCTCTTCGATGAGGCGAACCGCCTCGCCGACGCCATCACCAAAGCCCTGGACGCCACCGAGAAAAACAGACAGCCGGTGAGCATCGTGGCCCACTCCATGGGAGGACTCGTGGCCCGGGCCATGATCGTGGCCCGGCCTGAGGTGTGGGAGCGGATGAAGGAACGTGCCGATGCGCGCCTCATCATGCTCGGCACCCCCAACGGCGGCTCCCATGCGGTGACCCAGGTACTGACCGGGCGCGACAGCCTCATCCGCAAGCTGGCCCTGCTGGACATAACCCGCAGAAAGCGGGAACTGATCAGCATCGTGGCGCAGTTTCCCGGCCTCCTGGAGATGCTCCCCGCCCTGTCCAGCTTCGACCTCTTCGATGCCGGGGCGTGGCAGAACCTGGCGGACGCCGACCCGGAAAACGACACCTGGCAGCCCCCCACCGCCGCCGCGCTGGCAGCGGCCCGCGCCAACCGGCAGAAGTTGGCCGCCTCCCCCATCGACCCGCAGCGGATGCTCTACATCGCCGGCTGTGCGCCGGCCACGCCGGTGGACCTGACCATCGAGGATACGGGGGAGAAGAAGCGGCTGGTCTTCCACGCCACCCCCCGGGGCGACGGCAGGGTGCCGTGGGAGGGCGGCATTCCGGACGGGGTCAAGGCCTGGTACCTGCAGGCCTCCCACGGCGACCTTCCGAGCGCCGAGGAGGGGTTCGACGCTATAACCGACCTCTTGCGGCGCGGCACCACCGACCTACTGCCGACGGCCCCGCCCGAAACCCGCGGCGTGCCTGAACGTTTCGAGCTTCCGGCGGAGAAGGAGCCCCTCTACCCCGACTTCACCGACCTGGCCCGGACCGCGGTAGGGGCCGGACGCGCGAAGCGGCCCCGCCGCACCGAACGCAAGATTCAGATCAGCGTCCGCCACGGAAACCTGGCCTTTGCCGGCCACCCGGTCCTGGTGGGGCACTACAAGGGTGACACCATCATCAGCGCCGAGGCCTACCTGGACCGGACCCTCGACGGCCGGCTGAGCGCACGGCACAAGCTCGGGGTATACCCCGGGGCCGACGGCACTGCCGAGGTGTTCCTGAACCTCTCGTGGGAGGAGTCGCAACGAAATGACGGCAAGCCGGCCGGAGCCATCGTCATTGGCCTCGGCAGCGTGGGTGAGCTCTCCCCGGGACAGCTCTTGCGGGCCGTCTCCCGCGGAGCGCGGGCCTATTCCGTCGCGCGGGCCGAATGCCTCCCGGTCAGGAGCGGCACGCCCGGCCCCGCCGGCATCAGCGCACTCCTCGTTGGAACCGGCGCCGGCGGCGTCTCGGTGCAGGACGCGGTGACCGCCATACTCCGGGGGATCATCGACGCCAACCACGCCATCGCCGATTCGGGCCGCGCCGACTGCGCCCCAATCGAAGAGGTGGAGTTCGTGGAATTGTACGAGGACCGGGCCATACAGGCAGCCAGAACCCTTGCGCGGTTGCGCAGCGACCCGGACATCTCCCGGGCCTTTGACATCGACGCCACCCCCCTTGTCATCCCCCTGGAAGGAGGGATGCGCCGGGCCAGCTTCTTCGAGGAGGACCCCTGGTGGCAGCGGCTCCAGATCACCGAGGACGAGGAGGAGCGACTCTCCTTCAACCTCCTCACCGACCGGGCCCGGGCCGAGGTCTACCTGCAGCAGTCCCAGCGGAGCCTGGCCGACCGGTTCATAGAAGAGATGTCGGAAACCACCGCCAGTGAAGAAGGGGTTGCCGTGACCCTCTTCGAGATGCTGGTCCCCAACGAGCTGAAGGAGTACACCCTTGACCGCCGGGACATGGTGCTGGTGCTGAACGACACGGCGGCCCGCTATCCGTGGGAAATGATGCAGGAGCGCAGGCGGGGTGACAGCACCGCCCGGGCCGAAAAGCCCCTGGCCGTCCAGGCCGGGATGGTGCGGCAGCTCCTGGTGGAACGGTTCCGCGAACAGGTGGTGATGGCACGGGAGGCAACGGCCTTGGTCATCGGCAACCCCACCACCCCCTTCACCAACCTCCCCGCTGCCGAGCAGGAGGCCCGGGAGGTGGAGAAATCCCTCAAGAACTACGGATACACCATAACCCCCCTCATCGGCTCCGATGCCACGGGGCCGGCCATCATGACCGAGCTCTTTGCCCGGGATTACCGGATCGTCCACCTGGCCGGGCACGGCGTGCTGGACTACCGCCCGCCGGTGCCGTGCGGCTCCTGCCACCAGCAGACCGAGGGGAACCCCGTCACCGGCATGGTCATCGGCGAGAACCAGTTCCTGACGGCGGCCCAGATCCGGCAGATGCGCACGGTGCCGCAACTGGTATTCGTCAACTGCTGCCACCTGGGGAAGATCGACGACCGGAATCCCCCCCGCAACCTGCCGAACCTGGCCGCCAACGTGGCCACCGAACTGATCCGGATGGGGGTACGGGGAGTGGTGGCCGCCGGCTGGGCCGTGCAGGACGATGCGGCGTCCCTCTTTGCCGCCACGTTCTACCGGGGGATGCTGACCGGCAGCACCTTCGGCCAGGCAGTGCTCGCGGCCCGCATCGCCACCTACGCCGCCCACCCCGAAGCTAACACGTGGGGCGCCTACCAGTGCTACGGCGACCCCGACTTCACCCTCGGCAAAGGGGACGGCGCCACTGTTCCCCGCAGCCGCGGAATCTCCTACACCGCAATCTCCGAGGCGATCGTCGACCTTGAGAACATCGCCGCGGCGGCAAAGACCTCCCGGGGACCGGCCGCTGACGCGCACCTGAAGGCCATCCGGGGCATCGAGCAGAGCGTTCCGCCGGCCTGGCTCGCCTGCGGTACTCTCCAGGAGGCGCTGGGGCGGGCCTACGGCGAGCTGAAGCAGTTTGCGGAGGCGGTGGATCACTACCGGAGGGCCACCGACGACGACAAGGGGCTTGCCACCATCAAAACAGCGGAACAGCTCTGGAACCTGCAGTCCCGGTGGGCCCAGGAACTGGCCGCCACAGACCCGGCCAAGGCGCTTCACCTCGTCACCGAGGCGGAAGAGAGGCTGACGGGGCTGAACAGCGCCCTGGGCGAGACCGTGGAACGGCTATCGCTTCTGGGGAGCGTTGCCAAGCGGCGGATGATGATCGCCACGGAAGTCCCGGAAAAGCAGGCGGCCCTCCATGCCATGGCGGATCACTACTACCGGGCGTACGCCCTCGGCCTCGAACGGGGCAAACCATCCTACTATCCCCTTGTCAATCACCTGACGGCCCAGACCCTGGCCCACCTGCTGGACGGAGAGGAACAACTCCCCCCCGATTTCGAATCCGCCGTGGACAAGGCTGTGGAACTGGCGGAGGGAGAGCACAATGCCAGCCCCGATTTCTGGAACACGGCCACGCCGGTGGACTGTCTCCTCCTCAGGCACCTGGCCGCCGGGGATCTGGCCGATTATACCGGGGACATAATCGACGACTACGCCAGGGCGAAGAATGTGGGATCGCCTCGGCAGTTCCAGTCGGTGCTGGACCAGCTGGCGTTTCTCAAGAACGTACTCTCATCGGTACCGCAAGATCTCGAAAGACAGGGGCTCGTGGCGGCCCTGCAGGAAATCCGGGAGGGGGCGGAAGCAGCGGGAAGCGGTGACGAGAAACGCGGGATCGGGCCAGTCGACATAGTGACGATGCGGGCGGGCGGTTCAGTGGCTCGTTTCACTCCCGACGACATGCGATCCGTGGACACACACGCAACTATTACTCTCGGCCGCCCCCTCCGGCTGAAAAAACTTGAGCTATCAGAGCCGTCACAAGGGGAGCCATCACCTGTCGGAGCCGAGCCTCCTCCAACCGTCGGGGGAGGGCCTCCGCCGGCACCTGCGCCCAAAATGTCCGGCACCGTGCCGGATGCGGCCGAAGAGCTGCAGCCAGTCCAACTCGGCGCCTCGGCCCCCCGGCAGGCGAAACCGGGGAGCGAGTTCACCGCCCGGTTCGTGGCCTACGAAAAGGCCCTGGAGCAGGAGGTCCAGGATCTCCTCACGAAACTGGCCCCCTCCGCCGAGCCGGTGCTCGGCATCCAGGAGTGCCGCTGGAAGCGGGATACCCGCGTCACCGTCAAGCTTTCGGGCCGGGGGCTCACCGTCGATCCTCCCGAGCAGGAATTCACCTGGCAGGGGGGGCGGTCCCTCCTGGAGTTCGACGTGACCGTGCCCAAGGGCGCCGAGGAAGGGACCATCCCCCTCAAGTTCGATGTGGCCATTGAGGGGATCATCGTGGCGCGCCTGCGGCTCGACCTGGAGATAACCGCCGCGCCGAAGAGGAAGAGAGTCGCCACCGCCAGCGGCGAGCCGGCAAAAACCGCCTTCGCCTCCTACTCCTCAAAGGACCGGCTCCGGGTCCTGGACCGGGTGGACGCCATCAAGATCGCGGCGGGCATCGATGTCTTCCAGGACTGCCTCGACCTGAACCCCGGGGAAGAGTTCAAGCCGCGCCTCGACAACGAGATCAGGGAGCGGGACCTTTTCCTCCTCTTCTGGTCCAAGAGCGCCAGCGAGTCCAAATGGGTGGGGTGGGAGCTGGAAACGGCCCTGACGGAAAAAGGGGAGGAGGCACTGCAGCTCCACCCCCTCGACCCGGGAGTGGATCCGCCGCCTGGTCTGGAGAAGCTGAACATCGGGAGCAACGCCATGTGGGTCCGCAAGGGGTATGAGGCGGTAGTGACGGAACGCGGTAACGCCGGCCCGCCGTGAAGGGGTGTGCTGGATGGACGGGAAACGTAACAGAGGAGAGCTTATGAAAGCGACAATCATGACTATCCTGAAGGTGGCATGTATCGTCATCGTCATGCTCGCGATGCCGGTGGGTACAATGGCGCAGGAAGGGGAAGCCGATCAGGCGGCCAAGTTCAGCAAGCAGGAGCTGACTCAGATGCTTGCGCCGATCGCCCTGTATCCCGATTCATTGATCGCCCAGGTGCTGATGGCATCCACGTATCCGCTTGAATTAGTGGAGGCGGAGCGATGGCGGCGGGACAACATGGGGCTGAAAGGGACCGAACTGGACAATGCCCTCCAGAACAAGCCGTGGGATCCCAGCGTCAAATCGCTCTGCCATTTTCCGGACGTTCTCTTCGCCTTGAGCGACAAGCTCGACCAGACGAGAAAACTGGGGGATGCCTTTCTGAGCCAGGAAGATGATGTCATGGCCTCCATCCAGGAATTGCGCCAGAAGGCCGAGCAGCAGGGGAATCTCAAGACAACCAGCCAGCAGAAGGTTGTCGAGGATCAGGGAGAGATCCAGATCGAGCCGGTTGACCCGGAAGTCATCTATGTGCCGGTCTATGATCCGTCATATATCTATGGCCCGTGGTGGTATCCCGACTACCCCCCCTACTACTGGTATTACCCGACCAGTTACCCCTTCGGCCTGAGCTACATCGCCTTCGGCCCTCCCTTCTATTTCAGCTTCAACATTTTTTCCTGGGCCTGGTGCGACTGGCGTTCCCATCGTATCCACGTAGACTTCGACCGGACGAGGCGGTTCAACCGTTTCAATACCAGCCGGGATCTTGGCGGCTCTGTCTGGCGCCATAACCCCGTCCACAGGAGAGGGGTTGCCTATCGGGACATACGAACGGGCGAACGCTTTGGGCTGAGACCGACACGGGTGTCACCGGCCGGGCCGGAAACACGCGGCTATCCAGTCAGGGGTCAAGTGAGGCCGGGATTGCGGGGCACACAGGCGCCTGCCGGGCGCGTGCCTGAACAGAGGGAACGGGCCGTTGTGCCGCAGAGGGAACAAGGGCCAGCAGTCCGGCAGGCTCCGGTTGAGCGGCGGGAAGGCACCACGGTGACGCCGAGAATACAGGCACCGAGGGAACAGGTACAGCGGCCGGCAGGGCGGGATACCCCCTTCAGGGGGGTCGGCGAAGGGACCTTCGAGCGCCGGGCGATCAATCGCGGCGAGATGAGCATCCGGAGTGGTACGCCGCCGATGGGAAGGTCCAGAGGCGGTTTTGGGGGAGAGATCAGACAGCCTTCAGGCGGCTTCAGAGGTGGCGAGATACGACAGCCTGCCGGTGGCGGCTTCCGGGGCGGCGAGATACGACAGCCATCCGGCGGCGGCTCCCGGGGTGGCGGTAGACGTTGATACAGACTGTTTTGGTTATAGCAGGGTTGCACGCATACAGGGAGGCACCATGAAAGTTAGCGCATCGAATCACAAAGGGGGCACGGGTTGGGTGATGTGGGCCTGCGTCGTGGCCGTTGCCATGATCTTTTCAGTGATATCCACACCATCTTTTGCGGCGCAAACACGGCAGAAGAAATTCGCCACGCCCGACAACGCGGTGAAAGCCCTGGTTGCCGCCGTGAGGGAGGGGAACGAGAGAGATTTGACGCTCATCCTCGGTCCCGGCAGCAAGGATCTGATATCGTCCGGCGACGAGGTTGCCGACAAGACGGACCGGGAAAAATTCCTTGCGGCCTATGACCGGATGAACAGCCTCGAGCGCAAGTCCGCCACGGTCATGGTCTTGCACGTTGGCCCGGATAACTGGCCCATGCCCATACCGATCGTAAAGAAAGGGGGAAAATGGGCCTTTAATATCGGGACAGGGAAAAAGGAGATCCTGAAACGGAGAATAGGCAGGAACGAACTGCACGTCATCGATGTGCTCGACGCCTATGTGGATGCACAGCAGGAATACGCGGGCAAGGATTGCCGGGGAGGCGGAAAAGTTGAATTCGCCCAGAAGCTTATCAGTTCCGAAGGGAAACGGGACGGCCTGTACTGGGAAGCGAAGGAGGGCGAACCCGAGAGTCCGCTCGGCCCCCTGGTGGCGCGGGCGGCGAAGGAAGGGTACGCAAAGGAAAGCAACCTTTCCCCCTTCCATGGCTACTACTTCAAGATACTCAAGGGGCAGGGGAAACACGCCGCGGGAGGGGCATACCAGTATGTGGTCAAGGAAAGGATGATCCTCGGCTTTGCGCTCGTTGCCTATCCCGCCGAATATGGCAATTCGGGGGTCATGACCTTCATCGTCAATCAGGCGGGAACCGTGTACGAGAAAAATCTCGGCAAAAATACGAGACGTCTGGCAGAGGCCATGGAGCTGTTCGATCCCGACAAGACCTGGAAGCCGGTCAAGACCGGAGAAACATCCAAGCAGAAATAATCGTGGTTTGACCAGCTCTCAAACTCCATGGAAGGAGATCACCATGAATGCTCGCCAAGTATTGAAACGGATGAACCAAGTGGCCTGTCTTGTGCTCCTGGGGACCGGGGCGGCAGTTTCGTCCATCACCCTCGAAACAGCCACCTCCCCTGCCGCCGCCCTCGCCCTCACCATGGCCGACTGCCGTGTCTGCCATGCAAGCGGCAACAATGTCACGCGTCACCACAACCTCATAACCACCAAAGGGCTCGATTGCCTGGACTGCCACAGGCTGGTGCTCGACCCCGTCACTAACACCTATGTGTTTGCTCCTTTCAGGGACTGCACCAGTTGCCATTCGACCTTGGTCCATTTCGACAAGCACGGCCTCTACATCGCCAACTGGCAGACCATGTCCGGCGTCGTGCCGGGAACTGCCCCCCTCTGGACCCAGATCATGACCTTCTCCCTCGTCAATCCAGCCCAAAACCAGTATCAGGTCTGCTACAAGTGTCACTCGTACAACGCCTTCGGCCCAGCGACCACGGGTGTCAGCCCCGTCGTGAGCCACTCCAATATCAAGCTCACCGACCAGGCCATGGAGTTCAACCCCAACAACCGGTCGGCACACCCCATACAGGTCCCCCTCAATTCTCAGACCGGCTCCTATGCACCCAAGGCGTTGCGCTCGAACCAAATGAGCCTCGGCTGGACCAACGTGGGAACCCAGACAATGGTCTGCTCGGACTGCCACGCGGCTCCGCCCACCGGGAGTACGGGAGCAACCAAATACCTCCTCAAGGGACCCCGCACCTACTGGCCCTACAACAGAAACGGCCAGCTCTGGACCCTCGGCGACGTCAGAAGCAACGCCAACAACTGGTCGACCGATCTCTTCTGTGTCAACTGCCACCCCATCTACTCGGGGGGATCGTGGGAAAACAACGTCCACGGAGAGGGAGATCACCATGACTCCATGACTATCGGCGGGACACGTTTCAATGGAGCCCCCTGCGTTTCCTGCCACGTGGAGATTCCCCACGGATACCGCATCAGCCGGCTCATCGGTTACGATACGGATCCGGCCCCCTACGGGACAGTCCAGGCAAACGGGACGAAGGTACAAGTGCTCAAAGGTTTCAGAAAGGCTTCTTCACCGACCAATTACGGAGAAGGGAACTGCTATTCAACGGTTGGCGCATGCGACGAACACAACAGTCGGAGCATGACCTACGACTGGTAGAGGCATAACCATTACACAGCAGGCCGGTAATCGATGCGGGCTGCCAGGGAACTGGCGGCCCGTTCCAATTCAGCCCCGGCAATTTCACCCCGTTTCCTTGATGCCGCGCGAGGCTGGTTTATACTTAATGAACCAACCTTTACCGGTACGCAGCAAGGAGGCCATGCCCGCCACAAACCTCACCGTCACCGACGCCTGACTGGAGGAAACCACAATGGAAGGCATATTCATCAGCTACCGCCGCGAGGAGAGTGCCGGCCACGCCGGCAGGGTCTACGACCGGCTGCGGGAACGTTTCGGCAGGGACCGGGTCTTCATGGACGTCTCCGCCATCGAGCCGGGAGTTGATTTTGTGGAGGCCATCGACCGGGCCGTGGGCTCCTGCGCGGTGCTCCTGGTAATAATCGGCCGGCGGTGGATTGACTGTACCGACGCGGCGGGCCGGCGTCGCCTGGACGACCCCCGGGATTTCATCCGCCTGGAAGTGGGGACGGCCCTGCGGCGGAACATCCGGGTGGTTCCGGTGCTGGTCCAGGATGCGGCCATGCCGGGGGAGGCGGATCTCCCCGACGACCTGAAGCTCCTGGCCCGCCGCAACGCCATCGAGATCAACGACACCCACTGGGACTCGGACTTGGCGCAACTGGTGGATACCCTGGGCAGGGTGCTGGAGGGGACGGTCGGAGCGGCTGCGCCGGGCGGTACCGGCGCCGTGCCGGCGGTACGGAAGAATCGGCTCGCCTGGCTCATCAGCTCCATCACCGCAATCGTGGTGGCGCTGGCGGGGCTCTTCACCGGCGTCGAATCGTTGCGCACCAGCTTCGTCAAGCTGTTCAAGGGATCGCCGCCCGTTACGACGACCGGCACCACCACCCCTTCCGGCCAGGGGCAGACTGAACCGGTAGCCATCACTGTGCCTCGGGTTACCGGCATGGAGGAGCAGCAGGCCGTCGAGGCCCTCCGCGTCAAGGGATTGCACCCCCAGGTGGTGCGGCAGATTGTGCCCGAAGCCCCACCGGGGACAGTGACTCAGCAGGAGCCGCCGGAGGAGACGAGCGTCACCGCCGGAGCGATGGTGAATCTCGTCGTGGCGGTTCCTCCTGAACGGCCGGAAGAACCGCCGCCCGGCGGACAGCAGGAGCCCCCTCCGCCGAAGCTCGTCACCGTGCCGAAACTGGCCGGGAAAACCCTCGGTGACGCCAAGGCTGCCCTTGCAACAGCCGGCTTGAGGGTGGGAACGGTGGAAAAGCGGAAAACCGACACGTCAGAGCCGGGCACGATCATCGGCCAGACCCCCAAGGCCGGCTCGAAGCTGGCACAGGGGAGAAAAGTCAGGTTGGTGGTAGCCGTAAAGCCCCCGGAACCGGAACTGGTGACGGTGCCCAACGTGGTGAAGCAGCCCCGGCAACGCGCCCTGAAGATGCTGGTGGATGCGGGACTGCAGCCGGGGGCCGAGACCCGGCGACCGACGACCCGGGCGCGTCCCGGAACAATCCTCGACCAGAAGATCAGGGGTGGAACCACGGCAAAGCGCGGGACACGGGTGGATCTGGTGGTTGCCGCGCCGCCGGACGCCGGAAGGACGGCAGAAGAGCCCACAGCGGGGAAGATGATCACCCAGGGAAGGGGCGAGATTCGCCAGACTTATCTGTTTGACCTGGATGCAGGGAGCATTGCCCAGAACGGTGACGCGGACATCTGGTTCGAGGCGGAAACGGAGACGGAGCGTTACCTGACGCCGCGCAATGGGGCTTCCCTCGGCTTCACCCGAGAAAAACCCACCTATGAAAACTGCTCGAAAGTCAAGATGACGCAGCGGCGCATCCCCATCCAAAGGATACCGGAGAACGCCAACGTCTGCGTCCGTACCAACCGCGGCAACCTGTCCGCCTTCAAAATCAGGGAACCGGTCGGCCCCAGCCCCGGCGTCATGAAGATCAGCTACATCACCTGGGAGGGGGTACGCTAGGGTAGCGTCGGAGCAAAGGATTGCATTGGGAAGGTGGCGCCGTTGGGCGGCGCCACCTTCATGCCGGTTACTTGCCGACGGTTACTGTCTCGGCACCGACGGGCGATGAAAAGTTGAGGGTTTCGGCGGTACCGGTGGGGGTCCACGAGCCGGTGAATATCCCATCCCCTGCTGCCAGATCGGGGTAGACACCGTCATCGCGCATGGTCAAGACCCCACCGGTGCTGAGGGAGACCGTGACAGGTCCGGCAGGCTTTGAGCAGTTGATGCTCAGGGCGGAAAGCGTCGTTGCCACACCAGGCTGGAGGGTGGCTGGATATGTCAGAGCGGAGAAGACGCGGCTGTCGACGCAGGTGAGAGAGCCGAAGGCGTCGATACGCCGGCCGGTGACAGTCTTGGCGGCCAGCGACGACGGGCGGTCGCCGCCGGAAAGGATGAGGTTTTTGATCCCCCGCCAGTCCATGGTCGGATACTTGGCCTTGATGAGCGCGGCCAGGCCGGTGACGTGGGGGGTCGCCATAGAGGTGCCGGAGAGGTAGGCGTACTGGTTGTTGGGATAGGTGCTCAGAATGGAGTACCCGGGCGCTCCCACCATGACGGTCCGGCGGCCGTAATTGGAGAACGAGGCTAAGCCGTCCGTCGACGTGGTGGCGGCAACAGCGATGATGTTCGGCAGGTTGTAGTCCGCGGGATAACTCGGGGTCGTGTCGTTGTTGGCAGCGGCGTTGCCGGCGGCGGTAATGAAGAGGATATCCCGCTGGCTGTTGATGGTGTCGTAGAGCGCCCGCGAATAGCCTCCGCCCCCCCAGCTGTTATTGGTGGCGACGATGTTCACCCCGCGGGATTTCATCTTCTTGACGTACTGTAGACACTCAATGGCATCGGAGGTGTAGCCGGAGCCGTTTGCATCCAGGAATTTGCAGGCCATGATCTTGACTGTCCAGTTGACCCCGGCCACGCCGATGCCGTTATTGCCGACCGCCCCGATAGTGCCGGCCACGTGGGTGCCGTGACCGTTGTTGTCCATGGGGTTGCCGTTGTTGTTTACGCCGTTGTACCCGTAGATATCGTCCACCACGCCATCCCCGTCGTCATCGATTCCCGGTTTGCCATTCAGTTCCGCCTGGTTGATCCACATGTTGGCCTTTAGGTCCGGGTGGTTGTAGTCGACGCCGCTGTCGATCACGGCCACCACGACCCCGGCACTCCCCGTGGTATTGTCCCAGGCCGCCGGGGCATTGATCTTCGCCATTCCCCAGGTGCTGTAGAACTTCGGGTCGGTGGGAATTTTCGAGGCCTTCAGCAGATAGTTCGGCTCCGCATACTCCACATCGTCGTCCGCCTCGAACTCTTTTACGGCATTCTCCACGCCGAGGCCCGGTCTGATCTTCACCTGCTCCATGTTGAGGTCACGGAATTCCTTCTTCCTCTCCGAGCCGTGCCTGCGGTGCCCCTCCGCCTTCCCTTCCTCGGAAACTCCCTCCCGGTACTTCACGATCAACTCCCCCTCCTTATAGGGAGCAGTCCCAGCGGCCGAAGCTGTCATCATCCCGGCATTGCCATATCCCGCCATGAGCACGACCATAAACAGCGAGCAAACGAAGCGTTCCAACCTTTTCTTCATCATCCATCCTCCCCTTTCGACGTGTCCCGGCTACTGGAGCCGCTTTTTCGTCCGGTCCGGCACAAAAAAAGCCGGGTCGGAATATCGATGCGATATTTCGGCGACCCGGCTGTCTCGGGGAGACCCTGTAGGCTTTCCGTCCCACCCTCGCGGATGGTTTAGTATTGTCGTCTATCTACTGGTGCAAAACTGGTCGTGTCTAAAATTCAAGTTTCCCTAAAATCGCCCGTCAAGAGGTCGGCCGTCAAGAACAAAATCAAGAGGTTAGCCGACAATAATTCGCCCCATCAGTAAGCGCGTTCTCCCTTTTGACAAACCAGAAACCGACAGTACACTTTTGTTAATTAGAATTTCCCCCACCCCGCCCTCCTCCTTTCTCCGCGGGGACACATTCGTTTCGATTGCCATATAACACCACGATGGCCAACATGTGATATGCCAAGGAGGGCATGCATGAAGACCCCTCGCCTCTCGTTTGAAACGCTTGCCGATCTCCAGATCCCCCGGCTCGACCCTGCCGAGCTTTCGCTGTCGGCCCTGCGCCGCGATCCCAGGAACGCCACCTTCGACTGGCTTGGAAAGGCGGGGGAAGTCATTCTCGGCCCACGGTCGACACGGACCAAGGCGGCTCCGCCGAAACCGGCCGCCAAGGGACCGCCGCCGAAGTTCATCACCATAGGTCCCTTCTCGCTCGTTTACAACCAGCTCCAGTTGACCCTTCAGGAACAGGGGGCCAGCCAGTTCTGGCATCTGGAGACCGCATGGTTTGGCGGCGCTCCCGCCCTGACGGTGACCCAGAAGGACGGCGGCGTGGATATCACTCTTGCCGGCGCCTTCTACCCCGGCACCACCATCCCCGCCTCACTCAGGGCCGCGATCCGTCTCGTGAACGGCACCTGGACCCTGCGCCTGCGGCTGAAGTACGGAAGCTTCGACGCCACCCTTCCCCTGTCGCCGTGGCTCGCCCGCACCCAACTGGCGCTGTCGCCGGTCCACCTGGACCTGGAATGCGCTCCCCTGGGCCCGGCCTCGGCCCTGGATGCCAAAGGGGGCGGCATTGCCGCCTTCACGGCGGACTGGCTCCTGGGAACCCTCACCATTGACGGTTTCCGCTTCCCCGGCTTTCCCGGCAACGTGACTGCCGATGCGGCCCTGGTGGGGCTTCTGCCGCCGGGCGCCCCGGCCTTCTTCCTCCCGAACACCCTGCGGCGGACCGGCATCCTCTTCGCCGCGGACCAACAGTTTCCGCTGCAGCCCGAGTTCGCGACGCCCGGCCCCACCATCCATTTGGGAGGGTTCCGCTTCGACGGGCTTTTCCTGGAAGCGGCGCTCCTCCCTAACGACCAGGCCATCCGCTTTCTCTTTGCCCAGTCAGTGGCCGATCCGACCCTGGCCGGGCTCGAAACCGGCGGCGGACTACGGGGAAGCGACGGCGCGCCGTTCCGTGTGCCGCTCCGCAACCCGCGCTACGGCCAGCTCTTCGACGACAGCCGCCAGCGGAATGTGGCCGGGCTCGTGGCCCAGGTGGACGAGGCCCCCTTCTGGCTCCACAGCCCGGGGGTGAGCCTCCTGCTGGCCCAGTCCCGCCAGGTTCCCTCCACCGGCATCCTGCAGATGGGGGCAACCCCGCCGGTCATGGTCTGCCGCCTGAGCCTCATGAAGAGCGCCCCCCGGGTGGAAGGGATGCTGGTCCGCCCCGAACCGGCCCCCCCCCGGTCCGAGGTCCTCGTCACCTGGCGGCCCCTTCCGGGCACCCTCCAACCCACCTTTGGCCATGTTGAGATCGATGCGGCGGCCGGCAGCACCACGGTGCGACTCCCCCGCAACACCTCCCTGGCCGTGGTCCGGCGCGACGACTTCCTCCACCTGGGGTACCGGTGGACCAACCTGCGGCTCGTGACCGAAGGGACGACGCGGCGCCTCCAGCCGCTGACCACGGGCCCCTCCTACCTGGCGGTGGTCTTCCCCCCCCAGAGCATCGGCGAGGAGACTTTTTTCGAGGCGGACCCGAGCTACAAGGTAAGCGATTCGGACATGCCCCCGGCTCAACAGGTGAAGGAAGGGCCGAGCATCGCCAACCCGCCGTCGCCGCCGGTGAAGGCCCTCATGGCAAAGCAGAGCCGCCTCGTCTTTTCCCTCCCCCAAGGGGACCAGGCGTTCCTCCTGAACGGCGCGACCATCCTCGACTGGCAACCCCTCACCCCGTCCCTGGCCCCCACGGCCCTGCCGGGATCGGTGCGGCTGAAGCGGCCGGGTCTCCCCCCCATCATCCTCCCGGGCCCCGAGCCGATCTTCAAGGTGGCGGCACCCCTCTGGAACCGCCCCCCGGTGGCGCTCACGAACCGCGCCGCGCCAGTGCAGCGGGTGACGGCAACCCTCGCACGTCAGACGGTCCTCGGGAACCTGCGCCCCATCGACACCATCAGCATCCTGCCGGGGCTCCTCCTGAAGCCGGCCCCCCCCTCGGCCACCACGACACAGATCGAGCTCCCCTTCCGCCTGATCATCTCCCCCAACCACCATGGCACCTGGGTCCACGCCAACGCCCCGGTGACCCGCGACGGCCGGACCGAGCTCTGGCACACGCGGCTGGCAGTGCGCGCCGGCGAGGCAGTCACCGAGGAGCCCCACCAGTACCGGACCGTGCGGGCCATCTGGTCCCGTGACCACGACATCCCTACCGACTTCGACAAGCCGTTCCTGATGCCCATGGACCAGGACGACCGGCGCCAGATCGTGGACCTGACCGCCGACTTCACCATCGGCACGCCGACCCCGGTCTCCATCAACAAGCTGATGCTCTCGTCCCTGGGGGGGTGGCTCGACAGCAACCTCCAGCTGTCGCCGCCGGCGGGATACTCCGTGGAGCAGTGGCGGCACCGGGCCACCATGGGGCGCGACCACTTCGTGCGGGTGGTCTACAAGGGGTTCCTCTTCCCCTTCGGCCACCGGGCGTCCCTGGTAAAAATCAGCGAGCGGAAGGTGGAGCTCTCTCCCACCGGCGACCCGGTGGCGTACATCAGGCAGCGGATGTTCATCATCGTCCGGGAGCCGGAGCGGACCTACGGTGGCAGTGCTTACGCCTTCAGCGGCCGCGAGACCCCCCTGCGGCGGGTCCGGATAACCACCGTCGTCACCCCCAACCTGAACCCGCCCCAGGAATCCCCCCTGGGTGCCGATCCGGGCCAGCGCCCCCTCGGGGGGCCGGTGGGAACGCCACCCATCGCCGCCTTCTGGCCCCGAGTGGGGCCGGGCGACTTCCTCTTCCACCTGAAGGGGTGGGACTGGGAGGGTCACGAGGTGGACTTCGTGATGCCCCTGGCCTTTGTCCGCTCCGACATGCTCGACAACGCCGCCGAGATCAAGGTGGCGGTGGATGCCTACAACGCCCCCAAGGAGAAGGACCGGCGCGCAACCACCCTCGGCGGCCAGCAGGTGGCCATGGCCGAGTCGACGGGGTATGCTGGCAAGACCACCTTCGACACGGCGGCCCTGAGCTTTGCGGCCCTCTCCCCCGCCGACGGCACCCGGGAGCCACCTTGCTACCCGAAGCTGGACCAGGCACAGATCGCCATTGCAGCCCTACGGCAGATGACCGGCAGCAACGATCCGGCCACGGTGGAGCTGGCTCCCCGGTATCTGGAGCACAGCTTCGACCCGGTGAAGAACAAGGCAGGGCTCTTCGCCCAGGTGCCGGCCATGGTTCCAGCCCCCTCCCTGGACTACACGGCCGGGAAGAGCTCCGACCGCTCAGGCGGGGTCGCCACCCCCAGCATGGCGATCCGCGGCCTCTCCCGGGAGCTGGGGACCGTGGGGGACACGGCCGACAGCTTCGCCGAGGGGAATTTCGACCCACTCCAGTTCTTCGCCGGCCTCAACGCCCAGCTCCTCGGAGGGATCACCCTGGCCGACATCCTCGACGCCCTGATCCCCGGCGACTTCCTGGACCAGGCCCCGAAGCTCGTCACCGCCAACAGCGCCACCGAGATCACCACGACGCTCCACTGGGAGACCACGAAACTCAAGGCCAGTGGCCCCTTCGTGAAGGGGGCCGCCGCAAAGCTCACCCTCGACAGCCTCCTCAAGACCCCCAAGGCGGGGGGAGGCAAGGCCTTCCAGCTGACGGGAAAAATCGTCGATTTCACCATCAACCTGGCTGATGTGGTGACGGTGAAGTTCGACCAGTTCTCCTTCACCTCCGTGGACGGCAAGAAGCCCGACGTCCACGTGGAAATCGCCGATATCACCTTCACCGGGGCCCTGGAGTTCGTGAACGAGCTGCGAAACTACCTGCAGCCGGCCAACTTCGCCGATCCCCCCTTCCTGGACGTGACTCCCCAGGGGATCACCGCCGGCTACTCCCTCACCATCCCGGCGGTCTCGGTGGGGGCGGTTTCCATCGCCAACATCGCCCTCGGCGCCCGGCTCACCCTCCCCTTCACCGGGGAGCCGATGCGGCTCCGCTTCAACCTCTCGGAGCGGCAGAGCCCCTTCACCGTGTCGGTGGCCCCCTTCGGCGGCGGCGGGTTCTTCGCCCTGGCCGTGGGGATGGACGGGGTGGAGACCCTGGAGGCCTCCCTGGAGTTCGGGGGCTGCGTGGCCATCGACCTGGGGGTGGCCAGCGGCGGCATCTCCCTCATGGCCGGCATCTACCTGAAGATCGACGTGAGCACCGACCACTCGCAGCTGACCGGATACGTGCGGGCCAACGGCGCCCTGGAAGTCATCGGCCTCATCACCGTATCGCTGGAATTCTACCTGGGGCTCGATTACGACTTCGGCTCCGGCAAGGCCTGGGGCGAGTGCCGGGTTTCCGTGAAGGTGGAGGTGCTCCTCTTCAGCGCCAGCGTCACCGTCACCATGAGAAAACAGTTCGCCGGGTCCAGCGGAGATCCGCCCTTCGGCGTCATGATGCCCCAGCCGCGCTGGGAAGCCTACGCCGCGGCGTTTGCATAGGGGGTAACTGCCATGAAACAGACAATCATATGGACCGCTCTTCCGAAAGGTATGAGCGCTGACGGAAAGAATCTCCTCCTGTCGGTGATGGTATCGCCCCGGCTCGACACCGAGGGACCGCCTCTGAAGCTCAGCGCCTTTCCCCCCTTCACCAACTGGCCGGCCCAGCCCCTCACCATCTCAATCCAGTTCAGCGGCCAGGCGCCAGTGGCCGCAACCATCATCCCCTCCGGGGCCGACCCGGCCCTCTGGCAGGCCCTCTTTCCGGCGGAGGAGACCTCGGTCCGCTCCTTTGTCCCTGCGGACCAGTCGAAGCAGCTCATCCACTCGTTCCCGGTGGCCAACGTGGTGGAGCACCTGCGCAAGCTCTACGCCGCCGTGGGGGTCGCCTCCCCCACCGATCTTCCCCTGATCGCCGAGCTGGCCCAGAAGGGGGCGACCCTGGTCCGCACCGTGGAGGGGCAGGGGCGCGAGTGGTTCAACCTGGACGACCATCTGGAAGCGGACCTCCTGGGCCGGTACAAGCGGCTGAAGACCACGGCCCTGCCGCCGGGGCCGCCGGAGCCGGCCATGGACTTTTTCCGGGCCAAGCACTTCCACCGTTTCAAGGGGGGGAACCGCGACAACCCGGTGCCGGTGCCCGACTTCGACTTCCACGAGGCCGTGGCCATGGTGGGGAACCACCCCCTCCTGATGCGGCGGCTCGGGCTCGTGATCGAGGTGAGCGTCCCCCTGGCCGGCCAGCCCGCCGGCGGCACCGTGCAGGTGGCAAGCGTGGGGCACGAATTCGTCAGCGACGACCAGCCCCTGCGGGTCCACTACCTCCTCGATACGGCAAAGAAGCGCTTCCTGCCGGCACCGGCGGCCACGTCGGACCTGGCGGACGGCATGCTCCGGCTCGGCACCACCGACTTCAGCATCCAGCAGGTGGACGCGGACGGCGCGGCCCTGAAGGCCATCGACTACGCCAACCAGCTCCAGATGCGACAGCAGGGGCGGCTCAGGACCGCCGACTCCACCAACGACGACGGCCTCCCGGCCCTGCGCTCCGGCGGGGTCTCGGTGCTCCGGACCGGCCGGGCGGTGCGGTTGGCCAACACCTTCAAGACCGTGACCCAGGCCAACACCAACCTCAATCCCCAGAACCCGCCGGAACTCTGGGCCGATGACGTGACCGGCGGGTTCCGGGTGGACGTGCAGGACGTCGCCGGCATCTGGCGCTCCCTCTGCCGGCGCGGCGTCACTTACCGCGTGGGGCGTCTCGCCGGCCCCCAGGCCACCATCACCGACTCGGACGAAGGGACCGTCACCGCCGCCGCCATGCAGGACGTGGACCCCACGAAGAACGACTTCTACCTCCACGAGGCCCTCTTCCACTGGGACGGTTGGAGCCTGGTGGCCCCGCGCCCCGGCGAGGCGATCCAGAACGACGGCCTGAGCCACGGCGAGAACCTGGGACCCGACGGCAAGGCGAGAAACCCCTCGAAAACCTCCCTCAACCTGGAGATCACGGCCGAGCCGACCCCCAAAACTCTCCCACGCCTGCGGTTCGGCGGCACCTACCGGATCCGGGCCCGGTCCGTGGACGTGGCCGGCAACAGCCTCCCCTACGACTCCACCGACGCATCCCAGGCCTCGCCGCAAGTCACCTACCGCCGCTTCGAGCCCGTGGAAGCGCCGGCCGTGGCCATCGTCTCAGCCGTCCCCCTCTCGAACCTTCCGGGGGAGTCGACGGCGCACCTCGTCATCCGGAGCTACAACGACACCCCGGCCGACGACGGCACCATCTCGCCCGAAATGTCGGAGCGGCTCCTCCTCCCCCCCCGGACCGCCGTGGCCACCATCGAGCAGTACGGTCTCCTAGACACTCCCACGGGGGTTGACGCCACCCCGACCACCTGGAACCGCCTGGCCGCCAAGGATGCGGCAGCCATCCCGGAGGTCTACCCGAACCCGGCAGCGCTCCCGACCGAGGTCCCCTACCTGGCCGACCCCTTCGCCGCCGCGGCGGTCCTGCGGGGGCTTCCCGGGACGGCGCCCGAGTCAAGTCAGGCCATAACCTTCGATGCCGCCCCCGGCTGGTGGCAGGGGAAACCGTTTCGCATCGCCATGATCGAGGGGAACGGCCCGCCCACCTGGGATTCGACGGAGCGCATCCTCACCGTGGAGCTTCCCAAGGCCGCCGTGGCAAAGGTGCGGCTTAGTTCCCGCGTCACCCCCGCCGATCTGGAGAAGCTCGCCGTCTGGAAGTGGATCGAGGATGAGGCCTTTGACGACGAGGAACGGGCGCGGCTGAAGCAGCTGGCCCTGGACGGGCTCCACTGGATGCTCACCCCCTTCCGGGAGCTGACCCTCGTCCACGCAGTGCAGCAGCCCCTGGCGCCGCCGGTCATCGAGGCCCTCAATCCCCGCAAAGCTGCCCTGGGGGACACCTTCGCCACCGTCGGGGGGACAGTGGGGGTCCACGCCCCGAGCACCGGCAAGGTAGACCTCCTGGCCCTCTGGAGCGAGCCCACCGGCATCGGCTTCGCCCGCAAGAGCGGCGAATCCCACGCCTTCGACCTCCCCGTGGCCTCGCCGGACACCCCGTCGGTGCCGTGGGGGGGCCGTCGCCACGAATTCGGCGACACCAAATACCGCAAGGTCAGCTACTACGCCACCGCCACCACCCGATTCCGGGACTACTTTGACCCTTCCCTCACCAGCGACGAATTGACCCGGCCCCCCAAGGCCGAGCTTCCCCCTGCCTCCGCCACCCACCTCTTCGAGACGGAGGTGCTCAACTCGGGCCGCCCCCTGGCGCCGAACCTCCTCTACGTGGTCCCCACCTTCGGCTGGGAGGCAGGAGAGGACGAGCGGGGAACCTTCAGCCGCCGCACCGGCGGACTGCGCCTCTACCTGGAGGAACCCTGGTTCTCCTCCGGCGACGGCGAGCTCCTGGGGGTAGTGGTCTGGCCCGGCGAGCGGGACTGGTGCCTTTCCGGCAAGCCGATCCGCGACACCTTCGTGCGGATCGAGGTGCCCGACGAACTGAAGCCCTACGCCAGCCAGTGGGGGCGCGACCCCATCTGGCTCTCGGGCCCCACCCAGCAGGTGCCGTCGCTCCAGAACTTCACGAAAGCCGTGGCGGTGCAGACATCCCTCACCATCGAGGAGCGCCCCGACACCCTCGTGGCCGTGGCCGGCCATGGGGTGGGGTACGACGAGGAACGCCACCTCTTTTACTGCGATCTGGACATCGATGCCGGCGACTCCTACTATCCCTTCGTGCGGCTGGCCCTGGTACGCTACCAGCCGAAATCCATTGCCGGCGCCGAGCTTTCCCGGGTGGTGCTGGCCGACTTCGCCCAGTTCGCCCCGGACCGGATCTGCTGGGTGGCCCGGGACGCCGCCGACCCGACGGCGCTCCGGATCACCGTCTCCGGCACCGGCTACCGGAGAAACGCCTCCTTCAACTGCACCGGCGAGATCGAGGCCCGGCTGGAGCGGTGGCTCGGCCCCGGCGAGGGGGACATGGGGTGGGTGCCGGTCTCCATGGCGCCGGTCACCCTCTTCAACGCCCAGGCCCTCAAAACCCTCTCCGTCTGGGAAGGGACCATCACCCTCCCCGTCGATGACCCCGATGCCCTCTTCCGGGTGGTGGTGGAGGAGTACGAGGCATTCCTGGGCGACGCGCCCGAAGCGGGGCTCACTGAGCGGTTCGGCTCGGGCCGGGAGCGGCGGCTGGTCTATTCGGATGCGGTGGAAGTGGGAGAAGGGAAATTGTGAGAGGTTCCGAAAGGAGGTAGGTATGCGAAGGCTCGCACTGGCAATGCTGCTTCTTATCTTCGCTTCTCCGGTCGCTGCCGAAGAAATTCACATACTCGGCGGATACGGAGTAGATTCAAACCCGAACCGCAAGGCTGGAGCTTATCAGATCGAATATCTGGAGGGGCTTGGGGAGCACTTCGCCTTCAGTCTTTCGTATCTGAACCAGGGGCACTTTCCCGAGCACCATCGCGACGGCAACTCCTTCAACCTCTGGCTCCGCACCAACCAGCTCCACCCCCAGCTCTCCCTGGCCGCCGGCATTGGCGTCATGTACTATTACGACACGACCCATCCGCCTCCCGGCACCCCATCCGAGGATGTCCACGGCCTGGCGAGCATGTACAGCCTGGCCGCGACCTGGTACACGGAAAGCCGCGTGATCTTCCAGCTCCAAACCTACTGGGTCAAGGCAAACGCCAGCTTCGACACCGTCTCGGCCCTTGTTGGGATAGGCTACCAGCTCGATGCTCCGCCCAAGCCGGGTCCGCTTGCCAAGGCGCCCCCCCAGACAAAGAGAACAACTGAAAACGAACTGACGCTTCTCGGAGGGCAGACAATCGTCAACGTCCCGGGGGACGGGCATTCGCAGGCTCTCAGCCTCGAATACCGGCGGGGGATCTGGCGTTTCGTGGAGATGACCGCCGCAGCCCTTTACGAGGGGCGAAGCACGCTGTGCGACCGGTACGGTCTGACCACCCAGCTCTGGCTCGCACGGCCCTTTTTTGACGATCATGTGGCGCTCGGCATCGGTTTCGGGCCCTATTTTGCCGTGGACCGTCGCCGCCAGAACGACAATGAGGTCTTCATCCCCACCATTTTCACCGCTTCGGCCGGTTTCCGCTTGACGCCACACTGGCTTATCAGGGCCTCCTGGAACCGCGTCATTACCAACTATAATCGGGATAGCGACATATTTATGGGAGGGATCGGCTACCGATTCTGAGACCTCTTTGTTTCTTTTTTGTTTTTTTAGGTTGACGTTCTATTTTTGATCATGTACTGTCAGATAAAAATTTTGCAGGGAAGATAGACGACAATACTAAACCATTCGCGAGAATGGGGCGGAAAGCCTACAGGGTCTTATTGAGACAGCCGGGTTGCCGAAATATCATTATGATAATCGGCCCCGGCTGTTCTGTTTTCCCCGTCTCTATCTTCAATATCGATAGTCGATAATACTAAACCATTCGTGAGAATGGGGCGGAAAGCCTACAGGGTCTTACTGAGACAGCCGGGTTGCCGAAATATCACCAGATATTCGCAACCCGGCTTTTTTGTTGACTGCAGCCTCAAAAGAGCCGGGATGCGAAGAACCAGGAAAGGGGGAACCTTCTGTCACCATGCTTCTGATACTTATAACCATGGGACAGACACAGTTAATGACGAGCAGGACATCTGCAACTAGTCATTGCTGAACGTAATCACGGATGAAAAAAAAGATGAAAGGGATTTCAACGATGATCAAAAACACAATGCAAGGAGTTTCAAACATGTCTAAAACTTTGAAGATGGCAGTACTCTTTCTGGCACTGACAATCGGACAAACAGCGGTAATTCCCTCAGGACATGCCGACGACGACTATGCAACGAAAATAAAGAAGGCTTCCCAGGAAAAGGCTGAGAAGGAAAAAAAGGAACGGGAGAAGAAGGAGAAGGAGAGCAAGAACCACAAACCGGCTCCGATTCCCAGGCCGAACCCGACGCCGGTCCCCCCGACTCCCGCGCCGGCTCCCAAGCCTATCCCTGCACCGGCCCCCAAACCGACCCCGGCGCCGACGCCGGCACCTACGCCCGCTCCGGCCCCGGCACCTGCTCCGACACCGGTTCCTGCGCCGACCCCGGCTCCTACTCCCGCTCCGGCTCCGGTTCCAGCCAAGACCTGGGCTCTGTACAACCAGTACTGCGCCGGGTGCCATGGCGCCTCGAAGCAAGGTAAAACCGCTGCCGCCATTCAGAGCGCCATCAGTGGCAACATCGGCGGCATGGGCTACCTCAGCAGCTCTCTGACCGCCGCTCAGATCACCTCTCTTGCTGCCGGTCAGTGACTCTCGGTAACACCACCAAACAGAGCCCTCCCCTCCCCGGGGAGGGCTTTTTTCTTTTGTCCTCCCACGACATCAAATCCCCCCCCCATGAAATCGCACCCGACAATGTTATAATTAGCCCACTTACCGATGGGAGGGCTAATCATGGACTTTACTTATCCGCCAACATGCTCCAAACAGTTCCGGGGGATCCTAAAGGTCAGCGTCCGGTATGCGCTCCCGCTGGCAATGGCCCTCTCCGCAAGCACCGGCCATTGCGACACCTTACCGGATACATTGAGTCTTTCACGGGGAATGGCAATCGAAATGGCGATCCGCAAGAACATCGATCTGCGGGTCGAATCTCTTAATTACTCAATGGCGGAAACGGACGTTGACCGGAGCTGGGGAATCTATAACCCGATTCTGGTAGTTTCCGGCACGGGCGGAGTCACATCCGTTCCGGGCGACCCCTTTTTCAGCAGCAGATACTCAACCGGCTCCATCGGCCTGACTCAGTATCTTCCGACAGGCGGATACTTTTCTGCATCAACCCAAAGCGGTTATACAAACGCCGAGGTCAGCAACCCGGACTCATCCACCTCGACCTGGCAGTCAACGGCGGGCCTCGCACTCTCGCAACCTTTGTTGAAAAATGCGGGGAAGCAAACGATGGAATTGAGCATAACGCTGGCTGCCAATGCGCTGGAGGATTCAAGGGAACGGTACCGCTTCACCACCACCGATACCGTTCTGGCCGTCATTACCGCATACAATCACCTCTACACCTTGCGGCAGACCCTGGAAACGAAGAGGGGAGCCCTGAAATCCGCCCAGGATTTCCTCGAAGAATTACGCAAAAGGCCAAAACCGACCGCCCTCCAGAAGATAGAGCTGGCCAACACGGAATACACCATCGCCCAGAGGCTGAAAGACCTCGTGGAAGCGGAGAGAAGTGTAAGTGACCAGGAAGCGAACCTCCGATACCTGATCGGAATGGAGCAAAAGACCCGGATCATTCCTGTTGATCCGCCCCCAAGAGAGGAGCCGCAGACAACGGAGGATCAGGCGGTCAAGTCTGCCCTGGAGTACCGCTCCGACCTGAAACAGCTCCGCATAACCTTGAAATCGTCTCAACTGCAGGAACGGGTGGCCGATCATCAGACATTGCCCGAACTCACTGTCAGCGGCAGCGGGGGCCTCACCGGGACCGGCACCAACTTTGCGGAAAGCTACCGGAAGGTAGCGCAGAAGCCGGGAACGTACTGGTCGGCGGGCATGCAATTAAACGTGCCGCTGGGCAACACCGCCGCCTATAACGATTATCTCAAAAACAAAATTAGGACCGAGCAGGTGCAAAACCAGATCGATGCGCTCGTATGGAAGATACGCAACGACGTCGAGGCCGACATGCGGGCGCTTATTTCCGCGCGGTTGCAGATACAGACGACGGAAAAAGCACTTCAGTACGCCGAGCAGCGTCACGACGAATACCGGAATCAAACCAGGGCCGGTGCCACGACGGTTCAGGATTTCATCAATGCGGAAAACGACCTTATTGCCGCCCGAAACGCCCATCAGGACTCAACGGAAGCATTCGCGTACGCCGTCTCGAAGCTGTGGCGCGACACCGGCGAGCTTCTCGACCATCAGGGAGTACGTATCACGAGCCCGGATCAACTCAAGTCGAACAAATAGGGGGCCGGCCTATATCCATTTCTTCCTTCTGAAAAAGACGAGCATCCCCCCGATCACCAGAAGCATGAGGATGAGCACGGCGGGGTAGCCCCAGCGCCAGTTGAGCTCGGGCATATAGTGGAAGTTCATGCCGTAGAGACCGGCAATGAAGGTAAGGGGCATGAAGAGGGTGGCGATGATGGTCAGCACCTTCATGACTTCGTTGGTGCGGTTGCTGAGGGTGGAAAGGTAGATGTCGAGGAGCCCCGAAAGGATATCGCGGAAGGTTTCCACGGTGTCAATGATCTGCACGGTATGGTCATAGACATCGCGCAGGTAGATGGCGGTCTCTTCGCGGACGAGGGACGATTCACGCCGTTCGAGGCCGCTGATCACCTCGCGGAGGGGCCAGATTGATTTGCGCAGAAAAATCACTTCCCGCTTGAGGATGTGGAGCCTGCCGACGGTTTCGCGCACCGGATTGGCCACCAGCTCTTCTTCGAGCCGCTCGATCCGCTCCGCCAGGCTTTCGAGGATAACGAAGTAGTTGTCAATAATGGCGTCGATGAGGGAGTAGACGAGATAATCGGCTCCCAGGGAGCGGATTTTCCCACGACCGGCCCGCAGCCGCTCACGAACCGGGTCGAAGGGATCCCCCGCAAGCCCCTCCTGGAAGGAGAGCACGAAGTTCTCACCCAGAATGAGACTCATCTGTTCGGCAGCCACCCCTTTGTTGCCGTTTTTGAGGGAGAGCATCTTGAGAACGATGAAGAGGTAGGCGCCGTAGTCCTCCCGCTTCGGGCGCTGGTCGGTATTGAGAATGTCTTCCAGCACCAGAGGGTGGATGCCGTAACATTCGCCCAGTTTCTGAAGGAGTTCGATGCTGTGGATTCCCTCCACATTGATCCAGCTGACTTCCGGCTGGTTGCGCAGAGGGAAACAGGCGGCAAGGTCGTCGGAAGCCTGTTCGTAAACGCCTTTCTCGTCATAGGCGATAATGGAGACCCGGGCCGCTTCGCGGTGCCGTTCGCCGATGTGAACGAGGGTGCCGGGGGGAAGCCCCGCCTTGGCGGAACGCTTTGTGACGAGCTTGTTCCTCATGGGGGTTGCGTTAGCGCCTCCGGGCATCAGAATGGCTTGAGCCCGATGCCGAACTGGTCTTCAAGGTGAAGATAGTTTCCGTGCACCATACCTTCACCGCAGGCGATGGCTACCTTGCGCTTGCGCACGTCCTCTATCCACCGCGGGTTAGAGGCCTCGGCCCGACGGTTTGCCACGATAATCAGGCGGGCTTCTTCAGTCTCGTCCTTACTCAGGTCGCCTCCCAACCGGGAGAAGTCGGCCATGATCTGGGATTTCACCAAGGGAGAGATGCTCCCGTTCTGGGTCTTGATGTCGAACATGAGCGCCACGCCACGCTCGGACCAGAGGCCATACTCGGCACAGAGGTCCTTGGCATCGCTGAAGAGCATGCCTGCGGCGCCTATTTGGATATTCTGGAACTCAGCGGTGCGCCCCAAGGTGGTGAGAAGCCCCTTCCATGGTTCGAACAGGCTAAAGCGCTGCTGGTCCTGGACCGAGCGGACCCAGGCGAGCTGGTCGTCCTTATCGGAGGTAAAAATGGCCTTTAACTCGGGAAAGTAGTCGTGGCAGATACTCTCCAGTTGGCTGGGGTACTTTTCCGCCATTTCCTGGAAGAGCGGCTGCAGCGACCCCTGGCCCAGATTCCACTGGAGAGCGCCGAAACTGAGCCCCTGGCCGTCGAAATCGCCAGAGACGACAGCAAAGCAGTGGGGTATCGGTTTGCCCGTTTCGATGGTGCCTGTCAGAGCCAGACAGCGATATGCCAGAGTCTGCTTGCCGATTTCGGGCTCCAGCAGCTTTTCACCGTGGAAAAGCTTTTTCCAGGTATCCTCCCCAACGATTCCATCCACATCCAGTCCGTTCTTCCGCTGAAAATTCTTCACAGCGCTTTCGGTGCCGCCACCAAAGATGCCGTCAGTATCGCCACTATAAAGCCCAAGCCCCGCCAACCGTGTCTGGATTGTCTTTACCTCTGCTCCCGTGCTTCCGCGTCGATAGGCGTTCGTCATGAATCCCTCCCCGGTCATTGTAATGATCTGCTGGAGCGTCCCTAGGCAGTCCCTTCGCTCGCAGATACCAGCGAGACGGGAAGTGGCGCCGACTCCCAGGTTACTTCGGGGAAGAGGGCGTTATCGAGACGAAGGTAGGTGCCATCGACCCCGGATTCGGCCCACCAGCATTCGTTGCCCCGGAGGGGAAGGTCCTTGAACAGATAGAGTTGCTTGTCCTTGTCTCGGGCTACGTACATGGCATCGGCTCCTTTTATCACGGATTCTCCACAAAAACAGTCAGTGTGGTTTGTTCAGGTTTCCCAGCTTCCCTCCCCTAGGCAAACAAGCCACCGATAGATCTCAAACCACCGTTCGGGGAGGAGTGGCGAAGTTCTAATGAGCAAAGTGTACTGTTGGTTTCGGGTTTGTCAAAAGGACATTCCGATTGCAGGCTCTCACAAAGTAACAAACCAGCGCTAAGTACTTCAAATACACAGCAGTGTACAATTATTAATCGCACAATGACCAATATTTAATCTCGAACTCGACGAACAACGATAGATTATGCCGCAAATTCGGGCAGATGCCTCTTTATGCATCGTCGGCGCATTTTTTGGTGCACCCTCTGCATATATAAGTGGCGCCAGCCAAGAAGGCAATTAACCCGATTCTGAGCACATGTTGAACAGGCTCACAATATCATCACAAGGAGGAAGCATGTCACCACAACTTATCGACGAAAGACTCGCAGGCATCTATCAGGATGTGCTCAAGCGCAACCCGGGCGAGGTGGAATTCCACCAGGCCGTGGCCGAGGTCCTGGAATCCCTCGGACCGGTCGTGACCAAGCACCCGGAATACCTGGAGCGCAAAATCATTGAGCGGATCGCTGAACCGGAGCGTCAGATTATCTTCCGGGTGCCCTGGCAGGACGACAAGGGGCAGGTCCACATCAACCGAGGCTTCCGCGTTGAATTCAACTCCGCTCTCGGCCCCTATAAGGGAGGCCTCCGCTTCCACCCCTCCGTCTATCTCGGCATTATCAAGTTCCTCGGCTTCGAGCAGATCTTCAAGAACTCCCTCACCGGCATGCCGATCGGTGGCGGCAAAGGTGGTTCCGACTTCGATCCGAAAGGGAAGACCGATGACGAAGTAATGCGTTTCTGCCAGAGCTTCATGACTGAACTCTATCGCCACATTGGCGAACACACCGATGTTCCGGCAGGAGACATCGGGGTTGGCGGCCGCGAAATCGGCTACATGTTCGGCCAGTACAAGCGGATCACTAACCGCTGGGAAGCCGGCGTCCTCACCGGCAAGGGACTCAAGTTCGGCGGATCCCTGGTTCGTCCGGAAGCAACAGGCTACGGCGCCACATACTTCATCAACGAAGCCCTCAAGGTACGCAAAGATTCCTTCGACGGCAAGACCTGCCTGGTATCAGGTTCAGGTAACGTGGCCATCTACACCATCGAGAAGATCCACCAACTGGGTGGCAAGTGCATTGCCTGCTCCGACAGTAACGGCGTCATCATCCACGAGAAAGGGCTTGATGTGGAACTGATCAAGCAGCTGAAGGAAGTGGAGCGTCGCCGGATCGCCGATTACGCCACCTACCACAAGGATGCCAAGTACATCGCCAACGGCAACATCTGGGATATCCCCTGCCAGGTAGCCATGCCATCAGCAACCCAGAACGAGATCAACGGCAAGGATGCCAAGACCCTGGTGAAGAACGGTTGTATTGCCGTGGGCGAAGGGGCAAACATGCCCACCACGCCGGAAGGGATCAAGGTGTTCATCGAGGCCCAAATTGCCTACGGTCCAGGCAAGGCGGCCAATGCCGGCGGGGTTGCCACCTCGGCCCTCGAAATGCAACAGAACGCCCAGCGCGATTCCTGGTCCTTCGAAGAGACCGAGAAGAAGCTGGAGAAGATCATGGTCGGCATTCACAAGCTCTGCTACGAAACTGCCGAAGAGTATGGCGACAAGGGGAACTATGTCACCGGCGCCAACATCGCCGGTTTCATCAAGGTAGCTGACGCCATGGTCGCTCACGGTCTGGTATAAGCAGCACTCGTTCATTCATAACCCCAAAAAGGCCCGGCATTGCCGGGCTTTTTTCAGGTTCATCCGGGAATTCCGGGGAAAGCGGCTCTGATCTTGAGAAAGAAGTATTCGTGATCCCGGAAGCCGTAGGCCATTCTTTTGATCACCTTGATCTTGTTATTGATGCCTTCGAGGATTCCGGTGTGAAGGGGCCAGAGGCAGTGGTTGAGGATTCCTTGGAGATAGCCCTTTAGCCGGCGGGCAAACAGGATGAGTGGCGGTATTCCACTCTCCATCGCCCTTTGGTGCCACTGCTCCCAGAATAGTCCCGCCTCTTCAATGCAGGTAAACTTCCACAGTTGCTTCAGATCGTCTTTGAGCAGGTAGACCGTAAGGAGGCTGCGGTTTGCCTCCAACAGTTCCTGGAGGCGAAGCATGTCGTCGCCCTTGACGTTCTCGCTGTTTCGTAGCAGCAACCACCGCGATGTTTTGACTACCTTCCGTGCCTTCTTGTCTTCCTTCAGGCGGTTTGCCTCATCGACTCGCACCCTGTCGATCACTTCCCTGCCATACTTCGCCACCACATGGAACAGGTCGTAGACTATGTCTGCCTGGGGCGAGTGCTGCTTGATTTCCTCCTCATATGATGCGTTCATATCCATCACGACCGCTTTGAGCCGTTTACAGCCATGTGGGCCAAGCTGCGTGAAGAAAGGACGGATACTCTCGCGACTCCTGCCTTTGCCGATCCATAAGACTTCCTTACGGTATGGCTCGATGATAACCGTCGCATAGCGGTGCCCCTTGTGAAGGGCGAACTCATCCATCCCGAGAACTTCGATGTTTGAGAGGTCGACGGTGCCGACCCGCTCTGTGAGTGAGCGCTTGTCGATTTCCTTCACCTGGTCCCAAGAAAGCCCCAGATACTGCGCCACGTGCTTCACAGACACGACACCACACAGTCGCGCTACGCTCTCTGCAAGCCTGCGCGTCACGCGGGCGTATTTCGCCAGCCATGACAGACGCTCCAGCGTTGGCCCACACTGAGGGCACAGCAGCCTGCGGCGGTGAACGATCAGATAAGTCTGAGCATCGAGAATCGGCAAATCTCGAATTACGCGCTTGGTCGTTTCATGGACGCTTGTGCAACGCCCACCGCACGAGCCACACACCATCTCATCCTGGGACAGGGTTGACCTTCCCCCCATCATCCAGCCATTTGGAAGTTAGTGATTTGGCCTTGTGACCTTCCCCCTGTAAACTGATCCAAAAAATTGTGTTAGTCTTTCGGAATCCGAAAGGGGGCATAATGAAAAAATCTAGGTTTACAGAGGAGCAGGTAGCTGCGGCAATAAGACAGGCAGAATCAGGAGTTCCAGTTGCTGAGATCTGCCGTCGTCTTGGAGTCACTGAAGTCACCTTTTACCGCTGGAAGAAGCAATTTGCCGGCATGGGTGTGACCGAACTGAGAAAGCTACGTCAACTCGAAGACGAGAATCGCAAGCTCAAGTCATTAGTTGCCGATCTGACCCTGGACAAGCACATGCTTCAGGAGGTCATTGCATAAAAGCTGTGAAGCCGGCGCGCAAGCGGCAGCTGGTTGAGTTCCTCCGAGTGGCTTTCAAGGTGAGTGAGCGCCATGCCTGCCGGCTGATACGATTGCAACGCTCAAGTCAGCGCTACCGGCATCGCCGTAATGAACAGATTGCCTTGCGCATTCGGCTCAAAGAGCATGCTGCCGCTCGTCCTCGCTTTGGGTACTTGCGGTTACACATTCTGCTGCTTCGGGAAGGCTGGCAGATCAACCGTAAACGCGTTTATCGATTGTACCGGTTGGAATGCCTTAACTGCGCCACAAGAAGCCTAAAAAGCGAATTTCGGCCTTGAGGGTTGCTCATCCTGCACCGCAGAGACCTAATGAGTGTTGGAGCATGGACTTTGTTTCTGATAGCCTCCATGATGGTAGGCGATTTCGGGCCTTAACGATAGTCGATAACGTAAGCCGTGTTAGTCCGGCAATTGAGGTCGGAAACTCGCTCTCGGGGCGCCGGGTAGTCGATGTGCTTGAAGGTCTGGCCTATACATATGGCCTACCGAAGGTAATCCAAGTCGACAATGGACCGGAGTTCACCTCGAAGGCGCTGGATGAATGGGCTCACCGGAGAAAAATCAAGCTTCAGGTCAGTCGGCCAGGCAAACCAACCGACAATCCGTTCATCGAGAGCTTCAACGGTCGGCTCCGGCAGGAATGTCTTGATCAAAGCTGGTTTATTTCAATAGAAGACGCCCAGATGAAAACCGAAGAATGGCGTGTAGATTACAACGAAAACCGGCCGCACAGTTCACTTGAAAACAGGGCTCCTAGCGACTTCCTGGATGCTTGGAACCAAAATCAACAAACCGAAAAACTAACACATCTTTTGGACCAAAAAACGGGGTAAGGTCACTAGACAGAAATCACTAAGTTTGCAATGGTTCAGTTTCTGGGGGGAAGGTCAAACTAGGATTGAGGGAAACGAGGCGATTGGAGGGTGGGGTAAAAGCACTAGGAACAGCAAAAGCCCCGCCCTCAGAGAAGAGAGCGGGGCTTTTGGATAAAACTCCCGGCGGCGACCTACTTTCCCACACAGCTACCCGTGCAGTATCATCGGCCCAGAGGGGCTTAACTTCCGTGTTCGGGATGGGAACGGGTGTGACCCCCTCGGCATAGCCACCGAGAAACCTTGTAAATGTATCTTTCCAATCACATGAGCGAGATGTTTAACGGGGTAAATATGGGGGGTGGGGTTACCACCCCCGTCAAATAGTTCGGGAAATAATTATGATCAAGCCTCACGGCCGATTAGTACCGGTCAGCTGAGCGCATTGCTGCGCTTACACACCCGGCCTATCAACGTTGTGGTCTACAACGGGCCTTCAGGGGATTGCTCCCAGGGATACCTAATCTTGAAGGAGGCTTCCCGCTTAGATGCTTTCAGCGGTTATCCTTTCCGTACATAGCTACCCAGCGACTGCTCCTGGCGGAACAACTGGAACACTAGAGGTACGTCCATCCCGGTCCTCTCGTACTAAGGACAGCTCTTCTCAAGTATCCTGCGCCCACGGCAGATAGGGACCAAACTGTCTCACGACGTTTTAAACCCAGCTCGCGTACCGCTTTAATTGGCGAACAGCCAAACCCTTGGGACCTACTTCAGCCCCAGGATGCGATGAGCCGACATCGAGGTGCCAAACCTCCCCGTCGATGTGAACTCTTGGGGGAGATCAGCCTGTTATCCCCGGAGTACCTTTTATCCGTTGAGCGACGGCCCTTCCATACAGAACCGCCGGATCACTAAGACCTACTTTCGTACCTGCTCGACTTGTCTGTCTCGCAGTCAAGCTCCCTTATGCCTTTGCACTCTACGGCTGGTTTCCAATCAGCCTGAGGGAACCTTCGTGCGCCTCCGTTACACTTTGGGAGGCGACCGCCCCAGTCAAACTACCCACCAGACAGTGTCCCCGACCCGGATGACGGGCCTAGGTTAGACACCCAAAACAACCAGGGTGGTATTTCAAGGTTGACTCCACCGAGACTGGCGTCCCAGCTTCATAGTCTCCCACCTATCCTACACAAGCTATTCCGAATGTCACTGTCAAGCTGTAGTAAAGGTTCACGGGGTCTTTCCGTCTTGCCGCGGGTACTCGGCATCTTCACCGAGAATTCAATTTCGCTGAGCCACTGGTTGAGACAGCGCGGAAATCGTTACGCCATTCGTGCAGGTCGGAACTTACCCGACAAGGAATTTCGCTACCTTAGGACCGTTATAGTTACGGCCGCCGTTTACCGGGGCTTCGGTTCAAAGCTTCGCTTGCGCTAACAAATCCCCTTAACCTTCCGGCACCGGGCAGGCGTCAGACCCTATACATCGTCTTGCGACTTAGCAGAGTCCTGTGTTTTTAGTAAACAGTCGCTACCGCCATTTCTCTGCGACCCTCTTCGGCTTCACGTGCGAATCGCTACACCTAGTGAGGGCACACCTTCTCCCGAAGTTACGGTGTCAATTTGCCGAGTTCCTTAACCAGTGTTCTCTCAAGCACCTTAGGACATTTATCCTCACCCACCTGAGTCGGTTTACGGTACGGTCACCTGCCGTCTGAAGCTTAGAGGCTTTTCTTGGAAGCATGGGATCAACGACTTTGCGGGGATACCCCCTCGTCATAACGCCTCAGCGTTGAATGGAGAAAGGGATTTGCCTCTCTCTCCCGCCTACACGCTTAAACCGGGACGTCCAGCACCCGGCTCGCCTACCCTTCTCCGTCCCCCCATCGCAACGACAAGTGGTACAGGAATATTAACCTGTTTCCCATCAACTACGCCTTTCGGCCTCGCCTTAGGGACCGACTAACCCTCAGCAGATTACCTTTACTGAGGAACCCTTGGGTTTTCGGTGTGCGGGTTTCTCACCCGCATTTTCGCTACTCATGTCAGCATAATCTCTTGTGATACCTCCAGCCGTCCTCGCGGTCGACCTTCGCAGGCTTACACAATGCTCCCCTACCACTCGCATCTTAAGATGCGAATCCGCAGCTTCGGTACCATGCTTGAGCCCCGTTACATTTTCCGCGCAGACCCACTCGACCAGTGAGCTATTACGCTTTCTTTAAAGGGTGGCTGCTTCTAAGCCAACCTCCTGGTTGTCTGGGCATTTCCACATCGTTTTCCACTTAGCATGGATTTTGGGACCTTAGCCGACGGTCTGGGCTCTTTCCCTTTTGACTACGGATCTTATCACCCGCAGTCTGACTCCCGTGATAACAGTTAGTGGTATTCGGAGTTTGATTGGGTTTGGTAATCTGGTAGGACCCCTAGCCCATTCAGTGCTCTACCCCCACTACTTACTTCACGAGGCTATACCTAAATATATTTCGGGGAGAACCAGCTATCTCCGAGTTTGATTAGCCTTTCACTCCTATCCACACCTCATCCCCTGGCTTTTCAACGCCAGTGGGTTCGGGCCTCCACGAAGTGTTACCTTCCTTTCACCCTGGACATGGATAGATCACCCGGTTTCGGGTCTACTCCCGGCAACTCATGCGCCCTATTCAGACTCGCTTTCGCTGCGGCTCCACTCTATGAGCTTAACCTCGCTGCCGAGAGTAACTCGCTGACTCATTATGCAAAAGGCACGCGGTCACCCCTGATATACATGGGGCTCCCACTGCTTGTAGGCATACGGTTTCAGGTTCTATTTCACCCTCCTCATTGGAGTACTTTTCACCTTTCCCTCACGGTACTAGTGCACTATCGGTCAGAGAGTAGTATTTAGCCTTGGGAGAT